>CALECP010000256.1 GCA_937949915.1 uncultured Anaerolineae bacterium
GGTGAGGAATTGGGTGAGCGCGGCCGGGTCGATGGTGCGGGGTGCGTGGGGGTGTGCGAGGATCGCTTTTAGTTCGGAGGCGAAGAAGAAGCGGCCGTTGTGCTGGCTATAATAGAGCGGTTTGATACCGAGACGATCCCGGGCGATAAAGAGCGCACGCTGCTGGCTGTCCCAGATGGCGAGGGCGAACATGCCGTTGAAATGGTCGAGGCAGGCGCGTCCCCAGTGCAGGTATGCTTGCAGCACGACTTCGCTGTCGCTGTTGGTGGCAAAGGTGCGGCCGTGCTGGCGTAGTTGGGCGCGAAGCGGCCGATAGTTATACAGTTCGCCGTTGAAAACGAGATGATAACGGCCGCTGGAATCGCTGATCGGTTGGCGGCCGCCAGCCAGATCGATGATGCTGAGGCGGCGCATCGCAATAGCGGCGTGGTCGTCGGCAAAGAGGCCGCTATCGTCTGGGCCGCGATGGTGCAGGGTGTCGTTCATGCGGCCGATGGTCGCATGGTCGGGGTTGGGTTCAACTGTTCCGCAGATGCCGCACATATTTAGTGATGAGCGACGAAGCTATTCGTCAGAATGTGTTTGATCAGCAACTTGGGTATGAATGTATCGAAGCCCATCTACAAAACGGGGCATCATTTTGCAATTGTATTGTTCTAACTCGTTTTTGACTTCTTGTGTGCCGAAATCTGTTGTGTTGCGATTCAAAAAACAGGAAGGGGTTGCATGATTGTGTTTTAGGTGTGATAGAACAGAAGCAAAGACGATAGCATCTTGCGCGTCAAATTCATACGGTTGAAATTCATAGTTGGCTGCTTCTACAAGAATGGTGTGGTTAAGTGGGATAAGCGCGGCCGTGTTGAGTAATTTCTCGCGTATATCGTTGAAGCGATGACGGGCATCTCGGCTACTTTGTATCAGTAATGAAATACCGTCGTCAAACTTTTCGACTTTCTCGGCATAATCTTCTGTGCGGCGCAATTGTGAAAATACCTGTTGCAGTTCGCGCTCTAATGCTTTGTACCGCTTTTGCTCTCGTATCAATTTTTCGTGTGGTTCGGCTAGGCAATAGGCGGGTAAAACAAGCTGTATCTGACCAGATTGTGCGAGTGTGATCAATTGAGAGCAAATCTGATGGTCTTCTTGACGGAGGGCAATTTCAAAAACAAAATTGGTTTCGATATAGACGATCACACAACAGCCTCGTAATCATAATGAAGCTGTTTGTTCGCGATAGCATCATGTAAGCCTGATTGGTGAATCCAATTCTGTAGATCGTCGTTTGTAGGTTGTTGTCGGCCCTCCATCAAATCAAAGAGCCAGAGTCGTACAACCGCTTCAAAATCTTCTCTATGCAGCCGATTTGATGGATGTAATCCGATACGCTTGAAGTAAGGCTGTAAGCTATAGGCTGCATCACCAGCAAAATCGGGCAAACGATCTATTGTTGCTTCTTTGTTGTTTTTCCACAGGTAAAATTTCTCTGGGAAAACCATGAGTAGATATGGTGGGAGATTTTCGGTATGTGCGTGTGCTAACAAATTGCGTCGCCAGTTGGCCGCCCATTCGGCCGATGTGCGCGGCCGTCCTTTTGCTTCTACTGCTAACACTGTATTTTCATGTTGATCGCGCACGATCATGTCCCATTGAATCATACCTACATTCTAAGTGGTTTTAGGGTATTGATCAACAGAGTTATCAGTCAGGTTTCATACTTGCCAACCGCCTTTCCTGCTTGGCACAATTTGCTACACTGTGCAAATGTTAAATGCACAATCTTCGCTCAAAAAATTGTTGGATACGTTGCCGCAGGTCGGCCGGGTGTGTTGGATCGGTGTGCGTCCGGCTAAATATGTGCCGCTTGTGTCGTGTGATGTGGTGGCGGTAGACGAAAAGGGGCTGGCGGGAGATCGCTACAACGGCCGAAACGGCAAACGGGCGGTGACACTGATGCAGCACGAACATTTGGCGGCCGTGGCTGCAATGTTGGGGATAGACGAACTGTTGCCAGAGATAGTACGACGCAACATCGTCGTGCAGGGAGTCAATTTGCTTGCGCTCAAAGACAAGCGTTTTTGGGTGGGCGACGCATTGCTTGAATACACAGGGCTGTGTCATCCTTGCTCGCGCATGGAAGATGCTCTCGGTGCAGGGGGATACAATGCGATGCGTGGACACGGCGGTATTACGGCACGGGTGATTACGTCGGGAACGATTGCGGTCGGGGCGAAAGTTTATGCTTGAAATGTGATAAACGTGACGAATTGAGTAAATAGCGGTCTAAACTTTATGCACAGACGAAAGAAGTTGTCCATAGGCGCAATCTTCTGTAATGTCTATGTGTTCTTTATGTTGAATAGCAGTTAGTTAGTAAAGGGTAGTAGTAGGTGTCAGGGTTAAAACACTCGTATTTATAGACCGGAATTTATTTTCCGAACCCGCACCCGTAATTCATCTTGAAAAACAAATAATAGGAAAAGGATAAAAACATCTACAGTGCTGTAGAGGTTTGCTTACGCTTGCCTCCACGCATATTTAGAAGCGTTGGCTTCTATGTAGTTAAAGAGGAAAAATCTATGAAACAGACTAAATCAATTCAACTCATGCTCTTTTTGTTTGCATGTATGATGCTTGCACTTGGCATTGTGGCAACAACCGATTCGGTGTATGCACAATCGCCAGCTTACGCTCCGACACAAACGGCTTGTGATAGCCACGAAACCAGCTTGCTAGACTGGAACGATACACTTGTTCTTCCTGCATTTGATCCAGCTTTGGGTACATTGACCTCAGTTGAGCTGACTGGCTCTATCCAAATTACAACAACTTTTCTTTTGCGTAATCTAAACGCATTAGAAAATACGATTTTTGGTACATACGAGGCGGAGTTGAGTGTTTTGTTACCGGATGGGTCATTTTTGTCAGTTGATGCGACAGCAAGCGTTACTGAAACGTTGCCTGGAGCGACAGACCCATTTAACCCACCTGAGATCACGGTCAATGGCGCACCGATTGCAAGTGCTGATGTGATACAGTACACACCTTTTGCTGATTTTGTTGGCGCGCCGGGTACCATGATTTCATTTACAACGGCTGCAAATTCTGAAGACTTGCAGTTGTCGAGTACGGAGGGCAGCCAGGGTGGCGATGCGTTTAGTTTTGGCGAGTCTGAACTGTGTGTAACTTACACATACGAGCCTTATGGCAGCATCGGCGACACGATTTACCATGATGCGGATGCGAGTGGGACACAAGAGAGTGGTGAGCCTGGTTTGCCGGGTGTGGTTGTTTCTTTGGATGATGGTATGGGCAATGTCATCACTGCGACGACAACAATCACAGGCTTTTATCAGTTTGATACGCTGCCGATGGGGACGTATACGATTACGGTAGATACAACCAACCTACCGGGACAAAAAGAGTTAGCACCTAGTGATGATCCTGAAGGGGACGGTAATGTTGTTGCGACAACGACGCTGGCTGTAGATGATCCGGGTACGGCCGAGGATGAGGCGCATGATCCAGAACAAGACTTTGGTTTCCGGCCGCTCGTGCCTGGTGTCGAGATCGTGAAGACGGCCGGAGATGCGGCCGATGGTGGCGTATACATGACGGCTGCCGGTGATGTCCTTTATACCTTTGTTGTGAGCAATACGGGTGAGACACATTTGAGTGATTTGGTTATTGTTGACGATTTGGGAACGGCCGCAGCGGCCGATGATGTGACCCTGACCAGCGCTGAGTGCGGCGGTTTGGCAGGTCCACTTGCCCCGGGCGGTACTGTTGAGTGTACGCTGACATTGCCTGTGACCGAAGATACAACCAACGTCGCTGGTGTGACGGGTACGCCTACCACGCCCAGTGGCGACGACATTCCTGATTTGACTGATCCGACTGATGATGACGATGCTGTTGTCGAAATTTTGACACCCGGTATTGAGATCGTGAAAACGGCCGGAGATGCGGCCGATGGCGATGTGCTGACTACTGCACCGGGCGATGTTGTTTACACCTACGTCATTACCAACACTGGTAACACCAACTTAGCGGATGTTACTGTTGTTGATGATGCAGGTACACCGACGGATAGTGGCGATGATGTAACGATTGATGGAGCGATTTGTGCGGCACTGATGGCTGTTTTAGCTCCGGGTGAAAGTGTGACTTGTACCGCGACATTGACAGTTAACACTGATACGACAAACGTGGCTGATGTGACTGGTTTGCCTGTGGACGATGGTGGCGACCCGTTGCCAAATGTTGATCCGCCGATGGATGATGATCCGGCCGAGGTTGTGGTTATTTTAGGGCAGATCGGCGACTTTATTTTCCATGATGCGAACAATGACGGTGTTTATGATCCGGCCGATGGCGATACACCATTACCAAACGTGATCGTGACACTGACTGATGCCAATGGCAACGACACCATCGAAACGACCGACGGAAACGGCTTCTATTTATTCGACAATTTGCCGATGGGTCAGTACACCATTACGGTGGACACGCGCACCATTTCGCCAGAAAAAATAGTTGTGCCATCGGCCGATCCTGAAAATGATGGCGATAGTACATCAGAGGTAACGTTGACAGAAAGCGAGCCGACTGATCTTGTCCAAGATTTTGGCTACTCGCCTATCTTGGGGAGCTTGGGCGACACCATTTTCCATGATATAGACGGCAATGGTGTGTACAACATCAGCGAGGGCGACTTCCCGCTCAAAGATGTCGATGTCATCCTTGAAGATGAGAACGGCATTACCCAAACGACGACGACGGATGCGAATGGCTTCTATCAGTTTACCGATTTGCCGCTTGGCACATACACGGTGACAGTGGATGCTGATACAGTGCCGACTGATAAAGTGGATGATCCCACGGCCGATCCCGATGACGATGGCGACGAAACAGCCACTACTACCCTGACAGCAGATGCACCAAATGACCCCACGCTCGACTTCGGTTATTCACCTGTTTTGGGTCGCATCGGCGACTTGATTTTCCATGATACAGATGGTGATGGTGTATACGAACCGAATGATGGCGACTTCCCGTTGTCTAACGTCGTTGTGACGTTAACAGACGAAAATGGTGTGGAAACGCGAGAAACAACAAATGGGAGCGGTATCTATCTATTTGAAAATTTGCCGATGGGTGACTACACCATTACGGTAGACACGCGCACCCTGGCGACAGAAAAAGTGGTGATTCCATCGGCCGACCCTGACAATGATGGCGATAGCACTTCAGATGTAAGATTGACGGAGAATGATCCGGCCGATCTTGAGCAAGATTTCGGTTATCGGCCGATTTTGGGCAGCTTGGGCGACACCATTTTCCATGATATAGACGGCAATGGTGTGTACAACATCAGCCAGGGCGACTTCCCGCTCAAAGATGTCGATGTCATCCTTGAAGATGAGAACGGTATTACCCAAACGACGACAACAGATGCAAACGGCTTCTATTTGTTCACCGATTTGCCGCTTGGCGCATACACAGTGACAGTGGATGCCAATACAGTACCGACTGATAAAGTGGATGCCCCCACGGACGATCCTGAAGATAATGGTGACGGAACAGCCACCACTATCCTGACACCTGATGAGCCAAGTGACTCGACGCTCGACTTCGGGTACGAGCCAGTTTTGGGCAGCATTGGTGACTTGATTTTCCATGATGCGGATGGTGATGGCGTGTTTGAACCGGCCGATGGCGATTTCCCATTGGCTGATGTGCTTGTTGTGTTGACCGACGAGGGCGGCGACGAAATGACGACCACAACGGACGAAAGTGGCAACTATTTGTTCGATATGCTGCCATTAGGTGCGTATACTGTGACTGTTGATGTGCGTACATTGACCATTGATAAAGTGACTGACCCCACGGCCGATCCTGAAAACGACGGTGACAATAGCTCTGAAACTGTTTTGACCGAAGACGCGCCTGACGACATGATGCAGGACTTTGGCTATCAGCCCGGTGCTGGCAGCATTGGCGATACCATTTTCCACGATGCAAATGGTGATGGTGTGTACGATGCTGACGATGGTGACTTCCCATTGCCCGGTGTCGTGATTACGCTCACGGCCGCAAGCGGCGATGCGATTACAACGACGACCGGCACAGATGGCATGTATCAATTCACCAATTTGCCATTTGGTGACTACACGGTGACGATTGATGAAACGACATTGCCGGATGACAAAGTAGGCGAGCCTTCGGCCGATCCTGAAGGCGACGGCGACAACAGTTCGTCTGTTTCATTGTCTCCGACTGAGCCGACTAATGATGACCAAGATTTTGGCTACGAGCCTATTTTGAGCAGCATTGGTGACACTGTTTGGTTTGACCTAGATGGCAATGGTGAGCAGGATACAGGCGAATTGGGCATCGAAAATGTGACTGTTGTGCTAACGGATGAGGACGGCGGCCAAACAGTGGACTTCACCGATAGCGATGGCATGTATTTGTTCGATGGCTTGACGGCCGGGACGTACACCGTCACTGTCATTCCTAGCTCGTTACCGCTCAACGACCCATTGATCGCGCTCATCAGCCAAACGTATGATGCCGATGGCTTGGATACGCCTGATCAATCAGTCTATGAGCTGGGCGAAGCAGAAGACGACCGTGACCAAGACTTCGGTTATCAACCATCGCCACCACAAGGTAGCATCGGCGGTACTATTTACAATGACCCTGATGGTATTCCGATGAACGAAGATGATGCGCTGATTGCAGATGGCGTGGTTGTTAAATTGCTCAATGAGGCTGGCGATGTGATCGAGACGGCCGTGACCCAAGATGGCATATACTTGTTCCCCAATCTGCCTCTGGGCGCATATACTGTTGAAGTAGATACAACAACTATCCCCGAAACGAAATTGGGCGACACGTCTACTTACCCCGACCCGCTTGCTATTGTCTTGAGTGAAACTGACCCGCTTGATGTGGACAATGATTTCGGCTACCCGACAACGGTTGGCAGCATTGGCGACACTATTTTCCATGATACAGATAGCGATGGCGTGTATGAGCCAGATGACGGCGACTTCCCATTACCTAACGTGATCGTGACTTTGACTGACGAAAACGGCAATGAAACGCTGGAAACGACTGACGAAGACGGCATGTATTTGTTTGACGAGTTGGTGTTTGGTGCATATACGGTGACTGTAGACACACGCACCTTACCAGAGGACAAAGTAGACGATACACCAACGGCCGATCCCGAAGATGATGGCGACAGTACATCAGCTACAATGGTTAGCAATGGTGAGCCGAATGACTTAGATCAAGATTTCGGTTATGGACCAGTTTTGGGTAGCGTGGGCGATATGATCTTCCATGATGCGGATGGCGACGGCGTGTACAACCCCGATTCGGACGATAGACCATTGGCTGATGTCGCTGTGACGTTGACAGACGCATCAGGTACTGAGTGGACAACAAATACGAACGAGAGTGGTGAGTATCTCTTCGAGAGCCTGCCATTGGGCGACTACACAGTCACTATTGATGAGACGACATTACCGAACGATAAGAGCAACGTCCCCTCAGCCGATCCTGAAAACGATGGCGACAACAATTCGTCTGTCAGTCTGACAGTCGATACGCCAAATAATCTCGATCAAGATTATGGTTATCAATCACCAGAAGTAGAAGAGTTACGCGGTAGCATCGGCAACTTTGTGTTCTATGACTTTGATGCAAATGGCTTGAATCCATCTGTAGAAAATGACTTCAACTTGCCGTTGCCTAATGTATTTGTCCAATTGATAGATTCAGATGGCAATATCGAGACAGAGGTCACAGATGCAAGAGGATATTATCTGTTCGATGATTTGCCGATGGGTACATACACTGTCACGGTGGTGAACTCGACGGTTCTCTCGCCATACGATCCGTTCGATCAAGTGGCACTTGACATCACGTATGATCCGACGGGCGCGGCCGATGGTGTTTCGACCACGACGCTTACCCCAGATGCACCCGACGTAGTTGACCAAGATTTCGGTTACTGGCGTGAACCAAAACCGACCAGCGTGAACTTGGCTGACCTGACCACACAATCATGGTCATTGGCTCTGGTTGCGATCACGATGACGACACTGCTGACGGCCGTAACGGGCTGGGCGACTGTCAAACGCAACAGCTAGAACGACCTGTTTATCACTTCCATAAAAAAGGGGCGGTCGCTACGTGCGGCCGCCCCTTTTGTGTCAATTTTGTCGTAACTATTCAGGTCTTGCAAACATGGTATAACAAGTGTGATGGAAGAATTACAACGTGAAAATGAGCAGTTGAAGCAAAAAAACGCTGAGTTGAGTGGTTTATTGGAAGCCGCCGTTGTGCGGATCGAGCAACTGACCGCACACCTGAACCAAAATAGTCGTAATTCAAATTGGCCATCCAGTCGGGACAAGGGAAAAAAGCGGACGAGGAGCCAGCGCAAAAAAAGTGGTAAACCGGTTGGTGGGCAGAAAGGGCATAAGGGAGAAACGCTGCAACCGAATCCAAATCCAGACGTGATTGAAACGCATCGTCCGACCCATTGTGTGCATTGCAAGCAAGCGGTAAGCGACGATGCGGAAGTGAGTGACGTGAGAAAACGGCAACTGTTGGAGTTGCCGCCGTTGCAAATCGTGACAAGAGAGCATCAAGCAGAGACAGTTGTGTGTGCAGGATGTGGAGAGGAAACGAGTGGTCAGTTCCCAGAGGGCGTGAGCAATCCAGTCCAGTACGATGCAAATGTGAAACAGTTGGCTGTCTATTTGAAAAATGAGCAGTTCATCCCGTATGGGAGACAACAACAACTGTTTTCAGACCTGTTCGGTTTGTCGATTAGCACAGCGAGTTTGCACAACTTTGTGAAGAAGGCAGGGAAGAACGTCGAAGATGTTGTGGCGGAAATCGGCGAGGCAGTCAAAAAAAGCAACGTTGTTCATGCAGATGAGACTGGCTTTTATGTGGAGGGGGAGCGGCATTGGTTGCATACAGCGAGTACACCCCAGTTGAGCTACTATGCAGCGCATCGCAATCGAGGCAGTAAGGCAGTCAATGAAATCGGTATTTTACCCGACTGTCGCGGGACATTAGTGCATGATGCGTGGGCAACTTACTTTATGTATAAGCAAGCTGAGCATGCGTTGTGCAACGTCCATCACATCCGCGATTTGACAGCCGTGATTGAAAACGAAAAGCATGAGTGGGCAACAAAAATGCTTGATTTGTTGATGGCAACGAAGCGAAAAGTCGATTTAGCCCGTGATTCAGCACAAAAAACGCTGACAATAGAACAACTGGCGGAGTTGGAAAAGCAGTATGATGCCATTGTCCAAGACGGGTTGGCACAAGTGCCACTCCCGACCAAGCCCCCGACGACAGATGGACGGCGGGGGCGATTGAAAAAGAGTAAATCGCGCAATTTAGTTGAGCGATTCCAAAATCGAAAACCCCAGATTATCCGTTTTGCTTATGACTTTGATGTGCCATTTGACAACAACTTGGCCGAACGAGATATTCGGATGATGAAAGTACAGCAAAAGGTCTCAGGCTGTTTCCGTAGTGAAGAGGGGGCATCCGCTTTCTGCAAATTGCGGAGCTATACATCAACCGTCCGCAAGCAAGGGCTGAGTGTATGGAATGCACTTGGATCATTATTTTCCGGCGAGGTACTCAAGCCTGCGCTGGCACCTGAATAGTTACCAAATAATTAAGTTGTAAGGGGTTGGCACATCCCTTTTTCCTACTACCTACCAACAACAGAATCATAACATCGGTTTGTTCTGATGGGCAAATTTATCAGATAAAATGCAGGGAAAATGAGGCAAAGGATATGAACATGAAAGCGAACTATATCCTCATTTTGTCGATAGTATAATGTCAACCTTAAATAAAAAAGCCGCAGCATTATGCTAACGGCTTTTCATTCATCTGGTCAAAAGACCATCTTTTAGCTTTGCTATGCTTACTGGAGATCAGCAAGGATGATGTCAACAGCCTCTATTGTCTCACGTGCGTAAGGCGCAGACAGATTCAACATATCTAGTGCGCCTTCAATACTGACTTGTAACTGATCAAGCACCATAAACATTTGAATCAGTAACTCACTAAACTGCTCATCCGTCAATGAATAAGAGCCTGTGCTTTCGCATGACTCGATGATTGGTTGGCTTAATACGGCAAAATTTTCAAGAGAATTACGATAGTTATCGTAAATTCCTGCCCATTCAGCCGGAACATCTTTATATTCTGGTGTCAGCAATGCCATAAGTAAAAATATAGAGAAAAATTCGCAATCTTCTGAACCTGCGAAGAGAGCTGTTACCAACATCCCATTTGAGGATTGAAACATATCTGCATACAGATCATATCCATTAAATGGTAATGGGCCACCTTCGAGATATGCTTCTAGTCGTTCAATATATGCTTCGGCCGCAGCATCAATTTCAGCATTGCTTAGTTCACCATCACCATCAGTGTCAATTGGATCCATGCCAGCAGGTGTGTCCTCGTTTGGCATTTCATCCATCGGCATATCATCTTTTGGCTGGGCAGGCATGTCGTCCATCGGCATGTCCATGTCGCCCTCTTTTTCCTCGTCATCCATTGGCATATCTGCATCGTCGCTGTCATCAGCATCGTCCATTGGCATAGATGGCATCGTGTCTGGCAATGAGTCAAAGACAACGGCCGCAATTTCGACCACAGGAATCAACATATCAAGCGCTTCATTGATGCCGATACGAGCAACATCACGGTTGAAGCCTTGTGGAATTTTGTTGTCATTCTCACACGCCTCTTTGATACCCGCGTTGGTGTCGATCACTTTGGCGATAGCTGCTTGATACACACTGTAGTACGCATCTAGCTCTGGTGACAGACCTTCCATCATCGGTGCCATTTCAAGGCCATTGTAGTAACCGAGGTACTCTGCACATAGATTGGTGTCGCCACGATAAGAACGGTCTAGCACACCACCCATCTGCTCGATGATGAAGCGCAATTTTTGCATGTTGTCTAGCAATTGACTCGCGGCCGAACCATCAACCATCGGCTCATCCGTGTCCATGTTGCCATCATCCATGCCGCCGTCCATGTCGTCGCCGCCCATGTCATCACCCATATCTGCATGGCCGATAGCTGTTCCCGTTTCCATCGTTCCCCACGCGGCCGGGGGCAACAAAATCGCATCGATCACGTGGATGATGCCATTTTCTGTCTGAATGTCAGTCATCACCACGTTTGCACCACCATTGAGGACAACGCCGCCGTCCATCACTTCGATGCCCACATATTTGCCCAATGCCGTTTGTGCCATGTCGAGTGTCACCACATCGGCCGCGCTGACCTCACCCTGCACAATGTGATAGAGCAAAATCTGGCGCAATGCACCGGTCGGGTCTTCGAGCAATGATTCCACCGTGCCTTCTGGCAAAGAAGCAAATGCCGCATCTGTTGGCGCAAATACGGTGAATGGGCCGTTCGCGTCGAGCATTTCAGCCAATCCGGCCGCCTCGGCCGCAGCCAACAGCGTCGTGAAATTGCCATTTTCGGCCGCAACATCCACAATCGAACCATGTCCGTCTGCAAACGTGCTGCCAACCGACACCATCATGCCAAGCGCAAGCAACATCATCACAAGCAAATAATTTTTCATCTTTTTCATTTGGTTTATATCCTCCGTTCATTAAAGAACTGATTAAGTTTTTGTTTCTCGGTCAATGCTCATTGATTGAGCATAGATAATTCACTGGTCTTTTTACAACAACTCACCACACCATTCGTGATTGCCTCACATAGCATAGCAAGCGTTCACACAAGCCTAATTGTACGCCATTTGTCTATCTTTTCACCATACTTACCCTCTTTGCACCATATTAGGCACTTTTTGACAAATAATTGTAGGCACAGCCCCTCTCATTTATCTATTTGATACCCCGGTTGACTGAAATGTTGCAGAATCGTGCTTCGATTGGTGGGTATATCGCTCACACGTTACAACTATGTTATGCTCCCCAACGATATTTTACTAAACATGCACAGCACATTAAGGAAGATAAAATGACGAAAAAAGTAGCGATTGTTATGGCGGCCGGAAAAGGAATGGGGGCAGCGATTGCCCGTGAATTGGCCGCAAGCGACTATCATGTTGCGCTGATGTCTGTCTCGGACAGTGCGACCAAATTGGCGGCCGAGCTAGGCGGCATTGGCTTCTATGGCTCTGTTTTGGAGACGGCCGACATCCAGCGCGTAGTCGATGGCACAATGGAAAAGTACGGCCGGATCGATGCCGTTGTCAACAACACCGGCCACCCTCCCAAAGGCGGCTTGCTCGACATTCCTGATGCGGACTGGCACAGTGGCATGGAAATGGTGATGCTCAACGTCATCCGCATGGCACGGATCATCACACCGATCATGGAAGCACAGGGCGGCGGCAACATCGTCAACATTTCTACCTTTGCCGCGTTTGAGCCCAGCGACAAATTCCCTGTATCGTCTGCCTTCCGCGCTTCGTTAGCTGGCTTTGTCAAAATGTACGCCGATCAATATGCGGCCGCTGGCATTCGCATGAACAATGTGTTACCCGGTTTCATCAATAGCTACCCCGAATCGGCCGAACTCGTAGCGAAAATCCCGATGGGACGCTTTGGCATGGTCGAAGAAATCGCCAAGACGACCCGCTTCTTGCTCTCCGATGACGCGGGTTACATCACCGGGCAAAATCTGCGCGTCGATGGTGGTATTACACGTTCTGTTTAATCTTCCGGGGCAACCGTTATTTTTTTAGTTTGAAATTAAGCTCGTCAATGCGTTGCTCGTAACGGTCGCGTAGTTCGCTCATGATACGGTGGCGCTCGATGGCAAAGCGCAAACATTTGCCCAGCCAATGGCTATCCACCTTTGTCTTGATCAAATAATCTTGCGCCCCCGCTTGCAACGCATTGATACTCATTTGCTCTTCGTCGATGTTGGTGAGCAGCACAATCGGCAAATTATTCGCTTGGTCTTGTACCAGATGCAAAGTACCAAGCCCATAATTGTCCGGTAGTTGCAAATCGGTCAGCACCACATCATACTGTTCTTCAGCCAGCCGTTTCAGCCCGGCCGTCAGTGATTGCACCCATTCAACCTCAAATTCGATATTTCGCGCCCGCTCCAAATGACGGTGGATCAGCTTTGCTTCAGTCGGGGTATCTTCGATATGTAGAACTTTGATCGTTGGTCTTGCCATGTTTGTCTCGCTTGTTTGTCGCTTGCCCGTATCTTTCTTGTTTCCGTATCGTTATCTTTATTGAATCAAGTTGATTGATTCATCGTAATGTATTGTACACCAAGCAGATAGCGTATAAGTAAGGAGACAACGGGCGTAGCAATAGCTGCGCCCGTTGTTTGTTTAGTTGCTTGTTTAATAGATGATCAATTGAGTTTGATCAGATGATACCGTTTTTTGCCTTTGCGGAGGACGATAAAACGGCCGTCCACAGCATCGGTGCGCGTCAAAGTAAGTGCCGCATCAGTCACGCGCTGATTATTGACATTAAGTGCGCCATCCTTCAACGAACGCCGCGCATCCCCCTTTGAGCTAACCAATCCAGACTGCACAAAAAGATCGATCACAGACACGCCATCACCATCACCAACAGCCACTTCGCTCGATGGCACATCGGCGAAAATATCAGCAATATCGGCCGCCGACAACCCATCCAGACTGCCGCCAAATAACACTTTGGCCGCGCTTTCTGCCCGTGCCACGGCCGTTTCGCCATGCAGCATCCGGGTGATCTCTTGTGCCAGCTTCGTCTGGGCAGCGCGGCGATGCGGTTCATCCTGCGTCAGTTGCGCCAGTGCCGCGATCTCATTTTGGTCGAGCCACGTGAAGAATTGCAGATATTTAATTACGTCTGCATCGGCCGCGTTATACCAGTATTGATAGAAGCGATACGGTGATGTGCGTTCAGGATCGAGCCACACGCTTTGACCATCGGCCGTCTTGCCAAACTTGCTGCCGTCGGCACGGGTGAGCAATGGATAGACAAGCGCGTTGACCGGCGTTTGGCGCACTTTTCGCAGCAGGGTTGTTCCGGCCGTGATGTTGCCCCACTGGTCGCTGCCCCCCACCTGCATCGTCACGCCCATGTTGTCATGCAGCCACATAAAATCATACGATTGCAAAATCATGTAGCTAAATTCAGTGTACGAAAAGCCCGATTCCCGGCCGAGCCGATTCTTGACCGACTCTTTGCTCATCATGTAGCCAATGTTGAAATGTTTGCCCACGTCGCGCAAATAATCGATCATCGACAGTTGACTAAGCCAGTCATAATTGTTGACGATTTGGGCTGGATTGCTGGCAACATCAAAATCAAGCACCCGCGCCAACTGCGGCCGAATCCCGGCGATATTGGCTTCGATTTGCTCCGTCGTCAACAGGTTGCGCTCGGCCGAACGGCCGCTTGGATCGCCGATCATGCCTGTGCCACCGCCGACGAGCGCAATGGGCGTATGTCCCGCCCGTTGCAGCCGCGCCAGCCCCATCATCGGCACCAGATGCCCCACGTGCAGACTATCGGCCGTCGGATCAAACCCGTTGTAGACGCGCACATTGCCGTTTGCTAGGGCTGCGGCCGTGCCTTCTGTCTTGTCGTACACCAGCCCACGCCATGTCAATTCATCAAAAACGTTGCTCACAAATGCGTTCTCCTGAAATTGCAGCATGTACGGACACGGTTAACTGTGTCCGTACACACCATGCCCGACGTAGGGACATGGCGCGCCATGTCCCTACGTCAGAATTTAATGTCCCACAATCGTATCGTAGATCGCGTTAAATTCTTCGAGTGATGTGTAATGGATTACGATTTTGCCACCGCGCTTGCCATCCTGAATATCGACCGGAGCAGCCAGACGGTTCTCAAATTGTTGGCGCACATCTTCCATTTCGGCCGATAGATATTTCGCTTGCTTGGCGGCCGGTTTTTGGGTCAATTTGCGCTTTTTCACCAGCTCTTCTGTCTGGCGCACACTCAGCCCATTCTTGATCACAATGCCGAGGATTTCGACC
The DNA here is from genome assembly GCA_937949915.1 of uncultured Anaerolineae bacterium. Lineage (GTDB taxonomy): Bacteria > Chloroflexota > Anaerolineae > Promineifilales > Promineifilaceae > CALECP01. Next base: position 15,074 of record CALECP010000256.1, read on the forward strand.
TGCATTGCGGCCGTGGGCAAAGATTTAATCGCCTTCGCATGACCGCCACTGATCTCCCCATCGATCACCGCCTTTTTGACGCGATCTGGCAAATCGAGCAAATTAATGGTGTTGGTGATAGCAGGGCGCGATTTACCCACCCGCCGCGCAATCTCTTCGTGCGTCAGCCCAAACTCGCTGTTCAATTGTTGGTACGCGAGGGCTTCTTCGAGCGCGTTCAGGTCGGCGCGTTGCACATTCTCAATAATCGCCAATTCGAGCATTTCCAGTGCGGAGATGTCGTTTTTGACGACGACAGGCACTTCTTTTAGCCCCGCCCGTTGACTGGCTCGCCAGCGTCGTTCACCCGCGATCAAAATGTAGTCGCCCGACGGCTCACGATTGACGATGAGCGGCTGGATCAGCCCATGTTCTTTGATGGACGCAGCCAATTCTGCCAGGGCAGACTCTTCAAATTCGGTGCGTGGCTGGTACGGGTTGGGTTTGATCTGGGCAACTGGAATCGTTTGCAGACCGCTTGCCGGAATTTGGCTGGCTGCTTCGCCGTCACTCGTCGGGATTAGTGCGCCCAACCCTTTGCCAAGACCGCTTTTTTTGCGTTTGGTCATCGCTCCTTCCTTTTATTATCAGTTTGCAGTAGTTCGGCCGCCAGCACTTTGTAGCCAAACGCCCCGGCCGAATCGGGAGCGTACAGGCTGATTGGTTGTCCGTAGCTGGGGGCTTCTGCCAGCCGAATGTTGCGCGGCACAATCGCCCGAAACACTTTGCCAGGGAAATGTTCGCGTACTTCGCTGACCACTTGGCGGCTGAGATTTGTCCGGCCGTCGTACATGGTCAAGATCAATCCCCGCACCTTGAGGCGCGTATTGAGGTGCTGTTTCACCAAGTCAATTGTATTGAGCAATTGGGTCAACCCCTCCAGCGCCAGGTACTCTGTCTGCACAGGAATGATCACGCCGTCCCGTGCGGCCGTCAGCGCATTGACAGTCAGCAGACCCAAACTGGGCGGACAATCCATCAATACATAATCATATTGCTTTTCGATTTTCTCCAACGCTTTTTTCAGGCGATATTCACGCGCAACCTGGTTGACCAACTCCGCCTCTGCCCCGGCAAGGGCTGGCTTCGATGGCAACAGATCGATCTTTGCCTCTGCATTGCGGATAATCGCCTCCGCTACGTTGGGTTCGCCTAGCAAAATCTCGTAGCAGCTATCGCCGATGGTGTGTTTGTCGAAGCCTAGCGATGAAGTTGCGTTGGCTTGCGAATCCATATCCACAATCAACACTTTCATTCCCGCTTCGGCGAGATAGGCTCCGATGTTGATGACGCTGGTGGTTTTGCCAACGCCTCCTTTTTGATTGACAAAAGCGTAAATTTTAGCCATAAGATTGTGTTGCGCTTGCGGTGTGACGGCCGTTGTCATCGGCCGTGTGTCTTGTTTGCATGATTGCGTCGATTTTGCTTGTCAGGTTGGGTTGGGTGACGGACAGTGCCGCGATGCGATTCGCAAATTCGGCCGCCACGATCATATCCCCGTCTGTCTCATGCAGCTTGATAAAGAAGGCGGTGGCAAAAATATCACCCGCGCCCGTTGCGTTTAATTCTTCTACGGCCGGGGCAGGTACGTCGATCACACGGCCGTCTTGGAATAGGGTGCAGCCTTGTGCGCTGCGCGTCAGCACCAGCAAGCGGCATAACTGGCGCAATCGTTCCAATTCGCCCGTATCGACCAAATCTTCTTCGCCGATCACCACCGCGTCGGCCGGAGGCAATAGCACCTCAGCCACTTCCATCACGATGGGGCTAACGCGGCCGTCTGCGTCCCACGTTCGCATCCAGCCCTGGGGCGTAATGCCGATCAAGCTGTCATCAAACGCATTGACCAAATGATGATCGATGCGGTCGGTAATCGGCCCCAGATGGACAATCGGTATGGTGCGCCATGCGTCTGGCAGGTGGTCGATGGTGACGTGCGCGGCCAAATCATGCACGATTTGCTGACGGCCGTCTGGTGTGTAGATGTTGGAGAAGGTGGTGGATTGTGCGGCCGGAACGTTGACGACCACGCTGCCCGGTAGGGTGCTTGGCAGGTCGATGTCGGCGGCCGTGCTGGTTAGCACGGCCGTCTTACACCCTAGTGCTTGCGCCACTTGGCTCGAAAATGCGGCCGTGCCACCCGTCGTATATCCTTCGGGCGCAACTTTCGCAGAAACAAGATCGCGGCTCACATGTCCGGCAACTAAATAATCGAGCGTACTCATATTCAGGCGACATTATAGCATAATGTCGCCTATGTTTCACGCATGTTCCACACCGTTTCACGATGTTCCACGCCCCGTTTCACGCTGCGCTACTATCTAAAAACAGCCCATTTATTGTTATCGTATGGCACCCACACATAGCCACGCGCTTCGGTGATGTGGAGGTAGAACGGGATAAATTGATCCGGTAGCAACAACTGATATTGCCCCAACTGAATCGGCTGGAACGGATCGAGATCGTACATGCGTAGTTGTGATGTGTTCCGCGCCCATTCGCCAGACGAACAGCCCCATAGCGTGTACAAAACCCCTTCTTTGATAAAGACACTGTGCGCGTATCCGGGGTTGTCGATGACAGCGATGCGGAATGGGTTGGCAGGGTCGGCTACGTTGATAATGTCGATTTGTCCCCGGCAGCTATGACCGCCGTGAAACTGATCATCCGTCCACGCCACGTACATGTATTCGCCCGAAACAGCGATGTCTGTCACGAATCGGCCGAAACCAAGCGGATAGCGTCCTGCCCAATAGTTGCCGCGCCACTGATCGATAATATCGACCCCGCCACCCGTTTCGTCACTGTAGGCACTGTACCGATAACGGGCGTTGTCTTGGCTGGGCGCACCACCACCAGGGACAGATGAACTTGCATCCCCGTGCATACCACCGTTGCCCGTCTGCGAACTGCCCGGTGCGGTGCTGCCATTCCCGCCTGTGGTCGTCACTTGCTGGCGGTACAGTTCGCCCGGTACGCCTTGTCCGGGCTGAAGCGGGAAATAGCCACCGGGCGCACTGGTGATCACGCCCTCTTCGACGATCACTTCGCCCACGTGGTTGAGCATTCGCAATGGGTTGCTGCGCTGCTCTTGGGCCAGTTCGTTGATTTTGTAATAGTTGGCTTCTAGGAAAGCATACCCGCTTGCTTCATAGTATTCGAGACGCACGGTATGTGTGCCGGGATAGAGCGTAATATCGGCCGAAATCGGATTCCATGCTTGCCCCGTCCAGCCATCGATCAACAGTTGATCATCGACATAAATCCGTACCCCATCATCTGCTCGCACGGTGAAGCGATACAGTTCGGCCGGGCCACCTGGCACTGTGATCAGCCGTTGCATCCGCACCCCAAAGTTATCTGCATTGACACCGGGCGCAGGCGCGTTATAGCTCCAATCGTGATAGATTTCTGTCTCTTCATGCACGAAAACAGGGTTGGTAAATTCCCAGGGGGAGTTGAAGTATTCGGTCATCCACGTATCGGTGGAGAGGGCAGCGCGGGGGAAGAATTGGAAGCGGATTTGTGCGTTGCCGGTGTTCTCAAAGTAGGTGACGGTGATGTTGTGGTTGCCTGCCTCAAGCGTGAGATCGAGAGAGGTGGGGACGAGGGGCGTTTTCCACCAATTGTCTATCACCAGCTTGCCATCCACCCAGACCCGTGCGCCGTCGTCCGCCTCTAGCTCAAAACGGTAGCCGCTACGGACAGGCACATTGAAGTTGCGCGTCCATTTGGCAGAAAAATAGTCGTTGGGCAGGGTAACGTCGGGTGAGCTTTGCCCCCAATTGAACGCGACAATCGAATCGTTGCGTGTCAGGGTGGGTGTTCCGGCCGCGTACTGGTGGCTAAAGTATTCGGCGTACCAATAACTGTTATCGGTGTTATCGATCTGGGTGTTGTCTTGGCTGGGAACTTGGGCAACGGCCGTGCTTACGCCGAGGGCGATGAGCAATAGCAGGGTGATGGTGCGAAGTGGTTTCATCAAAAACTCCATATAATTTCAAATCAGCGACATTGTGGCACAACTGTATGCAATCCACAAGTAAGCACAGCACATTTTCATTTTATAGGAGGGTGATAGGTGGCTGTTTTCGATGCAAGTTAGGCGATTTGGGTACGGGGTGGCTATTTTGTGTGTTAATCGGTGTGAGAATGGGGAACGGCCGCATACACTCAAAAATGATGAACGCGACAAAACTGTTTTTGCTCCTCTGTCTCTTTTTGCTGCTAATGGCGTGTCGAGAACGGCCGCTTGATCCTACCCCGCCGACGGCCGTGCCTACTGCGATGGTTTCCGCTACTGCAACGGCCGTGCCAACCGCCATTCCGCCCACTGCCACAAAAACGATACGGCCGAGCGAGACACCGCCTCCATCAACAGAAACCCCTGCACCGACCGCCACACAAAAGCGCGTCCCATTTATCGAGATCGATGCTCCACCGACTCGGACGGCCGTGCCAACCCCCAAGCGTTTTCCCACGCTTGCGATCATCGTGCAAGAGAAGACAGTACGGCCGATTTCCCCATCCCAAACACCGCGCCCTGCCACGTCAACATCTGTCAGCACCCATACGCCTCAACCAGCTTGGACAGCTTCATCTACCCCATTGCCTATCAGCACCAATACACCTCAACCAGCCTGGACAGCTTCGCCTACGCTACTGCCCACAGAAACCCCATTTGTTCCGCTTGATTGCACAGATCGCTGGTTTTTCACGCCCGGTTTGACAAGAGAATGCCCGTTTTTGACATCACAAATGGCGGCTTCTCAACAACAATTTGAGCGCGGTTATTTGTTATGGATGGAAGGACGCAATGAGATTATTGTGTTGCCGAAAGATGGGACGACGTTGTGTGATGCGCCCGGTTTTCGTCTTGTGTTCCGCGATACGTTTGATGCGGCCGTAGACCCGATTGATGATCCGGCGATTGTGCCGCCTGACGGCTATTTGCAGCCACAGTACGGGTTTGGCAAAGTGTGGCGCAACAACGAGAGTCTACGCACATACTTGGGATGGGCGGTCGCTGCTCCGTATAATTTCCAGACGATCTCCCACATCAGCCATGTGCGGATCGATGATTCTAATGTACGGCCGCGCAGTCACATCAAATTGGCAGACGGCCGCGTTGCTCGCTCGACAGTGCAAGGCTGTATGGAAATTGCCCCCGGTTTAACGAGTCGCCCCAGTTGTCATGTGGTTGTTGCGCCCAGCAAACCGGCCGTTTTGGTGTGCGATCAATGAGTGCGCTGTCTCAAGTTGATCGGCGTATTGTAAATTTGGATAGCTTCTCCTCCATCGCTTTGTAAACATGTTTGACAAACCCGATAAGGAATTGTATTGTTACGCCGATTTTGCCCATGCTCACGCATTCACATGCCAATAATAGAGCGGCCGGGCCACATGATAAGGGATGGGGAGTATGAACAGTCAATAATGCCTGAATGCCTGTTTATCGGACGACGCAATTATTTTGTAGGACATAGCATCATGAAAAAGCTCAAAATCATCGCCTCATTGACCATACTCTCGTTGTTGCTCACTATGGGTGTCTATTCATCCCCGATCAACCTGATCAGCAATGGCGGTTTTGAGGATGGCGAGATTTCGCCGTGGACGACATGGGGCGGTGGGGTTATCGTTAGTTCAGGACAACGCACTGGCTCTCATGCAGGTCAGTTACCCGGCGAAGGGGCGTTTGAGCAGACTGTCACAGGTTTAGCATCCAGCACCACCTATCGCTTAACAGGGTGGGGCAAATTAAATGATGGCAGTACCGGTCAGTTGATTATCGGAGTCAAAGATCACGGTAGTCCACAACAAACTGCTCCTGCCATTACCAGCACCACCTACCAAGAAGGCTCACTCGAATTTACCACCGCCTCATGGGCGACCTCGGCAAAAATTTTCTGCTTCAAATATCAGGGCAGTGGTGGCGCATATTGCGACGACTTCACCCTTGAAGCAGTCACCGTCACGCCGCCTGTTGAAACAAATCCCACTGACAACCTACAACTGATATGGAATGATGAGTTTGACGGCAATACCCTAGATGCCACCAAATGGAAACCTGCTCCCGAATGGTTTAGACAAGGCGGAAGCTATTGGTCTGACGACAATTATGAGATGACGGGGAATGGTCAGGTCAAACTGTCAGTGAGTGAAGAGAATGGCGTGGTCTACGCTGGCGCGATTCGGACACACCAACTGTTTGATACAAAATATGGGTATTTTGAAGTCAGATGTAAGCTACCGCAAATCCAAGGGGGGTGGGCGGCCTTTTGGCTTATGCCCTATAACAACAACCCTGGAGAACAGGGAAATGATGGAACGGAGATCGATGTTTTTGAGTCGATCAATGGCTGGAATGGACAAATAAACCACGCAATTCACTGGGACGGTTACGGAGCAGAACATCAAAAGGACTCGGCTGGGTTTAACCGTCCAGACCTTTACGACGATCAATATCATACGTTTGGCATGTTATGGACTCCCGATGAGTACATATTTTACATTGATGATGAAGAATCTTGGCGAACCAGTGCTGGCGGTGTGTCAGATGTGAACCAGTATATGAAATTAACGATGGAAGTCACAGATGGCGCGTGGGCGGGAAATTGGAGTAACCAAGTTGAAAAACCGATTGAGTGGTTGGTCGATTATGTGCGGGTGTATCAATCGTCGGCCGTGACACCGACACCGACACCGACCAATACACCAACGTCATTGCCTACAGAGACACCACCACCGACCAACACGGCGCTGCCAGTGGCTACGGATACACCGACACCTGCTGCTCCTTTGACCGTTGGATTGGATACGGACGCAACTGCCCGATCCTCATCTATTTTCTTATTGAGCGTAACCTTTTTTCTAACTTTCTTGCTTATCACATGGCGGAAAATGAGTTGATATGACACGAAAAACATTGCCCTTCCTCATTGCTCTACTCGCTTTGTTTATGACGAGCTTAGATGCACATGCACAACAATCGGCCGAAGACATCTACTTGCAAAAAGTGATCGATTATGCCGAAACGATGCTGGCAGACGGCCGTGACGACGAACGATATGGCCCCGAAACCTCTCCCATGTTCTCCGTATTCCTGAGACGAGAAACAAACGCCCTGCCTGCTTTTCCCGCGTTTAATACCACCAGTGGCGAGACATTCAGTGATCTCGATTTCCCCGGCGCGTGGTCATATCGTGCGTTCACCAACATTCCCATGATGAGCAAGAAAAATCCTGATAACTGGAATCATGGTCAGGACAAAGCGCATAAACAAACCGTCACAGGCGCAGACCCATTGGAGAATGGCGGTATGTACTTAGCTTTTCAGTCGCTGAGTGTTGTGACTGGGGATTCCAAATACGTTGATGCCGTGCGTGAGTCTCTCAACTGGTTTAGCGACAAACAATCTGCCAAAGGACTGTACCCATTTGGTGAGCATTCTGGATGGGATTTTAGATATGACAGCCCTGCGTACCTTACAACCATCAATGCCGACATTCCGTACACATGGCATTCGCCAGACGATGCACCGCTTTATCACGCTTGGTTGCATGAGCCAAACGGTGCTTATGAGAAGTTCGCGCCGTTCTATGCTTACTTGATGACCAATCATCCTGACAGATTCAAGGCGTATGCGAGAGGTCTTTGGGAAGAGCATTTTTGGGACAAAGAGAACGGTTTTTACAACAGGCATGGCGACATCTATATTGACGAGTTAGACGGATGGGGAATGCACGAAGATGATCTGTATGGCTCATTTCCAAGAATGACACGGATATTTGCAGAGGTGTGGACAGATGCGTATTTGGCGTATCCAGACGATGCCGAATTTCAAGCGGACATGGTGTTTTACCTGAACAAATTGATCGACGGCCGCATCCTAGACGTAACGAACAATGATGGCTCTATTCCTTTTGATAGACGATCCGGGTCTAAAAACCCATACATTCCCAGACAATACCTATCTATGAATCATGGTGTAGAAGATGCTGCCAATCGACTGGCTGCGTTCGAGCCAGCATTAGCGGCAAAAATGGCGAGTTTTGCAGACCAGCAATGGGGTTGGTTTTTTCCGTGGGTTGTTCCTGCCAATGGGTATCAGGGAACTGATTGGGCGAGCGAGTACGCTTTGGGTGACATTTATAGCGTTCAATATGCCCATGACGAGCTTCACCAGCCTGAAAATGGATTGGAGCATACGCGATTAGACGATATGTATTGGTATTTTGCAGATGCCCTAGAAGATGGGTCTGTCACGATGTACGACAATAATGCGAGAAGCTGGGCAACGGCTATCGATTATATGGTGAACGCTTACCACAAATCTGGAGATAGCAAATATCTGAACAAGGCTCAAGCGTTTGCTGATTGGACGTTAGACAACTATTTTGATGAGACTTCTGCGCTTCCAAAAGCTGTCTCTTTCGGTGTCGAGGGTGTATCGACATTGACCACGACAGACGGACAGGTTTGGCAACCACCGTATGATGCCCAAATGGGTAGTGCAGACTTGATGAACGCATTAATCAACCTTTATGCAGCTATGACAGAGATAGATTTAGAAAATGGTCAATTAACGTCAACGACACCTGATGTTCCATTGGCGATTGGGTTGGATTCGGCCGAAATCGCCCAACCACCACCTGTTCTTTTGCTCGGTACAGCTTTGTTGTTGACTGCGCCGCTTATCGTGTGGCGCAAAATAGGTTGATGCGTTCGCATGTGTTGACATGCCTCCTAGAGGCGATGGTCGCCTTGCGCGGCCGTGTACCAGAGTAAGGCGATGGCGACAAACGCATTGATTTCGGCCGAAAAAACAGGCAGGATTTTTGTGTGTATGAAACAGTTCGTATTACTCGCAATGAGACGGACAACGTATTATCATCGTGCCACTTATGAAAGTGGTGATGGTCTCCAAAGCGTGCGTCTCCGGGGCGTACCAAACAAAGCTCGAAGCGATTGGGCAAACCCCCGATATTGATTTGACCGTTGTCGTCCCCCCCAGTTGGGGCGAAGCGGGAGGCAATCTGACGCTCGAATCGAGCCACACCAATGGGTACCGGCTACAAGTTGAACCGATCCGCTTCAATGGCAAGCACCATCTGCATTATTATCCTGGTCTCCCCAAACTGCTGCGCGACATCAAGCCCGACATCGTACACATGGATGAAGAGCCGTATAGCTTTGTGACATGGCACGGGATGCGCCATGCGCGAAAAGCAGGCGCGAAAGTGCTGTTTTTCTCGTGGCAAAACATCTATCGAGACTATCCGCCGCCGTTTCGCTGGATCGAGCAAAAGGTGCTGGCGTGGTCGCGCTACGGAATTATGGGCAATGCCGCGGCCGATCAGATTTGGCGGCGCAAAGGGTTCACGGGTGATTCGATGGTGCTGCCACAATTTGGGGTGACACCCTCATTGTTTACACCACGCGGCGCACGTTCGGCCGCGCAATTTGTCATCGGCTCTGCCAGCCGCCGCCTCAACCCAGAGAAAGGGGTTGACCTTATTTTGCGCGCGGCCGCACGTCTTCCCGGCAATTGGCAGATCAAAATTGCGGGAGATGGTGGCGCACGAGCCGAGCTAGAAAAATTGGCAGATGACCTTTCTATCAAAGAGCGTGTCCAATTTGTAGGAAAGATCGGTTCGGAAGATGTTCCCGCCTTTTTACGACAGCTAGACGTGATGGTGTTGCCATCGCGCACACTGCCCACCTGGAAAGAGCAGTTCGGCCGGGTGATCATCGAGTCGATGGCGTGTGAAGTCCCTGTGATCGGCTCTGATAGTGGCGAGATTCCCAATGTGATCGGTGATGCCGGCCTCGTTTTCCCAGAAGATGACGTTGATGCGCTGTATGAGCATTTGTACATGCTGCAACAATCGACGGCCGCACGGGAACAGCTTGGCAAAAAGGGCCGCGCTTGGGCATTAGCCAACTACACACAATCCCAGATCGCAGGGAAAACGGTGGCTATTTATCACGCAATTATGAGAGAGTAAGCTATACTCAAACCCCGGTGACTTGTTGTTAGTGGCAAGTCGCATTATGGAGAGAATCGTTGAGCGCATTACGCAAAGGGTTGCGAATAATCGGATTGGTGTTGATCGTTGCCGCTATTTTGGCTGCATACTTTGGTTTTGTGGTGATGATGGGCGTTCGCAGTGGCGAATCGGAACGGGCGGAGCGGCAGATCGCTACCGTCAATGCTGATGTCGTCATCAATTATACGCTGGCACAAGATAGCCTAGAGGCGGAGAATTACGTGTTGGCCGAACGGGCGATTGAGCGTGTTATGACCGAGATTCCGTATGCGACGGCCGGAGACGTGAGCCGCGAAGATGTCGATATACTGTATGCGGAGATCGTCGGCCGTCAGGCATCTATTCCGATGCCTACCGCCACAGTCGAACTGCTGCCCCCGCCCGAAGCGACCGCTACCCGCCGCCCGACGCGCACACCGCGCCCCGGCACAGACGACCGCACACCTGAACCAGCGACAAAAACGCCGCAGCCCACCCTAGAACCGACAACTGAACCAACGAAAACAGTAGACGAAGAAGAGCTAAACGAGGAGATCGCGGCCGCCGAAACATTGCTCGAAAACAGCAAGTATGAAAGCGCCGTTGAAGCGTTGATCGCGTTCCAGCTGGTGAACCCTAATTATGAACGGTATCGTACCGATTCGCTGCTATTTGATGCGTATATCGGCGTTGGTTTTCAGTTGACATCGGGCAACGAAGTGTCTCGCGGGGTCAACTATCTTGAGCTGGCGCAACGGCTTGGTACATTGCCTGCCTCGGCCGACGCGCAGCTACAATCGTCCAAACTTTACCTGCAAGGACTGGCATATCGCGGCATTCGCTGGCCTGTTTCTATCGCCAATTTCAGCAGTCTGTGCGGGTATGCGCCCGGTTTTCATGATCCGTGTGGCTTGCTGTACGATGCGTATGTCGCCTACGGTCGCCAACTGGCCGAAAGCGGTTCACCTTGCTTGGCTATCGAGCAATATCAACTCGCGTATGCTCAGTCTGCTACGGCCGCGCTCAATCAACCGCTTGCTCAGGCAGAAGCTGACTGCACGGCTGACAAAGCGAAGGCCGGTATCACAACAACGATCAAAGCGACCGTCGCCATCACCGACACAGGCGGCACGCTGACCATTATGCCCCTCCCCACACAAACGTTGCGGCCGGGACAAGGCCCCTGGACACCCACACCTGAACCGAATGAATGATTGAGATCGGCGTTGTGAATTTGTTGTTAAAAACGATTCGATACGGGCGACATTCCAGAAAAAGTTAGTAGAATAATGGCGATTTATGGCTGAATATGGCGAGCGTTTGAGTGTCCGCGAAATGGATGTATTGGTTGTGTTGTCAAAAGGGGCGACCAACAATGAAGTTGCCCAGCACCTGTCGATCAGCCCGAATACGGTCAAGGTACATGTCCGCAATATCTACGCCAAGCTGGGTGCATCGAACCGGACGGAGGCGGTGGCGATTGCGACGGGGCAGGGGCTTTTTGAGACGGAGGAGAAGATAGAAGAGAAGATAGAGATAGAGGCGGGAGATAGAGAAGGGGATTTGGTTGAGGGGGTTGAGACGGCCGAGCAGGTAGCAAGTGCGAGTGATGAAGAAAAAGCATTTGAGCCGCTCCCTGTCGCTCCGCCTCCTGTATCCCCTTTGCCGGAATCGAATACATCTTCGGAATCGAATACATCTTCTTTCATTTGGTTACTGCCGCTTTTGGTGTTGGCTGTGGGGATTGTGGGCTTTTTGGGCTGGCGGTCTATGCAGGGGCAGGAAACGGCCGCGCTTTCTGCGACGGCCGTGCCGCTACCGGTCGCTACTTTTGCGCCACAGCCGATTGGCGATAACACGTATTGGTCAACGACTGCCCCGATGCCGGAAGAGCGCGAGGGGTTTGCGCTGGCAGCGGCCGGGTCAGACGTGTATGCCATTGGTGGCGAAACGGCCGTGGGCGTGACAGGCGCAGGCGTTGCCCTCACGACGCGCACCAACGTATGGCGATCATTAACAGAAAAACCGACGGCCGTGCGCGATGCGGCCGCGGGCGTGGTGCTGGGTCAGGTGATCATCCCCGGCGGCATGACGGCCGAGAATGCGCCCACCGATGTCGTCGAAATCTACAGCCCGTCCAATGATGCGTGGCGCACGGCCGCCGCCCTGCCGCAACCGATCAGTGGCGCAGTCACTATCGCCTACAATGACAATATCTACCTGTTTGGTGGCACGAATGGCACGGCCGCGCTGTCCACAGCGTTTGTGTACGATCCGGCCGCCGATGCGTGGCGGCCGTTGCCCGATATGCTGACCGGCCGCACAGGGGCAACGGGTGGCGTGGTGCAAAATCAGCTTTATGTTGTCGGTGGCCAAGCCGCCGGACAAGAGTTAACGACGTGCGAAGCGTTTGACCCGGCGGCCGAACAGTGGCAGCCATGTGCCGATATGCTGCAACCGCGCAGTCAGGCGACCAGTGCAACATTGCTCAATAAATTGTATGTGGTGGGGGGCGGTTTGGCAGAAGGGCGGCCGTATGGCGAGTTGTATGACCCGATTGCTGATACGTGGCAAGTGTTTAATTTGCCGATGCTGGACACAGACACCCAATGGTTGGGCAGCGCGATGACAACGGTCGAAACGCGCATCTATCTATTTGGCGGCCGTCGCCAAAACAAACGCACAAACGACAGCTACATCTACAATGCGCTACCGTTCCAATTTTTTGTACCGTCTACTATTCGGGATTGATCCATTGTTAGGCGAAAGGTATCATCTATTAGCGGTTTTACCGTAGCGACAAAGGACAGCTTGAAAAATGAAGTGTATGCAGAAGCTCTCTCAAATCTACCTGTGACTGAATTAGAGCAAGTCCAGAAATGAAAGCCTAAGACATTGGGTGACGCAAAACGATGTTCTTTTTATGCTACACTATTCTCATGGACGTGATAATAACCTTACCACCACAACAATTCATGCTCGACACACCAAATCGTGTCGCCGAGAAAATCAAACTATACGCAGCTGTAGCGATGTATCAAATCGGCGAGTTATCCATTGGCGCGGCCTGTGAAGTGGCGAATGTTGATCGCTATTGGTTTCTAGACTTTTTGAAGCAACATAACATTACACTTCAAGTGCAGACACCTGATGAGCTTGAAGCTGAGTTCAACACCCTTCTAGTCTAAAAATGATTATTGTCGCTGATAGTTCTGCACTTATCGCTTTGGCGACCTGCTCATCATTGAGTGTGTTGGTTGATTTGTATGATGATGTCTATGTCCCGATTTCTGTCTATCAAGAGGTAAGTCAACTCGATAAACCACAAGCTGTTGTTTTGAAAGAGTTCCTGCGTGAGCGAATTATCGAAGTTGATCAAAATCAACTCGTCATTGCTGTTGGTGGATTAGGTACAGGCGAGCTTGAAGCAATGGCACTGTATCAGCAGCTCAATGCTCACAAATTGCTGATTGATGATCGTCGGGCAAGACGTGTGGCCGAGGCAAACGGGATTGATTGTATTGGTGCTCTGGGTATATTGTTACTGGCGAAGAATAAAGGGTCTATTGCCGAAATTAGACCGTTGATAAATCAACTTCGTGATTCAACGTTGCATTATTCAAATGCCATTTTGAATAAAGTTTTGCAGTTAGCTGGTGAGACATAAGCTGCGGCCGCGCGATCTTGACATTCTGTTTTGACAACTTTCTTGCATTCAAACAGACAAAAATCTTCTATAATGAAGGTATGAAACACACAAAAATTATTCGCGTAGAGCCAAAAGGTAAGAGCCGTTTCCGGCGGACACATCATGGTGAATACTATTGGGAAGTGATCCAGCATTTTGCTTTGCAGGGCTGGGAGTTGATGCAGATCGTTACGCCTCCGGTGGGCGCGTATGGTATGTCTGTGTATTACGATCTGGTGTTTACGAAACCGGCCGATCAGTATGAAGTGCCGAAAGTGTCGATGCAACATTGGAAAGATATTGATGAAACGTAGTCAAAGACAGCGTGTGGTTGTCGCTTTTGTAGCCTTGCTTTTGTTGGTGCTGGCACAGGGGGCGTTGGCCCAAGAAACAGTGACGTATGACGCGATCAATGACGTGGCGAAAGAGTTGTTTTGCCCAGTGTGCGAGAGTGAGCCGCTCGATACGTGTGCGACACAGGCGTGTCAGGATTGGCGGGAAGAGATCGGCCGTCAACTGGCAGACGGCCGTACCAAAGCAGAAATCCATGAGAACTTTCGGCAGCGTTATGGGGATCGCGTCTTGGCCAATCCCCCGGCCGAAGGGCTGAACCTGGTGTTGTGGCTCGGCATTCCGGTGGCGGTGATCATCGGTGGCTTTTTCTTTGTGCGCTACTTGCGTCAGCTTCGCACTCCGGCCGTAGACAGTATGCCATCCGCACCGGCCGCGCCCACGGCCGACACCACCGCGCTTGACCCATATTTACAACAAATCGAAGAGGAAGTACAGCAGCGATGACCCGCTTTGATGTGATCGCCTTTGATGCAGACGACACGCTATGGCACGAAATCGAACATTACCACGATGCTGAGGCGCAATTTGTCGCCATGCTCTCCCGCTATCACGACAAGGCGTATATTCAGGCGCGCATGGTAGAGACAGACATTCGCAATCTCAAAATATACGGCTACGGTGTAAAAGGGTTTGTATTGTCGATGATCGAGACGGCGATTGAGCTAACAGAGGGGCGGGTGACGGGCAATGAGATCGAGACGATTATGCAGTTCGGCCGGGAGATGATGAACGCGCCGATAGCCCTGATCGATGGGGTGCGCGAAACGCTTGAGCAGCTACGTCAAACGCACCCGATCATGATCATCACAAAGGGTGATCTATTTGCCCAAGAAACAAAGATCGCCCGATCTGGGTTGGCTGATCTGTTCACGCATATCGAAATTATCAGCGACAAGAAAGCGGCCGATTATCGTGCCGTACTGCAACGCTACAGCTATGTGCCAGACCGATTTTTGATGGCTGGCAATTCGCTGCGATCTGATGTGATGCCGGTGTGTGAGGTAGGCGGTCATGCGATTTGGCTACCCCGTGACAATACATGGGTGCATGAGCAAGTGCCGGACGTGGACAAATCCCATTTTGTGGCACTCGCTACTATTCGTGATATTCCGGCGTGGGTGCAGCGCACCGAACAGGGGTATTAACCACGCTGTTTCAGGCGAAAGGCGCGGCGTTCTTCGGCCGCCACATAGCGTTGTTTCTGCACGGCCGTCGTCGTGATGATCTCCGGTACTTTGGTCGGCCGTCCCAATTTGTTGAGCGCGACATACACAAAATAAGCGGTATTGGTGTGGGTCACTTTGCCTGTCAGAACATCTTCGGCCGTTACCAGCACCTCCGTCTCAATCGACGTATTGCCCACCCAAGACACCTCCGCCCGGAGCGTCAGCAAATTGCCCACATGGACGGGCGAATGAAACTGCATCGAATCGACAGCCACCGTCACACACGGCTTCCGCGCATGTTTGATCGCCGCCATCGCCCCCGCCTCATCGCATAGCTTCATAATGTTGCCGCCATGCACATTGCCATACACATTAGCCAACTCTTGCCCCATCACTTGCGTCAGCGTCACACGCGACTCGTCTATCGTTTTTGCACTCATGCGCTGCTCCCGATCTGCTGCTGCGGATAGGCATCTTGCCACTCGGCTATCGCTTGGCGGTGCTTGCCTTTCATGTGAACAAGCGGCCGTTTTGCAGACATAAAATCGTGCGCCTGATCATACGTCATACATTCATAACGCATCAGGTACGCCGCCACCAATGTTGCCGAACGGCTGCGCCCCTTTGCACAATGGATGTACGCCGTGCGCCCTGCCTCGATCATGGTACGTGTAAACTGTACCGCCTCCTCGATCTGCGCTGCATTCGGAACAAGGCGATCAAATACATGTATCTGAATCACTTCGATCCCATTTTGAGCATACAGTTGTCGATCATCTTGCCGTTCTGCCCGAATGTTGACAACGGCATTCAACCCATTCGCCAACACAAAATCATAGTCACGCGGGTACGTGGGCGCACCGCCCAGCCATAGCTGAGGTATGATCTCGGTGAACCAATCGTTTTTGTTCCATTTTTCGTGATACCAGCGAATGAGCGGGTACAGCTTGTCATACACATAATGGAAAAGAGAGATTTTGGTGGGCGTAGGTTGGGCTGATGTTTTCATAAATATGTTCACTTGTTGATTATTAACGCTTGCAATGAGTGGCGATTGGTCGTGAGCAGGATTGTTGAACAAAAGTTGGTTGTCATCAACGCTGACCAAAACGAGTACATGTGGCCCGCCAAAGTTTGTCCATGATAGATATTCAGCGCGAACGGATACGATTGGGAAGATGCCATTATTGACTGCATCGATCAGTTGCTCGGCCGATTTTTCCGTTCGGTCAATATCAAAACCGAGTGCGTTGAGGCGATCTAGGCGATTAAATGGTGTTCCGATTGTTGTATCGAATAATTTGACAAGAGCTTGTTCGCTGATTTCGCAACCATAAGCAGCCAGTGCCATCCGCGGACAGGCTGGTAAGTAGTATCCATCATGACTTTGCTTGTAATGTGAAACCTTCATACAAACGGGTCGCGTAATCGATGATTTGTTGATCGTTTTCTGGGGAAGTATGAAGTTCGGCCGTTTGGGCATCAACCAACATTGAGCCAACGATGCCGATTGTGTCAGAGAAAGGGAAGGCTAAGATGAGTGGCACACGCCAAAATGTTTGTTCAGCGTCGATGATTAGCTCTGGTGTTTCTGCGCCGATATTTGTGCTTAGTTCTGTACCGACGTAGCGGTTGACAGTTCGTTTGGCTTCGGCCGCCGACACAGATACTTTTGCAGAAACCGTCAACTCAAATGGAACGCTTTGTTGTTCGTAAAGAATAGCAAAAACACTCATATTTTCAGTATAGCATAGAAAGTCGATATGGCTCGATCCTGATCTCGGTACGCACGGTACAGGTGCTAGAGCGGCTGGCGCACGGTTTGTCGTTGTCGTAACCGTTTGTGCATCATCACATACGCCATCGAATCAAGGCAATATACGCTCACAAATTCGCCGATTTCCTTTGGTAATTACAAGAAAATACGGTATTCTAAACATAGTTGGAGAACAAGAGAGGCAGGTGGCGGCAATTAAAAAACGCAAGAGCGATGCGTATAAATGGGCAGAGGCAATGCTGACCCATTAAGCTATGAGTAACACAAGTGAGGTTGGCATGAGCAAGTCAAAGGTTCAATTGATGGGTGTTCCTTCAATCGCTTCGGGCGATACAACCCTATCAACATTTCGGTCACGCCGTGCGCTGGCACTGTTGGCTTATTTGATCAGCCAGCATCGTGCTGTGCCACGGGCTGAATTGGTAGAGTTGCTTTGGCCAGACAAAACGGAGAAGCAAGGGCGTGCCAATTTGCGCTGGGCGTTGTCTTATCTCGGTGGGCTTTTGCCTAATCAGATCGAGCGTACCCGGCAGGCGATTCAATTTGTCTATGATGACAATTGTTGGGTCGATGTGCTGGCGTTTGAGACAGCATTGAAAGCATCTGACCATACGATGCTGGCACAATGTGTACAGGAGATCAAGGGTGAATTTATGCAGGGGCTGTTTTATGATGAAACACCCCATTTTGAGCATTGGCTGGTGGGGCAACGGGAGCGCTGGCAATCAAAATTACAGGATACGCTGGCATTGTTGGTTGACCATTATACGATGCAGGGGGATTTTCGGACGGCATTGACGCTGGCGCAAAGATGGGTGGCGATAGAACCCTGGGAAGAGGCGGCTCATTTGCATGTGATGGAACTGTATACGCGCATGGGGCGCATCGCGGCCGCAAAGGCACAGTATGAACGGTGCAAACGCATGTTGGAGGAGGAGTTGGGTGTAGAACCGGGGATTGAGCTACAGTCGCAATACCAATACTTAGAGGAGATAGATAGACGACGGCCGCGCCAAAACAAGCAATCGATCCAATACAAGACACGCTTTATCGGCCGTGTGGCTGAGTTGACGACACTCTATGCGTGGCTGATGGATGAGCGCATACGCTTTATCACGCTTTATAGTGCGAAGAGCATGGGCAAATCACGCTTGCTCAATGAAGTCGCCATGGAAGCGGTGCAACCGTTTGTCGATCATGTAATCTGGGTCGATGCAAGTACGGTGACGGCCGCCGATCAAATTCCCCGACTGGTGCTGCAAGCGATGGATGCTATGCCTGCTTTTGCAAAATTAACTGACCAGCGCAGCATCGAAACACACTTGCATAACGTTTTGCATAACCAGCAGCTTTTGCTCGTTTTAGATGGGTTGCCGATATTGGACGAAGTACGGAAGTTGGTCAAAGAGTGGCTGCGAATCGCTCCTCGGCTACGGCTGCTGGTAGCGGCGGCCGAGCCAGTGGGGGCAGAGGGTGAACAGTTATTGGAAGTGAAGGCATTGTCGGCCGATGCAGCCAATATGCTTTTTACAAACGTCGTCAATCATCAAGATCGTGACCAAGATGACAAAACAACTTTGATGGACACCGTTCACATTCGCACTATTTGCACACTATTGGAGGCCAATCCGCAAGCTATCGAATTGCTGGCACAACATATCTCTGTTGCTTATGCAGAAGTGGTGGAGCAGTTGCAAAAGATGGCTCAAACGGCCGATACTTCTCAACATTTGGTGGGTATGTATGTGTGGCAACAACAGCCAAAATTATTACAAGAGCAACTCAGTCATTTGGCAGTATTTGCTGATCACTTTACATTGCAGGCAGCGGCCGCCTTAACTGATATAACTGAAGAAGCTATCGACGATATGCTGGAGAAATCGCTCCTCACCCAAACGGAAAATGGGGCAGGCTATCGACTACATCCATTGATACGCGACTATGCGCGGGTGGTGATAGATGATGAACAGTATATGCGCCATGCCACACGCCTTGCCCGGTGGGCGGCGACCTATTTGGCTGACCGTTTGCCACAAATCGCGGCCGGAGAAGCTGGGGCAATGCGTGAAATAGACAGTTTTTTCAGCAACGTCGTGCAAGCATGGCAATGGGCAGTTCACGAAAAAATGTGGCGGACATTGACGAAAATGTGGTTTCCATTGGTGCGTTTTCTCAATAGCAGTGCGCGGTGGAGCGAGGGAAATGCGTTGTTTCGAGAGGCGATTGATGCCCTTCGGGAGACGGCCGAAACGGCACAAGATCAGCGTATAAAGGCGGTATGGAGTGGTGTTTTGTACGGCAAAGGGACGTTTGAGGCGCGGCTCAGTCGTTTTGGGTTGGCAAATGCGTCGCTCGACAAAGCATTGGAGGTGCTAGACCAAGATCGTCTGGATGCCCATCAAGCGTATATTTTTCTCGCGCTCGGCCGTTTGGCAATTACGACGACGCAGTACACAAGAGCATACGATATGTTTGTGCAAGGGTTTGATGAGGCGGCGGAAAATAATGCAGACGAATTATTGCCGATCATCATGCTTCATTTGGTGCAGATCGCCTATTGGCAGGGCAACATGAATACTGCGCTGGCATGGGCAAATGATGCGGCCGCACTCTTTGAACAAAACGCGCAGTGGGAATATCTGAGCATCGTCGATTTTTGGCGTGGTTACATTGCGATTGGGCAAGGCGATTATGAGCAAGCGGGGGCACATGCTATCGCATCAGAGACGCATGGCAGGCAGATCAAGAGCGAATTGCGTGTTGCGTATGCTCACCAGCTCCGTGCCAGTGTTTATCGAGCAAATAAGGTTTACGAACCAGCGCGTGATCTACTGAGACAAGCGGTTTCTGTTATCAATAAAGCGCATCGCTCGGAGGCAGTCGCTTTGTGCGAATTGGCGATTATTGAAAACGAGCGTGGTCAATATAAGATCGCTAATCAGTTGACGGCAAAAGCGATTCGTGCGAGCCAAGCGTACAACGATGTACCCGCATTGATCTATGGTTGGATTGTGGAGGGCTTGGTCAAAATAGAGCAAAATGACATGCTTATGGCACGGGCTCTGTTGTTGCGGGGGCTAGAGACGGCCGTGGCAGGGGAGATTCATTTGATGTCACAAACTGCCTTGATCGGCATGGCATTGCTCGAATGGTATGAGGGGAATTTCACGTTATCGGCACAATTAAGCGATGTTGTGCGCTCGTTGCCAGAGCCAAATGTGTTACTGCTGGAAACGTTGCCACCGACGGACGGTGAGCCGGACAACAAGATCAGTTATGAGCAAGCTATCGCACATTACGGTATCGACATCCATACGGCCGCGCCCCTTGTGCGAGACGCAAGCCTATTTTGATGATGTCAGCCTGACGTTTGACAGGCGGTTCTATATATTACACAACATGACACATTACGGATTCCATGCTTTCCAAGTCGTTTGCCAAGCGGCATGGTATGCCAGCAACCGCTCCCGATAAAACAGCAAGCACAGCCCACCGCCAAGCAATGTCAGCCCAATGCCGCCGATCTGGACAAAACGGGGCGTTCCGGCCGCATGAACATAAAATTGCCACATGCCAAAGAGTATGAGGGCAGTGACCCCCAGACGGACAAAGTTGCGCGACTGTGTGAAGATGCCCCACGCCACGGCCGCAACCCCTTCGACGATGAACAGCAGTGCGATCCGGCCGTTGTACGTCTCCAAAAATGAGGTGCTGAACATGATGAGCAATGCACCCCATGTCAACCAGCGATAGATCGTCATATTGCCGCGCTGCTTTTCATACCAGCCTACAGCCAGCATATATAGTCCGATGGGAACGATCAACATTTGTATATGCAGCAGCCACCCTATTTCGTAGACAATCACGAGCAAGCCTGCCAAAATGACGGCACCGCCTACTTCGCTCATGCGCGGCTGGCGTTTTTGAATACCGATCAATAACAGGGGCAGTCCGATGAACACAAGCGCAACCCCATTAAAGCCGATGCCAAGCAACATGATCAGCCAACCAAAGATGAGAAACGGGATACGGCTATGACGGCCGAAATCGCCCCGCATCAATAGTCCGATCACGACATGTGCGATACCCCATACAAGCAAGAGGCTTTGGAGCGCACGTACACTTTCAAATGGGAAGGCGACGAGAACACCCGCAAAACTGAGCAGGAGACCGATGCAAATGGTGAAGCTGAGTGCATAGGAGCGGTGGCGATTTTGCCATGTGTACAGGTAGAAAACGGCCGCGCCTATCTGCAAGCCTATGCTTTGCACGACTTTGTTTGAGACAAATGTGATCAAGCCATCGTACAACGGCCGCCATATAGCTGCGGCCGTTTCTATCATCCATTGCAATACCGATAGCCAATCAACGGCCGTTGCAAGCCCGGCCGCGATCAGCAGCAGCCCACTGACCATGAAGGCGCGTGGCAGGTGTGATGTAGTAGGGCGTGTGTGGCGCAAACGACGGCCGATCACAAAATACAAAATGCCGACAAACAAACCGACAAACACAAAGGGCGGCTGTGACCAGAACAGCGTTTTTGGAACAAGTGCCAACATCCAAACAGCCGCCAAAAACAAGCCCATCGCTAGATAGACAGGAATCTCTCGTTTGTGCATAAACGCAACGAGCAAACAAATCAGTGCATCGGCGAATAACAGGAGGGCGATGTCGATCTGAGGTGCAGAATACGTCATCCAAGCCAGCAGATTGACGAGCGCGATCAAGACGTAACCGGCGACATAAAGGGGAAATACACGTTTTGTCTGATCATCAGATTCTTGATTATCAAACTTCCATGCCAACGTCCAATAGCCGACACCAAGCAATAACAAGATCAACGCTGTCCAGAAAAACGGCAGCGCGAACTGAAACACGCTCATCAGAAACGTACCGGTGACCATGCTGACAGACAGCCATCGCTCCCACGCACGGCTATTGAGCCAATCTGTTGTCCAATAAAAAGCTGCACTGATCCCTGTCACAGCGAGCAGTGTCCAGGGGTCGAATGTTTGCAGTATCAAAAGTTCATCGAGCGCATTAATGGTGCCATTGACCCAGAGTGTGGTGCTACCTAGCCAGAGCAATGGGGTGGCGATATGAGCGAGTGTGTGCAGGGGGCGGCCGAGCCATGCGTGATGCTGCCATCGTCGTGAAAGCGCGGAGAGAAGAAAGGGCGGAAGGCACAATAGGAGCATCCAGACAGCGATAGGCGGTGTGAAAAAGGCGATGACGGCCGCATATGCACTCAATCCAGCCAGCGCGGTAAACAACGTTAGTAACCCCGCTCGCACACGATGCACCGTCCAGCCATAGACGGCCGCGCACACCAGCGATCCCAGCAGCCATGTCCAGCGCGGGTCAATCGTTGGCGGAATGACATCGAGCATATCGAGCAAAACAAAGTTGAGTGGGGCAAATCCGGCCGCGACACCCAGCAAAGCCAACGCCCCTACACGCAACGAAGACGACCGCCGCGCCAGCAACACCCCACTGCCATACGTCAACACCGTCATACCCATCGTCACACTTACTTTTTGCCACGCTTGCAGCATCGCCCACTGCGTCTGCACAAACACAATCCCCGCCAAAACAAGCAGAAATGCCCCTGAATATAAAATCATTTTGAGCGTTCGCTCGCTCAATAACCACTGCTGAAACGACAACTTCTCTTCCATCATAGCATCCTCATACATCAACGTTTAATCACTTGATACTATGAGGGTACATATCAAAATTGAGGAAAATATGCGCGAGTTGTGGTCAATTTGTGAAAACAATTTGAAGAAAATGTGAGAATACCTCTATTGTCAGAACCAGTACCAACGCAGTAAACAGGCGATTCCTATCCAATTTGAGATTCGTAAGCGACTGTAAGGTAGTTTACAAGGTTGATGTGTCAATATATACATTAGAAATGATGTTAAACATTTTTGAGGCACAAAAATGAGCGTTCGTAACACACTAACCACTACTTTCTTCTTTTTCGTTGTTTTTCTATTGGCTTTTCATACACAAGCGTATGCGGCAGAAAGCGCGATGATGGCGGTTAGCAATGCGAGCCATGCAGACGCGCTCCCACAGCAATACATCGTCATGCTCAATACGACAGACGAGACAGAAAAGGTGGCTCTCTACAAAACAATCGTCAAACATGGCGGCTCAATCCTCCATCAATACGATGCGCTCAACGGTTTTGCGGCCGTCATGCCAGAGGATGCGCTGGTGACAGTGCGTACCAGCACGGCCGTTTCCCACATCGAAGCAGATATGATTGTACGCGGCATGACTGACCCCGTTGAAAACACGATTAACGACCCGGCGAACTGGGGTCTGGATCGCATCGACAACAGAACATTGCCGATGGACAATGCGTATACAAGCAACTCAGATGGTACAGGGGTACATGTTTATGTGTTTGATACAGGCATCAATGCAGAACACAGCGAATTTGACGGCCGGGTTGTCAATGATTATGACAACATCGAAGATGGTCTAACTTCTTGTGGCAATCATGGTACAGGGGTTGCGGGTATCATCGGCGGCAAAAATGTGGGGGTAGCCAGTGGGGTGACATTACACGCCATGCGCGTACTCGATTGCAATGTAGCGGGCAATGTTTCTCGCATTTTGGAAGCGATGGATTGGTTGAGCGACAACGCGCAGTATCCGGCCATCGTCAACATGAGTTTGGGCAGCTATGACTCTGTTTCTTATGATGCGGCCGTTGATAAATTGATTTCTAAAGGCATTACTGTCGTGGCAGCGGCCGGAAACAAATACCAGTACGACGCATGTAAAATCTCTCCCGGTGGCGCGAGCAATGTGATTACGGTTGCCGCTTCTGACCAAGCTGACCGCGCCGCCACATTTACAGCAATGGGGGCTTGTGTCGAACTGTTTGCGCCCGGTGTAGACATCTACATGGCAACAGATGAGACAGAAGGGTATCGCGTTAAAAACGGCACATCGTATGCCACCCCACATGTCACCGGCTGCGCGGCACGGTATTTGCAGCAAAACCCATTCGCCACCCCGGCCGAAGTGAAAGACGCACTGCTGGCGGCCGCTACTCCCGGTCTTATTTCTGGCGATTTGCAAGATACGCCCAACCGACTACTGTATTGTCAATTTGACACGACTGATACAACAACGTTAGAGAGCGAATCAGTAAACATCAGAGACATTCAAGAAAGCACAGACGACGCAATAGACAATTTGCCAGTGATGATGGAATCGTCTAGTTTGTTGGTTGTTGAGGATGAAGTTGTACAAGTTGAGTCAATACAGTTAACCGACAATAACTTGGTTGAAGATGAAGCCGTACAAGTTGAGCCAATACAGTTAACTGATAATAATTTGGTTGAAGATGAAGCTGTACAAGTTGAGCCAGTAGAGACAAGTGAGCTTGAGAACATCGTCAACATTCCCCTAGCAATTACATTGAATGATACGGCCGTCTCGACAACCAGCCCCGCGACACTGCTCGCTTTATTCCTCACAGCATTGGTTTCTCTGACAAGCATCGCCGTCAGACGCGCATAATCTCGACTCCTCACAAATCACCTTCTATCATTCATTTTTTGGAAAAGGCGGCTCTTCGGGGTACGCTTTTTGTGTTTATGGCAACAGAGCAGCAGGTAATCGAACGGTTTCGGCAAGTGATGACAGCGCGGGGGCGGGCGCGATTCGGCCGCTTCTCCATTGAAGGCACACGCTTGGTCGAACGCGCCTTACGGGCGGGATGGACGATCACGCACGCTATTTACGCACCACATTTTATCGACAAACCACGCCACCAGACGGTGCTGACTGAACTGATCGAAACAGGGTGCGAAACAACGGCCGTATCGGCCGCAACCCTCGCCCCCTTCACAGGCGAGCGCAATCTAGGCGGCATGATGGCACTGGTGACACTTCCGCCCGAACCGACGCACATTTTGGCGCAAAAAGGTCTGTTCGCGGTGGCGGCCGATGTGGTTGATCCGGGCAACATCGGCGCACTGATACGGTCGGCACATGGCATGGGCGCGGCCGCGTTTGTCGCCATCGGCACAAGCGATCCTTTTCATCCAAAAGCGGTACGCACGTCGATGGGCAGCCTGTTCAAATTGCCGATTGTGCGCCAACCCTCATTGGCAGCATTTGCCGTCCACGCCCAGCAACATGAGATCGAAGTGCTGGGGTCGGTAGCGGAGAATGGGGTCGCGTTGCCCCAGTTGGTATGTCGGCCGTCTGTGGCTGTGGTGCTGGGGGGCGAATATCATGGGCTGACGGCCGCGCAGCAAGCGTTGTGCGATCAATTGGTGACGATTCCAATGGCGGCCGGGATCGACTCATTTTCTGTCAGCGCGGCCGGAGCGATTTTGTTTTACGGCGTGAGGCAGCATTTAGGAAAAGGTTAAAAAGTTTCAGTTACCCGTTTTCCAGGCTCAACCGATAGATGTCTCGCTTGCGCCAGCCAGAGAGATCGGCCAATTGTGCGGCCGCTTCTTTGCGCGACTGACCCTCTGCCAACCGTTCACGCAGGGCTGTTTGAATAGTCGCTTCTGTCCACGATACGGCCGTTTTTTCCTGTCCTGCAATCACCACCGTTATTTCGCCCCGCACCCCCTTTTCATCAAAATGGAGGATCGCGTCTGTCACCGTCCCGCGAAACAGTTCTTCGTGCAGCTTCGTCAGTTCACGCGCCACGCACACCTGCCTGTCTCCCAAAACAGACAGCACCGCCCCCAACAATTTGAGTAAACGGTGCGGCGATTCATAGAGAACAAGCGTATACGGCAATGAGGCCACTTCTTGCAGAGCGTTTTGCCGCGCCTGCTGCTGTTTGGGCAAGAAGCCGAGGAAGAGAAAGTTGTCGGTAGGCAAGCCACTGGCGACCAGCGCGGCCGTCACCGCATTCGCCCCTGGAATCGGCACGATGGTATGCCCGGCCGCAATGGCAGCCTGCACCAGTCGATAGCCCGGATCAGAAATGCCGGGTGTTCCCGCGTCGGTGATGAGGGCGACAGATTGCGTCGTCAATCGCTCGATCAATTGGTCGAGCTTGCTGTTATCGCTGTATTCGTGGAAGCTGATCAGCGGCGTGTCTATCTGGTGGTGCTTGAGCAACTTCCCAGAGGTGCGCGTATCTTCGGCCGCGATCAAATCGACTTCGCGCAGCGTTCGCACAGCACGGAGCGTGATGTCCTCTAGGTTGCCGATGGGGGTAGAGACGAGATAAAGCATGTTATTTTTTAACGGCCCGTTTTAACGGCCCGTTTTAACGGCCCCATTCTAATGGGCGCGTACCACCGTTCGCACTTGGTACACCGGTTTGTTTTGGCTTTCGTAATAGGTACGCACGAGCAGTTCAGCCAGCAAGCCCATCATCAAAAATTGTGCGCCCAAAATCATAAGCAGCACCGCCAATGTAAGGAGCGGCCGATCTATCACGTTCGCCCGATAGCCGTCTATGCCACCCATCGCCAGCCCCAGCAATTTATAAACAGCCAGCCCTAGGCTGATGATCACACCGACCGCGCCAGACGATAAACCCAACATGCCGAATAAGTGCATCGGCCGATCTCCGTACTTCCGCAAAAAAGTGACTGTCATCAAATCCATGATGACGCGAAAGGTGCGACTAAGGCCATATTTTGATGTGCCAAGCGCACGGGCGCGGTGGTCAACTGGCACTTCTGTCATCTTGAATCCGGCGTTGGCAATCAGTTCGGGGATGAAGCGGTGCATTTCGCCATACAGGTTCAATTCGTCTACCACTTCGCGCCGGAACGCCCGCATCGAGCAGCCGCGATCATGCAGATCGACACCAGATGAACGGGCGATTAGACCATTGGCTATTTTCGATGGAATTGTCCGCACTACGTCATCTTTGCGATTGACGCGCCACCCATTGACCACATCCCAGTCGCCGTCTGGCTCGTTTAATTTGTTGACGAGGTTGGGAATATCGGCCGGGGGGTTTTGTCCGTCTGCATCGAGCGTCACGATGGTATCGGCGCGTGCGTGATCAAACCCGGCCGCGAACCCGGCCGTTTGTCCATAGTTGCGCCGGAAGCTGACAACGACAATGCGCGGATCGGCGGCCGCCATCTCTTCCAGCAGCGCAAAACTGCCATCTTTGCTGCCATCGTCCACAAACAGCATTTCGTAATCCCAGCCGGTCGGGTCAAGGCTCTCGTGAATTTCGGCGATCAAGTGGGGCAGGCTTTCTACCTCATTGTAAACCGGTATCACCAAACTCAAATCGGGCTTTTTTCTATCTATATCTGTCTCGCTCATCGCCGAGAACGATAGCACATGAAGGAAGATCGGGCATATTCACGACACAGCCCAGCCACGTTCCGCATAGGTGGCAAGGAGCGCGTCTTTTTCTACCCACAATTGATTGAGCCACGTGTGAAATGCCTCTTTGAATACGGGATCGTTGCTGTAGTCGCTGTCGAGAAAGTGGGCAGGGATCGGCCGTTGCTTGACATCGACGACGATGCGGCCGATTTGCCCAGACAACAAGGCGGCCAAAGAGGGCGGATGCGAATAAACGAGCGTGACATCGAGCAGCATGTCTAGTTCGTCGCCCAACGCATGGATCGCTTGTGCCATCCCACCCGCTTTTGGTTTGAGTAAATAGTTGTAGGGCGATTGTTGTTTCGCTTTTTTGGCAGGCGTTTTGCGCGTTCCTTCTACATAATTGATGATGGAGAAAGGTGTACCGCGCAATTTGTTACACGCTGCATGGGCGGTACGGAAATCTTCACCCCGTTTTTCCGGGTGCTTTTCTAGGTAGGCGCGGGAGTAGCGTTTCATAAATGGCATGTCGTAGGCACGACAAACAGCACTGATGAGTGGCACCCATCGCAGATTGCTCTTGACGAAAAAGCGCATAATCGGGATATGGGCAACGTGGTGCAGCGCGTGGATAACGGCAAGAATATCGACGGCCGAAACATGATTGCTCATGATCAAGTAGTTCTTGTTGGGGTCGAGATCGGCCGCGCCGATCACCTCCCATTCAGTCAGCTCAAACCTTTCGTATACCTGTGCGTTGCGGCCGGTATACGCATACCCAATCGCTGCAATGTGCTGTGTCAGCTTATCGCGCCACGCCTGCCGGGGCAGCAGTCGTCGCAGCAGCGCATACATCATCGCGCTCCCCGCCAAACGGCCGAGATACAGCAAGAGAAGTGATGTCACCGCTATTCGTTTCCATAACGTCAGTTGTTTCTTTGATTGCTTCTTATCCATCTTTCAACCTACACGGAACCATACACATATTCGCCTCGTTCACTTCCGTTTTATATAGAAAGTGGCTGTATCGTGCAATCAAAATCTCGCTCACGGCCGTTTTTCTGTACTTTTTCCGAACTTTGGGAGATTTCTGACAAATAATTGTCGCGGCCGTGTCTTGCACCTACCCGGCACACAAGGCGATCTATTGGTGGACAATCTGATGCCGGTTGGTCGGGTTGTACTTTGATGTGTCAAATGAGTGATCACCCGCACACCGCACACATTCCGCCATTTACCTATGGCGGCCCAGTGTGTGAGGATTGACACCCCCACATTTCCCCATACAATCAAGCATGTCAGTATGAGCCAATTATGAAGCAATGAGTTGGTGGCGTTTAAGGAAGATATACAAACTATGTCACAAAAGATTGAACTCAAATTAGTTAAAGAGTTGGAAGATAGAAATATCTACTATGCTGCCCCCCATTGTCAAGACAAAAAATGGTCTAAAATAAGGTTCTCAATAAGCATGTTTTCTTCGTCTTCCGTTGGTTGGTTTATGGAGGAGGCGATTTCAAGCTCTTCGCCCCCTGAGAATATACTTCCAATGGTGTTTTGTAGGCGAGGCTTTGGTGAATCCGCTCCTGATTATAGAAGGCGAAGTACCGTTGCAGTCCGGCCGTTAAGTCAGACACCGTTTCATATCGCTTGAGATAAATATCTTCATATTTGAGCGACCGCCAAAATCGCTCAATGAAAATGTTATCCAACGCACGCCCTTTTCCATCCATGCTGATAGCGATCTCTTGCGCTTTCAACGTGTCCGTAAAATAATGCGATGTGAATTGTGCGCCTTGGTCTGTGTTAAAAATCGCTGGCTTGTTCTTTTTGAGCGCATCTTGTAACGCTTGCACACAGAAAATACTTTCCAACGTATTGGACAGTTGCCACGACAGAATGTAGCGGCTGTACCAATCGATCACAGCAACCAAATACATGAATCCCCGTGCCAGTGGAATGTAAGTGATGTCGCTACTCCACACATGATTCGGAGATTCAACCGTCACATCTCGTAACAAATACGGGTAAATTGGGTGATTTTTCGCCCGGCGTGTTGTATTCGGGCGCGTATAGAGGGCGGTAATACCCATCAACCGCATCAAACGGCGAACGCGCTTTCTATTAACGTTATATCCTTGTCGGCGCAACCAGTGTGTCATCTTGCGGTATCCATAGAACGGTGTCAACATATATTGTTCGTCGATTAAACGCATCAATTCCAAATTCAAGTCGCTTTCAGTCGCTGGTTTGTAGTACCACGCCGCACGGCTCAGACCCAACAACTTGCATTGACGACCGATACTCAGCGCGGCGTGGTTTGGCTCAATCAATCGACGCTTTTCAGCGGCCGATAAGGGTAGATTTTTTTTTCAGCCATTCCACTTCCACTTTCAGTCGCCCAATCTGCTCATACAATTGTGCTTCTTGGTCTGCTTGCGCTTTCTTCTGTTTGTCTTTCGACTGACGTTCGAATAATTGCGAGCCGTTTGTCAGCAGTTGCGCTTTCCACTTACTCACTTGCATCGGGTGCACTTCGTAGTGTGCGGCTATTTCACTGCGTGTCCTCGATTCTTTGACCGCTTCCAATGCAACAGTCAGTTTGAATTGAGCCGAATACTGTTTTCTTTTCGTAGACATTTTTATCTCCCATTTTGTGATTTTATCGCAAATTGGGAACCTTAATTCACTGTCTAATTATTGGGGGGCATTATATTATGCCATTCTAAAACTGGCTTCTATGAATCCTCAGTGCGTCACCTCTGCACATCATAACACGGTTTTTATAGCAATTGACAGAGGTTCGGCCGAACCGTACAATATCGACAACAATATAACGAAATGCGTTGACGAAGATCAGTACGTCGCACACTCTGGCAAAGAGAACCTGTGGATGGTGAAAACAGGAGCAGAGAAGCGGCCGAATCTCCTTCAGAGCAGTTGCTGACAGAAGGCAACCGGGTAAGCCCGATATAGCTGTCCGAGGCTGTTGGCACTGCGCCAATAGCAAACCCAGGTGGTACCACGAAGCTCTTTCGTCCTGTTATTGAGGATGATGGAGCTTTTTTAATTTTTAGCGATTCGCTCACAGCTAATCGCTAACGGCTAAAGGTTCAACATGTTAGATATTGCATTGATTCGAGAGAAGCCCGATTGGGTGAAAGAACAAATTATCAAACGCGCCGACAACCCAGATCGGGTCGATGAGGCGTTGACGTCCGATACGCACCGTCGTGCGCTTTTGGTCGAGGTCGAAGCGTTGCGTCAAGAGCGCAATGTGGCGAGCAAAGCGATTGGTCGCGTGATGGGACAGTTGAAGAAGGCGGAGAAAACAGGGGATGCTGCGGCCGTTGCACAACTGACGGCAGAAGCGGAAGCAGCCAAAGATCGGCCGCGTGTGATCGGCGACCGCATCAGCCAAATCGACGAACAATTGCGTACTGTCGAAGCCAGCTTGCGCGAAGCCCTGCTCTGGATTCCTAATATCCCACACGAGAGCGTTCCCGTTGGTGTCGAAGCAGATAACGTCATCCACGCACCACAAGGCGCACCGCTGCCCCAGTTCGATTTTGAGCCACAAGCACATTGGGATTTAGGCCCACAGATCGGCATCATCGACTTTGAGCGCGGGGCAAAATTGAGCGGCAGCCGCTTTTACATGCTGCGCGGACATGGCGCAGCGTTGCAACGGGCGTTGATTCGCTTCATGCTCGATATGCACATCGACAAACACGGGTTCACCGAACTGTATTTGCCGTGGATGGTCAAATCGCAAGTGTTTGAGGGCGCGGGTCAGTTGCCCAAATTTTTTGACAACATCTATCGGGATGCGGAAGAAGATTTTATGTGGCTGGGTACGGCCGAAATCGCCCTTGCCAACATTCATCGTGACGAACTGCTAGACGAAGCCCACTTGCCGCTCAAATATGTGGCATATACGCCGTGCTTTCGGCGCGAAAAAATGAGCGCGGGGCGGGACGTGCGCGGCATCAAGCGGGGGCATCAGTTCGACAAAGTGGAGATGTTCCAATACGTGCATCCCGACGAAAGCTATGACCGTCTGGAAGAGATGAAACAGTATGCGATTGACATTTGCGATGCGCTCGGTTTTCGTTATCGTTTGCTCGATTTGGCGACAGGTGACATCAGTTTTGCGATGACAAAAACGTATGACATCGAAGTGTGGGCGGCCGGGTGTGGCGAATGGCTAGAGGTCAGCTCGATTAGCAACGCGGGGGATTATCAAGCACGGCGAGCCAATGTCCGCTATCGACCGACAGACGGCGGCCGCACACAATTCCCGCACACGCTCAACGCCAGTGGTCTCGCCATTCCGCGTGTGATGATCGCTGTCATCGAAAACAATCAGCAAGCAGACGGTTCGATTGTGATTCCAGAGGCGTTACGGCCGTACATGAATGGGCTAGATGTCATTCCGGCCGCCTAAAAACGAGCTGG
>CALECP010000257.1 GCA_937949915.1 uncultured Anaerolineae bacterium
TGTCTTTTATGCAGATAGAGAGCGTTTTGTCGCCCCTCAAACGCTTTAAAACCACTTTAGACGAGATATGCGCCAATGTTGTGTTTCTCGCCCTTACTCTATTTGAACGCACTTATTCATCTCGTTCTTACAGTGGACTCAGTCTGTCAATTTGATTTTTCGCACCCAAATAACATATTCTCATCCATATTTGCAGCGACAAGGCAATATGACGAAACAAACAAGATAAGCTGTTTGCGGCCGACTGACTATACTGAGAAACTGAATAACTGGAAAACTCTGACACAGAGATAGACAAGTTGGCAGATGGTCGGGCGAACTGATATGCTATCGACATGGCAACTTATCAGATACTTTATTGGCATGATATTCCGGTTCAGGTGAAGGCGAAAGAGCGGCGCAAACGACATTCGATTGAGTTGCCAAAACGCTTCCAGATCGCAGTCGATAATGCGGCGATGGCGGCCGAACTAACTGGCACAGACGGCTATCTCGATACTTTTCGCTGGAGTGAAGCCCAAAAACGGCCGGGAACACCGGAAGCGGTCGCCGAAGCGGTTGCGGCCGAAGTGATCGCCGCGCACCCCAAGATCGATTGGCGCAAAACGGCAGAGGCGTTACGCGATGCCGATGTCGATTAAGAAGGCAGCCGTTCGACCACAAAAAGCGTAAACCCCTCCACCGCTTCTACTTCAATCGTCGCCCCCGCGCTGATCGGCTCGTCGGACACCGCCTCCCACCATTCGCCAAACACCATTACCTTGCCCCGGCAACGACGGCCGAACGGCTTGAGACTGCGTTTGACAACCCCTTTTGCGCCTATCAGCCCCTCACGGCCGGTGATCACTTTGTTGCGTCGTTGCCATTCGGCCGCTTTATACGCCCCATACGCCCCCAAACCAACCAACGGAATACCAAAAATTTCGATCACCTCTATCAAACCAGAGGCAAATACCTGCATATCGACGACGGCGGGAGCAAGAAGCGTGAGAAAAAAGAGGGGTTCAATCATTTGCTTTTACCTAACCATGTATTCATACTTTACACACTTTTACGTGCGCTGTCTGTAATCGTTGCAAATATAAAAGTAGAGACGCAAGATTTTGCGTCTCTTCGTTCAAATCAGACGCAAGATTTTGCGTCTCTACATCAAAATCAAACCATGCTCAGTCTCTACCTTCACATTCCGTTTTGTCAGCATCGCTGCTCGTACTGCGATTTCAATACCTACACATCGCTGGGCGATCTACAGGAGGTATATGCGCGTGCGCTGGCGGACGAAGTAGCGGCCGTGGCTGGCAACGAACGCCGTCCTGTTCAGACTATCTTTTTTGGCGGCGGGACACCTTCTTTGATGTCGGCCGCCTCACTCGATCATATTTTGCAAGCCGTCCATACGCATTTTGATGTGGCGGCCGCGGCCGAGATCAGCATGGAGTGCAATCCGGGGACAATTTCGGCCGCGTATTTTGCCCAATTGCGCCAATTGGGGATCAATCGGTTGAGCTTTGGGGTGCAATCAGTCGTCGCCAGCGAACTACAATTGCTCGGCCGGACGCATACGCACGACACCGTAGTGACGGCCGTTCGCCTCGCCCAACAAGCTGGATTCGACGACTTCAACCTCGATTTGATCTACGGTGTCCCCGGTCAAACGCTGCCATCATGGGAAACAAGCGTCCGCACCTTGCTCGACCTTGCGCCCACCCATCTCAGTCTGTACTGCCTCACCGTCGAACCTGGCACACCGATGCAAAGTTATATTCGCACAGGCAAAATCACCCCGCCCGACCCCGATCTCGCGGCCGATCAATACGAACTAGCCTGTCAACTGATGGCAGAAGCAGGCTACGATCATTATGAAATATCGAACTGGTGCAAGCCGGGGCGCGAATGTCAGCACAACCTCACCTACTGGCGCAACGGCGACTATTTGGGGCTGGGGGCAGGCGCACACGGTCACGCCGACGGCATTCGTTACCATGTTGTCAAGCAGCCGCGCACCTACATCAAGCGCATCGCCACACCGGCCGCGACCACGTTCCCGCTCTCTCCGGCCGTCAAAGCACAATACTCGCTCGATCAAGCAGATCAAATCAGCGACACCGTGATCACCCAACTGCGTTTGCTCAATGAAGGGCTAGACATGACCGCCTTTGAACAGCGATTCGGCCGGACACCACAAGCCCACTTCGGCGACACCCTCACCCAATTGCTCGACTGGGAAATGGTCGCCATTCACGATCACCAATTGCGCCTCACCGAAAAAGGTGTTTTCCTCAGCAACCAAGTTTTTCATCGGTTGATTTGATCGATATTTATCTGAACAAAATAAAAAAGGCGAGACATAAATTGTCTCGCCCTTTGTTATCTCTGTTCTGTCTCGTGTGTTTCTAACCTATCCGGCCGTCCCTCGTTGACGGCGCACGATCATGACAGTGCTGCCGATTAGCACAAGCAGAGTGCCAGCCAATGCGCTCGTCGGGACAGCCACATTCACGCCCAGCATATCGACCGTCACGGCCGTGGGGAGGCTTTCGATGATCACCGTGATCGTGTCCGAGCCGATTTCTGGCGCGGCCGTCGATGTGTTGACGAGAGCCGCTTTCTCGGCCGCTCGTGTCTGTGCGCCTGCTGGCGGCTGGTATGTGCCACCGGCCGGATGCACCGTAAACAAACTACCTGCACCCCGGCCGTACACATCGGGGAAGTAGAACTCGTGCGCCGTCGGTGGAATCACACGGAACTCGCCCGGTGTGACAGCGCGTACCAGATAGGTGTACTCGTATGTGCCTTCCCAAAGATAGTCGGCCGATAATTGCACCTTCTCGTCACGCTGATCCACATGGTCAAACGCCCACCAGCCATAGCCGCCCCACCACCAATCAAACCAACTGTTGTAACCAGGATTATATGTCTCTGGCGTACCGATTTGTTGGGCTGTGTTGAGCGATTCGTCGATGATTTCCAGTCCGGCGGGCAAATAATCCTCGATAGCGACATAGTGCATCGCGTTCGGAATCGTTACCGTCAGTCGTGCCAGCAGCATATCGCCCTGTTGTGCTTCCGTCACCGGGGTGTCGGGGTCAGTCGGGTCAAAATAGGCGCGTGACAATTGGAAGCCGCGATCCAGCGCATCGACATATTCGACCGGGAGCGACATATCCATAAACGCGGTGTAGTACAGGTTGCCGTCTCCTTCTGTCCGGCCGATAGCCAACCGGTTCATTTCGTCCAGCAACATATTTTCGATGTCTACGCGCAATTCTGTCGTTTCGCGTACCGTCGCGGCCGTCGCACTGTCAGCAGCAATCAATGATCCATTCAGCGCCACTTCGTAATCGTAGTCAGGGTTTAGTTCGCCCGAAACAGCCATCCAGTCTGTCAACGCCATCAGCGTCCAAGCTGTCTCCTGCGTCGATCCCCAGTGGCCGTTTTGACGGTGTGCCATCAGCCAACGCACCGCATTTGCCACCATTGGATTGGTCGGGTCAAGCTGTGCCATCGTATCCAGGATAATCGCCGTCGTGCGGGTGTCGGTATTCCAGTTCCAGTAGTCGGTGCTGGCTTCTTCCCAATGGGTGCCGCTGGCCGACAAAATCGCCGCGCTTGTGATGTCTGATTGCAGCGTGTCGAGACGCGCATCGGCCGCAAAGTTGCGTGCCATCGCTTGGGCTAAATACCCTTCTGCGTACAAGCTCATGCTTTCGCGGCTGGCGTACAGCGCGTCGATAGTGCCTGTGGGCGATTGTCCGGCACGGGTGAGAACGTAAGCCAAGAACGCTTGGCGGTTGAGCTTCCATGTGCCGCTCAACCCATCGACGCTAGACAATGATTGGCTGACATAAGTAGCCGCATTATCAAGCATCGTCGTGTCGATAGTGATGCCTGCTTCCTGCGCTTCGATCAAGCCGAGAACGACATACGCCGTCACCAGCGTGTTCGATTGGTTGCCATTCCACCAGCCGAAGCCGCCATCTGGATTGATGCGATTCGCCAATTTTGCCAGCGCAATCGCCACCTGATTTTCGAGGTTGGTTTCGAGGGCGGTGTCGGTCAATCCGGCCGTGCGGAGGGCGCGAATGCTGACCGCATTGGGCAAGAATTTGCTCACGATTTGCTCGGTGCATTCCCATTCGTAATGCGCCAAATAATCGAGTCCGTCTGTCATCGCGGCCGCCAGCGACGGCGCAACTTCGACAACCAACTCCCCTTCCGTCAATTGATAGTTGGGGTATTGCGGCAAGCTGATCGATTCGACGATCACATCGCCATCGAGCAACTGCCCAGACGTGCCGACGATCTCCTGCACTTCGTATTTGTAGACGGGGATACCGCCATCAGGCAACGTGGTCAGGGTCGGCCGACTGGCATCACTTTCGCCGTTACCGCTTGCGCTAAAGATAAAATCTACACGCGCTACATCTTCTATGCCGATGTCCCATTTGACATACGCCGTCTGTCCGGCCGGGACAGCGACCAATTGTGTCTGCGGTGTGTAAAGCACCACGCCATCCGCATCGAGAGAGGCGTTCACCAACACATCGGCCGTCATGTTGTTATGCACGGTTGCGCCCACTTGCGCGGTGTCGCCCACCACGAAGAAACGAGGAGCCATCGGGTCGATGATCAATGGTTTGGTCGAAACGATTTCGATGTTCGATTCGCCCACTTCGGTGTCGGCCGTCGCCGCTTTGCCGTCCATTTGCCACGTCGTCAGGTTGTCTGGGAATGTGACTGAAACAGTGGCAATCCCGTCCGTACCCGTGCGTATCAAGCCGCGCCAGTAAGCGGTATCGGGGAAGTTTTCACGCACTTCTCCATCGACCGCAACAGCGTCACGGTCGGCATCAAGCAATGCACCGCCGAAATTTTCTTCGGGGACACCACCACCCGCCCCATCATCAAGGCTCGGTGTCTGTGTCGGTGACGGGGCTGGCGTTCCATCGGGGTCAATTTCCGCTTCTTCAACATCGTACATCAGCGAAACGGAAGTCCGAAACGCCAATGGTTGCTCGCCATAGAAATAGTCGATAATCGGTTGCTCGAAGCGATCTCGCAACGACAATGCGGCGAGATCAGCCAGTGCCAGTGACACATCGGCAACCACCGGATCGCCGTTGTGACCAGTCACTTCGACGGTGAAAATAACGTTGTCGCCCGGTGTCGCTTGCGATTGGTTAGGCGTAATCGACACGTTCAATTGTTGTTCGATACGGTCTACTTGCAGTTCGATGGCGTTGTACTTAAAGTCGGGTGAACCAGCGTTAAAGTCGCTGCCTTGTACGATCTGAACGGTGACGTAGACGTTGGGTGCCATGTCGGCCGTAATCGGCAATTGATAGATCAGACTGCCGTCGAGTGCGACCACTTCGTGATGCTTGATCCGGCCGCGCTCCACTGTAATCAAAGCGGTGGCATCGCCAGCGTAGGGAGACGCGATCAACAGTTCGGCCGTGTCGCCCGGTACATAGCTGTCTGCGTCCGCGATCAGGTCAAAGGTGTAATCATCGTCACGCTGCCATGAGGCGGTGTTTGTGCCATATACCCAGAATGAAGTCGCTGCAACGGCCGTATTGCCACTCGCATCTGTTGCTGTCACGCGGGCGCGGTACGAACCACCTTCTGCCGGGGCAAAATCGACGCTGGCGTTGCCTTGTGCATTGGTGGTGACAGTATCGGCTTGCTCAATCGTCTCTTGCTGTATCCATTGTGTCCCAGAGTAAACCCATGCCGTTTGCACTACTTCGACAGTGAGTGATTGGCTGCCAACGGCCGCCTCATCCCAGTCGAGCGCAACCACATCGATCTGCATATCTTGCCCGACACGGCCGACATAGCTGGCCGTTTTCACACCGGGATACACCGCGCTTTTGTGAATAATGACATCGCTCCGGCCGCTCACCGGGTTATTCGACGCATCGGTTACAGTCGCTTCAATGGTGTACAGTTGGCTGTTGCCATCTTCATCGAGCGCACTGGTCATCGTAATCGGTAGGTCGCCATCGAGATCGGTCTGCCCACTGCCAGACGCGACGATAGTGCCACTACTGCCGCCATACCAGCCGCAATCCCAGCAATCTTCGTAGTACCACCAATTGTTGTAACTGCTGTCTTCAAAGCTATAGCGGCCGTATGCGCCCGTCGGCCGGAAAGTGTAATCAGTCGCCTCAACATTCCAAGATACATCGGCCCCGATCACATCGCCACCAGAATAATAGGCGGCCGAAGCGAGTGCATCGACAACACCACCCGCCAGCAAATCATCAGTGCTGGGTGCAATATCGACTTGGAAAGTCGGCTTGCGATACTCCGCTACTTCAAACGAAATCGTACCAAGATAACCACCGCCACTCTTCGATACACTGATGCGATAAGTTCCCAATGACGCATCTTCGTCGAGTGTCAGTTCGCTGGCAAACGATTTTAGATCAGCCAACGGAATGTTCATCACTTCGGCGCTTCCTTCTGGATCGGTAATTGTCACTTCAACCAGCGAGTACGATGGCAGTGTATACAGCAAGTCGTCATCGTGACGCACAATGCCCTTGAACGACACCGTTTGACCAGGGCGATAAATCGGCCGGTCTGTATAAACGTATGCTTTCATCCGTTCTGGATTAAACGTATAGCCAGCGTTGATGCCATTGACCGTGACCGCCCCTGCGCCATTGACAACCGCGCCATAAAAGACGGGATCATCAATATGCGCCACATAACTGCCCCATGAACTCAGATCGATACCATCAAAGGTAGCCACGCCGTCCGCATCTGTTACGGCCGTATGAGAGGTGTTGTCGCCTGTCAATTGGATGGTCACATTGGGCAAAGGTGCGCCCGTCTCCATATCAGTTGCCCACACCAACATATCCTCACCGCTATTCTTGAGCGTAAGGTTGGCATTGGCGATCAGGATAATGGCGTAATCACTATGGTAATTGTTCCATGTACTTAAAGTAGATGAATTGAACGTGGCATAGTACGCACCAGCAGGCAAATCTGACCCAGCGGCCGTGCCATTGTTTGTCATATAAAACGGCTGTTGCTCTGTCACATCTAGCTGGGCAGATGCGCCCGTTAGCGTCCAGCGCAGTTTCGATGCTGCGGGCTGATAGTTAGAGGCATTGTTGCTATACACGCTTCTCAATTCTGTATCGTCCAGCGCATACATATTCAGCGCGTAATCGGTCAAATTGACATAATCGGCAGTGGTTGCATTGAGGTCGGTGGTTGGATGCAGCACCAAGTTGGGCATATTGAGATAGCCACTGGGCGATTTGCCTTCCGTTGTGAACTGGGTGGTGTAGGTGCTGGTACTGGGCGATCCATACGTGTCGAGGTAGCCCGGTTGAATGGTGACATTGTAGGTGACACGGCTATCGAGACCAGAGACATACATGTAGCGGCCGTTCCCCTCATCGGGCGAGATGACAGCCCCGGCCGGAAGTGCAGGCGAAAAGACGATCTTGTCTATCACCGTTGCCATATCCACAACCGTTCCAAACCGGATTTGGAAGCTGCCATTCTCATACAGCGTACCGCCATTTTCAGGATAGGTGGACACAACAAATGGCAATGGCACAGTCGTAAATGATTTTGAATCAGGATCGCGCAACGTGCCGCCATACGCCCCTTCGGCCGTTGCCGCCACAGACACGACATAGCTGGTATTGTAGTCGAGCAAATCAATGGGTGTCAGTGTGACTGATCGCGCATCATCCGACCATTCAAATGTGACAGGCACCGTGCCATTGCTCACGTTGATGGCTGCTTCGGTGCTGGCTATGTCCATCGGTTGTTCAAACTGCACCTGCCATCCGATGTCACGCGCATATTTTGTGCTGCCATTGACGTAGCTATTGCCGCTGCCGCCCGTTTGATAAATCGAAAGGAGAGAGGGATTATCGACAGTGAATTGCCAATCGTAATCGGCCGCCATTTGCGCCCCACTGGCACTAGCTGCATTGACCACAGCGGCCGAAACAGACGCACTATACGCCAGACCACCGATCAAGCCATCATCCGGCTGGAACACATACGTCGATGTGTTGATCCAGCGTCCTTCGCCTGCCACAGTAGGCGCAATCGTCAAGGGATTTGGCAAAGCAGTTTGTGCGCCAGCAGAAAGCAATGGCACAACCGGCCGATTGAAAATAACAGAGAACGTTGTGTTGTTATCGACGGCCGTGGCACCGGGCAGCGGCGACACAGACAGCACTTCGATGTCGCCAATCGTGCCGAAATCAATCGTCAGCCCTTCGAGCAAACCCTGGTCTAGCACACTGGTGGCGGCCGTACCGACACTCAATTGATAATCAGTGTCGCTGGCAAGAGCGGCCGCTGGCTTGAAGCGTGCCGTGCGTGCGCTTGTCCATGTCACGCTCCCGGCGACTGCGTTGCCATTGGCATCAGTCATCTGGATCGCGCTGCCAGTCGTCGTCTGATCCATCGCTTGGTCAAATGTCACTTCGACTGCGCCATCGAGCGGCAGTTCGGCGGCCGATGAAGGTGAATAGCCGACAACAGACGGGGCAACCTCGCCACCATTGCTCAGGGCAACGATGTTGCTGCCAGTACTGCCGTCTGCGCTCGTCGCTTCTGCCTTGATGCTGGTCACGCCTTCGGGCCAGTTCCATGATTGCAGTGTCATCTGGTATGGCACAGTCGTGTCTGTGCCAATAGATGTACCATTGACAAAAAATTCGACTTGCTGGATACCGGCCGAATGGGCGGCGGCCGCTTCTATTGTCACCGCGCCGGAAATGACCGCGCCATCGGCCGGGCTGGTGATTTGGACGGCCGGACTCTCGGCCGATACGGCCGTTGTCGCCAATCCGATACAACATAAAATCGCTAATAGTAGGAAAATTTTTATTCGGTGCATGATTTACTCCATTATCACTTCAGTAAAGGGTGAGCGACCACACGTGCCGCCCACCCTATCCAATCGCCTTTGCCAACAAATAGTACAACAGGTCGATCCCTTTGTTTTGACTCTACTGTTATCATTGTACGCGATTATTAACTGTGGCTTAATGGGCAGGGGGTGCAATGTTTGGAAGGTGTTTTGATCGCAAGTTGCGCGATTATTACGCAATTAGCGCAGCAAATATGCGAGACAAGCGTTTGTTACGCTTGCTGAAAACAAAAAAAAACTCCGCACGGGATGCGGAGTCACTACCATTACAATATGTTTTTACACTATTTTTTCACGCGGCTATGTAAATCACATGGTGTTCACATAGCCAAAGTGTATCTTCCCATAAATTTGGCACAGTGATCTTGTACATCTTTCTTGATAGTACGCTTTTCCTATTCTCTACTGCTCCAAAGAGATAGGTGCATCACACAATGGCACTTGATCGCCTGTCGGCCGCACCAAACGGCCGACACCCATGCAGATCATCTATTCGCCCAGATCACCCTCTTACCGATATGGAATCCTGATCACATCGCCCGGATAAATCAAGTTAGCGTTGTCGATTTGATTGTAGAGCAACAACTCATCCACACTAAAGCCGTAATCTAAACCGATACGGAATAAAGTTTGCCCAGAAAGTACCGTGTGAGAACGATAATTGTTGGGGTCGAATGGCGATACAGGTACCGTCGGTGCAATCGTCGGTGATGGCACAGGGGTGGCGGTGGCAGTGGGTTGCGGTGTGGGCAGTGGCAAAATCAAAAGCTGACCCGGGACAACGGTCAAATAGTTGGTAATCCCATTGGCGTTCGCCAGTTCGACTGTGCGTATCCCCCACGCTGCCCCAATCGTTTCGAGCGTCTCGCCTTCGCGCACAATGTACATGTTGCTGGCATCTGCAAATGGCGTGATGGTGACAACAGGCACGGCCGTCGGTGGGGGCAGGTCAGTCGGTACGGCCGCAATTGTCGGCACGGCCGTCTCGGCCGGGGGTGCAGGTAGCGGTGTTGCTGTCACGGCCGGGACGACAGTCGGCATCGGTGTATCTGATGGCGCGGCCGTCGGCACAGGCAGATCGGTCGGCACGGCCGTGGGTTGCGCCGTCGCCTGAGCAATCGCCACAGGCGGCATTTCACGCATCACACTACGATCTTGGCAAGCAACCGCCAGAAGAGCCAAAGCGATCATCAGATAAAATTGTTTGGAGAGGCTGGGAACAAATTTTCTCATAAGTTTTTTTTCAGTCTATATTTTCAGCATCAAACACGTTGTTAGCCTAACACAATTATGCCCTGATGTGTACCATATTGCAGACCAAAACGAGAGCGAAAGTATAACAGCTTACCATTTCATTGACATTGCAACAGGGATAGGTTAAAAGGGGCGTATGAACGTTAGCAAAATAGAAAAACAGATGTCCGTGATCGAAGACCAGCAATCTATTTTGCTCTTTGATCTGCCAGAAGAAGCCGCACTGATACCGATACCGGAGATAGATGACCCTGCGACGGACACAGCAAGCTCAGTAGAAATCTCGATAGAAGCACTGAAAGCAGAAGAACAAAAAGCACGGCCGCAGTCGCGCCCCATCCGCGACTATCTGGCTACAGTCATTCCCGCTATGCTGCTGGTGCTAACCAACTTCTTTTTTGCGACACAAAGCACCGGAGTGAGTGCCGAAATGGTGTATTGGCTGCAAATGCTGATCGCGGCCGGAGCGGCCGGTGTCGCATGGCGACGCAAATCATCTACCTCTATTTTGCTTTGGTTGGGCGCATTGATCTCGATGCTGGCTGCGCCGATGGTGCCAGCCTTTTTCAATAATGGATTCTCGGCCGATTGGATGAATTACGCCGCGTATGGCTTGCTCATTCCATCCAGTGCGCTATTCGGCCGCGCATTGTGGCGCAATCGAGGTGACTTCCTTAAACTTATGGTCGGATTGCTCCCGCTCATCACCATGCTCACCAGCATCGTCACCGCCTCCACCATCCTCCGGCATCGCCTCTTGCAAATGGGCGGCAGCGTCAACGAGTATTTTATTTTGGACATTTTCAACACCGTTTTGAGCTATGGGCTATTCTTTCTCGGCCGTAAACGCAGCACAAAATGGGCAGGTCTATTCACCATTGTCATCTACAACATCGCCTTCTACGCCTCACTCACCACCACCCCCCTCGCCCCCGAAATGCTCCCCGTCTGGCTTGCATGGCTCACCCCCCTCGGTCTCGGCTATCTCGTAGACCGCTGGTGGCAAAAACGCAAACGGGTCGTCACCTTTTAACTTTTAACGTTTAACTTCTTAACTTTTAACCTCTTATGACCCACCGCATTCCCTACCTCAAATTAACCCTCATCTGCCTCGGCTGGTTCATAGGTCTGATGGGCTTTCAATGGATGGCAGAAATGCGGCTCGTCGATTTGGTACGCCCCGATTACGCCGTCTTCTGGACAAAATTCTCCACCGACGAAATCGGGCAACAAGCAAGCAACGGCTATCTCAGCGACCCCTTTCTCAATCGCCACGTCGCGTGGGACTCCGAATTTTATATCTCTATCGCCACCGTCGGCTACCAAGACCCCGACATGCGAACGGTCTCCGTCACGGCCGCACAGCAGATCGAAGCAGAAGGATCAGTTGTCATCTTCGAGCAATACGCCGTCGGCGAAGAAGTACAACTCAGCTACGCCTTTTTCGCCTTCTATCCCTGGATGATGCGCTTGCTCTCTTATCCATTGAGCATCTTTGGCATGAATCCCGTCGCTACCGCCATCCTCGCAGGCATGATTTTGTCGTTCCTCGGCTCGCTCATGGGCATGATTGCGCTCTATGACCTGACGCGCAAAGAGCTAGGCGAAACAGGCGCACTTCGCACCGCCTTCTACCTGCTCATCTTCCCCGCCAGCATGTTTATGGCGCAGGTGTACACAGAAGGGTTGTTCATTGGGCTGGCGTATGGCAGCATCGCGCTTGCCAATCGGCGCAAATTGGGCTGGGCGGCACTATTAGCGTGTTGTGCCACACTCACCCGTGCCGTCGGCTTATTGCTGTTTGTACCATTGGTCGGCCGCTGGCTGATAGACGAAGAGTGGACGGACATCGATCTCGAATGGCGCGAAATTTATTACAACGGCATTCCGTGGAAAACAGTCGGACAGCTTCTTTTGCGCTTCTCGCCCATCATCACCCATCTCGTGTGGCGCATGACCCCGCTCGGCTTTGGCTTCCATGTGGCCGAATCAAACTTTTTCGGCCGTGGCGCATTGATGCTTGGCACATCGTTAAACGTCTGGCTCGATGCCGCGCAAGGCATGTTTGGCGAAAACACCCAAACAACCGCCTACTATCTGGTCGAATTTGCCGCCATCGTCATTGGTCTGTATGCGTGTTACGCCGTGCGAAAACGGCACCCGGCGCTCGCACTGTACAGCTTTCTCGCCGTTTTTATCGCGCTCACCAGTGGCGGCGCACAAGGAATGCACCGCTATGTGCTGGCCGCCCCTGCCTTGTTCATCTGGCTCGGCCGCCTGGGCAAAAACCCCGCCTTTGATCGCACCTATACCATCGTCAGCACTTTGCTGATGGCATTGTACGCTATTCTGTTTACATTCGATTTT
>CALECP010000258.1 GCA_937949915.1 uncultured Anaerolineae bacterium
ACGGGGCTATCTCTCTGAGGTCTTTATGGATGATGTGACACGATTGAAAAAAATGGCTGGTGAAGCGGCCGTCGAAATGGTTGAATCAGATATGGTTGTGGGGCT
Organism: uncultured Anaerolineae bacterium; assembly: GCA_937949915.1. Lineage (GTDB taxonomy): Bacteria > Chloroflexota > Anaerolineae > Promineifilales > Promineifilaceae > CALECP01. Next base: position 106 of record CALECP010000258.1, read on the forward strand.
GGGAACGGGCAGCACTGCGATCTTTGCCGTTCGCAAAATCAGCGATTTATTGCATAGTGGCGCATTGCGACGTGTGTGGGGCATCCCGACTTCCCGACAGACGGCCGAGCAAGCGAAGGCGTTGGGCATTCCCTTGACGACGCTGGCACAACATCCGGTGATCGACATGACGATTGACGGTGCAGATGAAATCGATCCCGCTTTCAACTTGATCAAGGGTGGCGGCGGCGCACTGCTACGCGAAAAAATAGTCGCCCAAGCAAGCAAGTTAGTCGTGATCGCGGCCGACGAATCAAAGTATGTTCCCCATTTAGGCACAACGTGGGCGGTGCCGATTGAGATTATCCCGTTTGGAAGTCAGACACAGATCGACTATCTCAAATCGTTGGGCGCGACAGTTGATGTGCGCCAGGATGACGCGGGTGAACTGTTCCGTACCGACTCTGGCAATTTGATCGTCGATGCCCAATTTGGCACAATTTTGTATCCGCATAGTTTGGCAGAAAAGTTGAGGCAGCGCGTCGGCATTGTAGAGCATGGGCTGTTTCTCAATCGGGCGACGCATGTGTTTGTCGCCGCGGCCGATGGCGTAAAGCAGCTTGTCAAACAACTTTAATTCGCTATGACAAATCAAGCACAAAACGTTGCAAACCAATTAGAAACGGCCGGATTTATCACGATTCTCCCCGGCGAACTGCCCGATAACCGGGTGATCAGCATCATAGATGCGTTGCTGGCTGCCCCCGTTCCGGCCGTGGAGATCATCCCCAATGGCGAACGCACATTGGAAACGCTCGAAGCATTCCGCAAACGGGCTGGCGATCACATGCTTGTCGGCGCGGGACGTGTCGAATCAGAAGGGCAACTGCAAGCGGTGATCGATGCGGGAGCGCAATTCGCCTCATCGACATACGAATTTCGCTTACCACTGCTGGCGGCCGCCAAACAGCGTGACTTCCTGTACATCCCCACCATTCACGCGCCGGGACAAGCGTTGATCACCCGACGCGCCGGGGTACGCTGGCAAAAAATCCGCGATGACATCGACGCAGAAGGGCTGGAAGGATTGCAAGAACGCGCCGACGGCATCAAGTACGACATCGCGTTTGTGGTCAATCAAATTCCGATTGAAAATATGGAAGCTGCGTATGAAGGGGGCGCGAGTTTGGTGTGTGTCAACGATATTTTTCTGGACACCAACCAGCCAATGGGGGACATCATTACTCGCGCACGGGAGGCACGGATGGCGTGGCTGTCGTGGAGCAGTGCGGCCGTTTAATGCAATTGCAGTGATGTAGAGACGCAAGATTTTGCGTCTCTCTTTCTCTTTCTTTGTTTTCCCATTCTTGAAGAAAAACAGAAAACAAGAGAGCCGCAAGATTTTGCGGCTCTACGGTATATTTTAGGGACACGGTTAACCGTGTCCCTACGGGGCAATTTTTGTCTTTTTAGTCGTTCAGGGCTTTTACTTGGAAGTAATCTACGCGCCACGCTGAGTTGTTGTACTCATCTGTGGAAGCAAATACGCCGAAGTATGGGTTGTTGATATAGTCTGTATCGTTGATGGTGTAGTAATACTCACCATTGTTGAAGAACTCGATGCCACTGTCGCGTACCCGGACTGTATGCACGTTCCAGCCGTCGCTCTTGGCGTTCTCTAGCAAGTTGGTGTCAATCGTTCCCAAGCGTTTCATCGGGCTACCACCGCACTCCAAACACCACACCAAATCATCGATCACCTCGAACTGCACATTGAATTTGTCATTGCGATCCCGGTTGAGGTTGATCATGTTTTGGATATACATGTTGTTGAAGCAGTTGGTGTGCTGATACCACCCTTCTACACTGCTCAGGTCTGGACACGGCTCACCATTCCAGTCGCCACCCAACACCATACCACCTGAAATCAAGTTGCCATTCGACACGCGAATCATGCGATATTCAATTTCATAAGGCGGTGCGGGTGCTTTCCGTAGTGGGCTGGCTAATGCCCAGTCCCATTTGTCTTGAATCGACATCACGTACCAGCTTTGGTCTTCTTCATAGAAGCTGTTCGCTTTGTCGATGTTGGTGGTACGGCGCGTAGACCACCCAGACAAATCATTATTAAAATCATCACGATAACCGGCGATCACATGCACGGTTTCTGACCAATCAGACGTTTGTCCATTGGACACAGCTTTGACACGATAATAGTATTCGTTGTTCCAGGTGAGCGCGTGTTGGAAGGTGCGCGAACTGCCGTTGACCGTGTACTCGTCTGGGCTGGTGAAATTGGGGTTCATGTCTTCTTCAATCACGTAGCTTACACCAGTCATCGCATCCCATGTCAATGTCCATTCGTTGTCTGCGTTGGGGCGTGGCTCGCTGGTGAAAGATGGCACACTAAATGGCGTGAACAGAATGGGCAGATAGAGGTCTGTCGCTTCTGAAACGGTGGCGGTGGCGGTGCGAGTGACTGTTTGCCCGCCGCCGGTAATGACGACGGTGTTGGTGAAGGCATCGCCTGTCGAAAGGGTATCGGAGACAATCGCATCGTAATGGATGGTCAATTGCTCGTTGCCGATGATCGCGCCGTGCCATGAGACAGTGTTGGCTGTCCATGTGATCAATTCGGTGTCTACGTCGCCGTCCATCAAGGTGATCGAGCTGGTGATCAGGCTCAATTCGGCCGGAAGTGTGTCAGTCACATAGACAAACTCTTCAAAGTCGCCTGCGTTGCTGACGACGATGGTGTACTGAATCCGGCCGCCCGGACTGGGTGTGTCGTCGCTCACCATCTTCTCTGAACCAGTGAAGATCGGTGGCAGTACGGCCGGGGCGGCACTGACTATCGTTGTTAAATAGGCAATTGTAAGCACCATACTAATGATAATCGCCAGTAGTGTGCGTTGTATGTTGTTATTTACGGTCAATGGTTTACTCATCACGTACTATCTCCAATATCCGCCCCCTGATGGGGCATTAGGCTACAAATGACACGGGAATATACCCAATGGACAGGGGTCAGTCAATCGGTAATGCTGCCTATCGCTTTGTCAAAGTAGAATCGGTTGGTAATCGTATAACTGTCGGCTGAATGATACCGCAATCGCTCGCCCGTTGCTTGACGGTATAGCCCGACAGACAAAATGTGGGGGACAGCGACATCGGCCGGGAGCGGCAAAACGTGGTGCTGATAGACAATATCACCCGCTTGCAGTTGGTCGGGAATCGCGTCCAATGTGTCTGACTGCGTGGCGGGCGGTGTGGCTGGCATAGGCAGCGCATGGATGAAGATAGAGAGATCGGCCGGAAGCGCGGCCGTCACCTGCCAGACAGTGATCAGTGTCAAAGGCTGGTCGGCCGTGCGGGGCAAAAAGCGCACCTCGCGCAACGTAATCGCATCGCTAAAGCTGACATCAAGCGCGGCCGGAACTGATTGCACAGGCAATGGATAGACCGCGAAAGCTGGCACGTTGGGGCTACGATAGATCGGTTGTGTCGGGTCGATATTGACGGCCGCCAGTAAATCGACCTGCATCGGCGCAAACTCTGGCACGTACAAATTGGCAGCACCGGGCGGTACGATCAGCGCGTTCCCGGCATTGACCCAACGTGCGGCCGGATCGCGCCCCAAGCTCCGCACAAGCGAATCATCATCAATCGGCGCGTACCCGCTATCGACCACGACAGGGGCATGATCGGGCTGCGCGGCAATGTAATCGGCCACATTTTGCCAAATCGGTTGGTACTTTTCGGTGCGTGTGGCGGCCGCGTTTGGCCACGTTACAAATCCATACCTGACCGTTGCACTCAAGCTGCCCCACAAAAAGAGCACCCCCATCAAAATTCCCACTCTCCCAACAAAACCTCCGCGCCCCGCCGCACCTCTGCGATGAGAGAACCACCATTCAAACACCAAGCCGATCAGCACAAATGTGGGCGGGATGGCGGCCGTCATGCGAATGGTGCTGGGCGCGTCTGGCGTGAGCATACTGGGCAAAATGCCTAGCCCCCACCACGCCAACAGCAGCGCGTATTTTGTTTGGTGGACTCGCGTGAGGGCGATGACGAGGCCGATGTGAAAGAGAACGGCCGCGACTGGATCAAGCATCGGCCGCCCCGCCACCCCATAGCTCCAGCGCGGATCGCCTGTGACAGAAAACGCGCCGATTGTTTGCCACGCGGCATCAAGAAACGGCCGTGCATTCCCAGCCAGCAATGCCGCGCCGATACCGCTCAACTGCTCACCACGCTGGAGCAGATCGGGGTTTTGGCGCAGATAGAGAAAAAGGGGCGCATAGACGAGCAGGCTGACGATGAGTGTAAGCCAGGGTTGCGTAGGGACACGGCGCGCCGTGTCCCTACGCAGCGGGGTGGTGATCACGCGATGAATGCCCATCACAATAGGCAGCCCGAACAGCGTAAGGGCGGG
>CALECP010000259.1 GCA_937949915.1 uncultured Anaerolineae bacterium
CGCCTTTATCGTCGGGGGGAAATGACATAAGTTATCCTAATGGTGCTTCGGGGGAGGTCGGCCGTTCACTCAGCCGCACCCAGCCATTACTCAGAGCATGGACGGCCGCTTGTGTGCGGTCATCTACGCCTAGCTTTTTCAAAATAGCGGTCATGTGGTTTTTAACTGTTTGATGGCTGATCTTGAGGTGGTGCGCGATCTCTTTGTTGCTAAAACCATACGTGACATGATCGAGAATCTCCATTTCACGGGGGGACAAAGGAATGAAAACATCCTCGCCACCAGACAAAAGATCATGTGCGCCCAATTTATCATCGAGCCATGACATCAATCCTTCATACGACATTACTTGTTCACCGACAGCATAGTTACCCGCATGAACTTGGCGAATGTTTTCGATGAGGATGTCTGGCATCACATCTTTTGGACAGTAAGCAGATGCCCCTGCACGAAGCGCATGAAACACTTGTTGGGCATCGTCATAGCCTGTGATGGTGATTACTTTGATGTCTGAATAGGCGTTCGTAATACGCCGTGTCACCTGCAAACCATTGATGGTAGGCAAATTGATGTCCATCAAAATTACATCGGGCTGATGCACTTCGGCAAGTTCGATAGCACGTTGACCGTCTCCAGCCTCGGCAACAACTTTGAGACCTTCGTCTGTGCTGATCACATCACGCAAGCCCTGGCGGAAAAATGGATGATCGTCCACGATCATGATATTGATAACTGACATAAATTGATTACCTTCCTAGCCCTATTCGCCCTATGCGTTGCAATTTCCCTGATGCTGTTTACTGAACTTAGCTTTTGTCAGTATAGCGGAAAGAAAAATGCACAGCAATGGGCGTGTTACACACTTCGCATAAAATTGTTTACAGTGTAGCGTTTTTAGGCGGCCGTGAAGTGGTTGACGAGACGGCCGATTCCCTCAATTTCGATCTCAACACGGTCGCCCGGTTGCAAAAACTGGGGTGGTTTACGCCCTGCACCGACTCCATCTGGCGTTCCTGTGAAGATCATATCACCCACATGCAGCGTCACGATTTGAGAAATATAGCTGATGGTGTGCGCGACAGAAAAGATCATGTCGCGTGTGTTGCCATCTTGACGCAGATCGCCGTTGACCCATGTGCGAACGGCTAGGTTTTGTACATCTGGGATGCTGTCTGGTGTGACAAGCACAGGGCCGACGGGGCCAAAGGTGTCGATCATTTTGCCCATCGCAAATTGGGAGGTGCGCCGTTGCCAGCCCCGTGCGGACACATCGTTGCCAATGGTGTAGCCAGCAACATAGTCGAGTGCGTCGGCTTCGCTGACGTTTGTGCAGGTACGGCCGATCACGACCACCAACTCGCCTTCATAATCTGTTTTCTGGACGGCCGCCGGGATGACAACAGGTTGTTTGTGACCGATCAATGAAGAAGCCGTTTTGTTGAATACCATCGGGTAGTCGGGCGCAACACTATCGAGTTCGGCCGCGTGGGCGTGGTAATTTTTGCCAATTGCCAGCACTTTGCCCGGATTGAGAACGGGAGGCAGCCAGGTCACATCATCGATAGGCACAGGACGAACGTATGAAATGCCGTTTTGAGCGGCCGCGATGCCTGCACGGCCGCGTTTGAGCAGCGTCAGCAATGTTCCCGGCACCATCGGGCTCAGGTCATACAGTTGACCCTCTTGCAAAACGCCCCATCGACTCTCTTTTTTGTATGCAAAGGTTGCTAATTTCATCGTCCGCAATTGTATCGGCAGTTACGCCTTTACAAAAGAGCAACTTAGCATTCTGTTTTCGATTTTATTTTCATTGGAGGAAAATGAGGAAAAATAATTAGCCATGACCAACAAGCAGTTGCTACGTTCTAACTTATAGATGAATCGTACACATATTTTCACTTTATAGGTTTAGCATGGTATATACAATGATCAGAATAATTTGGCAGCGTTATGTATGGGCAATCGTTTTGTTGACCGGGCTGCTAGGGATTGTGATCCCAACACAGGCCGTTTATGAGGGTATTCCGGCCGAGCCGGGAGAATATCCCTGGTTTGTGCAGTTGGGTTCAGGATGCGGGGGCGTGATGATCGACGCGGAATGGGTACTGACTGCACGGCATTGTGTCTCATTCAGCTCGATTGGGAGTACGATCTATGTAAAAGGCGATGATGAAACACCGCAAGAAGCAACTATCGGCCGCGTCATTCGGTACGATGCCAGCCGCACAGACATCGCAAATGACATTGCCCTCGTCCAGCTTACGCAGCCGATAGAGAATGCGGCCGTTGTCACTCTACCTGAGAAAAATGATCTCTGGTACGCTCAACAAAGTTATCTACTAGCCGTTGGACAGGGACGTATAGATACCACCTATCAACTGAAAGATGAGGCAAATTTACCAGATATAACAGACCAAGAGGCAGACCATTACACCAACTGGTACGAAATGCACCACACATCGGCCGACAGTATCATCCATTACAATAACCGACTCACGCTCCAAACAGATAAGCTCGACTATTATCAAACTACTTTTTTGGCAGGACGAGGTCAAGCGGACAGCATTGAGCTAGACAGTCCGGGCGGTACTTGCTATGGCGATAGCGGCGGCGGGCTGATCTATAACAAATGGGTGAAGGGGCAAAAGCAGCCGACATTGCTGGGAATTGTTTCATCACGAGATTATTGCACGGAAATGGCGTTACGAAAGTTGTTTGAGGCAGATGGTGATAGCAATAAATTACGCCATACGTTGCCCAATGGTGTAACTATTGATATACCGGAATGGTATCTTGACGATATAGCCAATGGCACGATGGGGTATTCGAGCTACACCAATGTCTCCCATTACTCATTTACTTCGTTTATCTACTGCAATGTGCCAGGGTTACGGCCGTCAGGCGACAACGGACAAACAACGATTACCGGGCAGATCGTGATAGAAGATGAGATGACGGCCGAAGAGGCATTCCGCCAATATGGCCTCACCTCTGTTGTGTTAAACGATGATGACGGCGATCCATTGTGCATGACGGCCGTCGATGCCAACGGCAACTTTTCGATTGCTTTACCGGGCAGCAGACCCCTAGGCGAAGTCAGCCTATCTGTGCAATCGGTCTCCCACCGCATGATCACCTACACCGATGGCAGCACCGGTATTCACCCCGTCCGGGGCGCATCCAACAAAAATTCAAACTTATCTTTCTATCTTTATCGCGGACATGATTACGAATTACAGAGTATTAGCATTCGCTCCGAACCCCTACACGGCAGCTATCAGTTATTGTTTCAACCAACTGACGTGACCCAACCATTGCTCGATCACAATATCGTTTTCATGCCCATGCTGTTCACACCATAAGACAATTTACGGTTTTTCAGTGTTTCGGTCAATCAGTATGTTGGTTTGATTTTTCGCACCTAACTGAGTAACTGAAAACCCTTGTTCACTATTACATTGTCTATCTATTTCCGCTAAACTGTACAGTATGGACGAACAAACTTACGCACCCGCACCGTTGGATATGATGGCAAAGGGCATCACAATAGGTGTCGCTTTCATGCTATTGCTCATCGGCTGGATAGACGAGGTTTCCTTTATGCTGATGGCGATGATCGCGGCCGGACTTCTGGGCAGCACATACTTGTTCTCTGTTCGCGCTTACCGCATTTCGGCCGACTATGTAACGGTCGTGCATCCTTTTTGGGAACGCGCCTGGGCATTAGCAGAGCTAACTGATATATCCACACCCACGATGGGGCTACGCACCATTCGCCTATTCGGCAGCGGTGGTATGTTTGGCTATCTAGGCTGGTTTCGCAACCGTGAGCTAGGCAACTATCTCGCCTTTGTCACCGACCGAATCGACATGGTAGGCTTGCATTTTAGCGAACGCACTGTTGTCATCTCCCCGGCCGATCCACTCACCTTCATCGACGATTTGAAGATGTACAGCAAACTGTAACCATACCGTTCCACGTAAGGACATGGCGTGCCATGTCCCTACCGCCAGCGGCCGGAAGCGTGCATCATATCGGCCGAAAGCCGAATATCAAACCGTTGTCGCAGCGCCGCATCTTGCTCTGGCGTGATGTAGCTGGGGTAATGGCGCATCAAACGTTTCACCTCATCCCGCGCCACCTGCCACACATCCTGTGATCCATTTTCTGCCCATTCTGTCGGGGTCACGCGGTTGCCTAGCGGTGGATAATAATACTCTGTCTCCATCACCTTGATCGTTTGGTCTGCGCCCAAATAATGCCCCGGCCCCATCACCGCCTCCTTGATCACATCAAAACTAAGCGTCTCGTGATCCACTTCGATACCACGAATGGCGCGGAGGCAATTTCCAGCGACCTCATTGTTGATCACAAACGCCTCATACGAACAGGCAAGTAAACTGGCTAACATGCCCGAACTTTCATAGATCAAATTTGCGCCCGACAAGCCGATCATCACGTTGGGAATGCCGCTCTCGTAGCCAGCCTGCATGTCTGGCACTTTCGCATCTGGCATTCCGCCAGCCACGCCGCTCGGCAAATTGAGCATGTTGCCCAGTTGCGCGGCGGCAGCGTTGAGCAAGCCACCCTCTGCGCTGCCGCCGGTCATTGCGCCTGTTCGCAAATCAGCCACAAACGGCCAATTGCTAAAGATAAAGGGATGACCGGGCGACCAGATATTGACCATTGCCAATGCGGCCAAAGTTTCGGCATGGGTTTGGACAAGTGTGCCAGCGAGTGTGGCGGGGGCGGTTGCGCCCGATTGTCCGGCCGTGACGCACGTAATCGGCCAATTGTGCTTAATCGCTGCCAAAATCGTGTACGATGAATCAGCCCCATAGCGTAACGGCGGGATGATGGGGATCGAGTGCAGTTTGCAAAACGGCCGTGCCGCAAATGACCCGCTCCCACCGCCGATGATGTCAAACATTTCGACGACGGGATCGACCATTTCAGGGATGGTGATCGATGTGCCGATGTGCTTGTTTGTGCCAGCCAGCAGCGCGTATGCCGTGTTGATGTCGAGGTCGGCCGGTTCGGGTAGCTCAGTGGCGACAACAGTGCGCGTAAACCAATGAACATTGCTCAGTTGGTCAGACAAGCGGGCAAAATCGTACAGATCGAGCAATGTCGAATCACGATAGTTACCTGTTTCAAAATCCAGCGTTGAAATCGCTGCCCCACCTGTGCCGTAATACACTTGCTCTTTGCCCAAAAACAGATCGTGCTTGGTGTCACGCGCATACAGGGTAATGTTACGAGCGGCCGCAGCGATCAGCGTTTCCATCATCGGCCTGGGGAAACAAAGACGGCCGTCCTTCATCACCGCACCTTGCGCCACGGCCGGTTCTACCAGTTCGGGAATCGGTGTTCCCATGCCGATCTGTTCGAGTACGTCTAATGCCGTGTTGTGAATTTGCTGGCATTCGTCGTCAGTTAGAGGTTTGTATTGCCCACCACGCGCCCCTGCTTTGATGGGAGATGGCTTGTTTCGGTTGGTAGCGGCTCTGAGGGCATGTCGGGCGGCACGGCCGCCAGCGCGTTTGCGTTTGCTCATATGCGATCATCCTCAATCAAATTATGCTGTGCATCTTCGATCTGTTTGTTGTGCTTCTATCGCTCACCTATTTACTATAACGTATCCTGCACCATCAGGGCGCATATACTATTGTAAAAAGCAAACTGTTGCATCGTTTTCATTTATCACCACACCCACGTCGATTGTGATAGCATTATTATCGTAAAAATGGGAGTCATCATGACAAATAGTATTGCACCAACTTATCGATTACCTGCATGGGTGGCTACATTCACGGTCGCATGGGATCACGCTGATTTTGGGACGATGGACGGCCGGATGCGGTTCGTGATCGCGCTGGCCGCGCAAAATGTAGCACACGCAACAGGCGGCCCTTTTGGCGCGGCCGTTTTTGAGTTGACGAGCGGCCGATTGATCGCGGCCGGGGTTAATTTGGTCGTGCCAACTGCGAACGCAACCGCTCACGCCGAAGTGGTCGCCATCGCACTGGCAGGGCAAGCGCAGGGCAATTTTGACCTGAGCGATTGCGAATTGGTCGCCAGTACCGAGCCATGCGTCATGTGTTTTGGGGCAACCCATTGGTCAGGCGTGCGACGGCTGGTATGCGGTGCGCGGGATGCCGATGCACGGGCAGTTGGTTTTGATGAAGGGCCCAAATTGCCCAACTGGGTCGCCGCACTCGAACAGCAAGGCGTAACGGTAGTGCAAGATGTGCTACGCGACGAAGCCGCGGCCGTCCTGCAAAAATATGGGCAGCACGGCGGTCTAATCTATAACGGAGGCAGCAGCATGACACCAGAAACAGTACAAGGAACGCTGCATGATGTGCAGCAAAGCGGACAACGCATCGATCAGTACGCCATTCCCGGCACAGTGGCGGAAGCAGTCACGCTATTGGCAAAAGCGAACGGCCGCGCCCGCCTGATCGCCGGAGGAAGTGACCTGATCATAGAACTAGATCGAGGGCAACGGCCGGGAGTAGATCGCTTGATCGACATCACACGCATTCCGGCACTCAATCAAATTGTGCCATTGGCAGACGGCCGCATCGAGATCGGGGCGTGTGTGACACACAATCAAGTGGTCGCCAGCCCGTTGTTGCGTGACGTTGCACCGTTGCTGGTGCAAGCGTGCTGGGAAGTGGGATCGCCACAGCTACGAAACCGGGCGACACTGGTGGGCAATCTAGTGACAGCCAGCCCTGCCAACGACACCATCACCCCCCTTCGTGCGCTCGATGCGCTGTTGACGCTCGTTTCTCCGGCCGGAACGCGCACCGTCCCCTTGCGTGATTTCCAGACAGGGGTGCGGCGCACCGTCTTGCGCGATGATGAAATGGTGACAGCGATCACATTCAAAAAACCGCCAGCGACAGCAAAAAGCGTGTACGTCAAGTTGGGGTTACGGCGAGCGCAAGCGATTTCGGTGGTGCATTTGGCGGCCGTGCTTGATTTTGATGAGCGCGATAGGGTGACGGCCGCGCACATTACGTTGGGCAGTGTGGCGACGACGATTATCGACGTTCCGGCCGCGCAGCAAGCGTTGCTCGGTCGGCCGTTGACCGATGAAGTGATCGCAGAGATAGCGCAATTGGTGGCCGACACGCCCCGGCCGATTGATGATTTGCGCGGGACGGCCGCGTACCGTACCCACGCCATCGGGGTGATGGTGCGCCGTGCGCTGGCGGCGTTGCGAGACGGCCGCACACAGCTACCGGCCGCGCCGACGATGCTATGGGGAGAGACAAACGGCATTTTCCCCACTGGTGAGGGGCTGACAGGCACATTTGAGACAGACACGCCGATACAATGCACCGTCAATGGCAAAACGGTGACCGCGCCCAACGCAACCGATTTGACGCTGCTCGACTGGCTACGCGAAGAAGCGGGGCTGACCGGTACAAAAGAAGGGTGTGCGGAAGGAGAGTGTGGCGCGTGTACTATTTATTTGGATGGCATGGCGGTGATGGGTTGTTTGGTTTCGGCCGCCCGCGCTCATCGTGCCAGTGTGACAACGATTGAGGGATTGGCGGCCGATGAGGATACACTGCACCCACTCCAACAAAAATACATTGAAAAAGGGGCGGTGCAATGTGGCTACTGCATCCCCGGCTTTTTGATGTCGGGCGCGAAGTTGCTGGAAGAACACAAAAACCCGACGGCCGACCAAATCAACCAAGCGTATAGCGGCAATCTCTGTCGCTGCACAGGCTATTACAAAATAGTAGAAGCGACAGGGGAGTGAATCGTCATTTGTAATGATGTGTGACAAATGTACTTTTTGTGCGTCAAATGTTAAATAGTTAGGCAAAACCGTATTGTCTGAATTTTGTAACTTGTTAACTACTTTATTGTGACTATTTATCTGAGTACCCACTTATTCATTGATTACTATCTGCATCCGTTGTTGAATGAAGCAAACCTTCATTACAATCTGGGGCAGGAAGATACAGAGCGGCTGGCTGACTGGGGGGCGATTCGCTTGGCAGAGGAAGCGGCCGAAACAACC
>CALECP010000260.1 GCA_937949915.1 uncultured Anaerolineae bacterium
CCGCCCACATTGGACATCGTGCCGGAGCGATTTCGAGCAGATTTATCGGTGTTGCCGATGCAAGATGACGCAGAACTATGGATGGTGACGCGCCAAGATTTAAATGATGAGCAAGCGGCCGAATACGAGCAACTTTTGCAACACAATGCGAATGGGCAAATCTCGTCAGCACAACAAGAGAAACTTGCCAACCTACGGGAGCAAGCTGATCTGTTGATGTTCCGTCGTTCATATGCGTTTTTACTACTCAAACGGCGTGGGCATCAGATTACATCCCTTGAACAATTAAACGATGAGTCGTAGTTACATCTCCCCTGACTTACGCCGTCAGGTTGAGGAACACAGTGGTCAACAGTGTGGCTATTGTCGCTCCCAGCGCATCATTCTCGGCCGCCCTTTAACCATTGATCACATTATTCCAGAAGCGAAAGGTGGCAAAACAGAGTTATCAAATCTATGGCTGGCATGTCGTCGCTGTAATGAATTTAAGGCAGCCCAAACGACCGCGCTTGATCCAATAACAAACAAAGTGATCGCCTTATTCAATCCCGCGACACAAGTATGGGAAGCTCACTTTTCATGGAGTGATGATGCAACTGAAATTCTTGCTCACAGCCCAACTGGTCATGTGACAATCATCGCTCTGAAAATGAATAACGACGATATTCGACGAGCAAGAGTGATTTGGCGGCTAACTGGATTGCATCCCCCTGATTGATCCATACAATTGATCCAATGTCCACAACACCCACCAAATCCCGCAAACAATATCTCGATATTAAGGCACAACACGAAGACGCGATCCTGTTTTTTCGGCTCGGCGACTTCTATGAAATGTTCGACGACGACGCGAAAACGGCCGCTCGTGAACTCGACCTGGTGCTGACTGCGCGTAAGTCGCGTGGTGCGCCGATACCGATGTGCGGTGTGCCGTACCATGCGGCCGAAAATTACATCGCTCGGCTGATCGCCAAAGGGTACAAGGTGGCGTTGTGCGAACAGGTGGGGGAAGACCCGAAAACGAAGCTCAAACAGCGTGAAGTGGTGCGCGTGTTTACGGCCGGGACGGTGCTGGAAGCGGGGATGCTGGAGAGCGGCCGCAACAATTATTTGGTCGCGGTGGCGCGGGATGGCGATGCGGCCGGTCTCGCGTATGCGGACATCACGACTGGCGAATTTGCCGCCACCGAAGTGGGTAGTCGCCGCGCCCTGATCGAAGAGTTGGCGCGGCTCGATGCGGCCGAATTGGTTGTGCCTGATTACGAACACAGCTTGGCCGATCACGCCCGCACTGTGACCCATTACCCCACGTTGCGCTTTGAAGAAGGGTACGCACGGCGCAAATTGTTGCACCATTTCAAGGCGCAATCACTGACCGCGTTTGGGTGCGAGCATAAGCCATTGGCGACACGGGCGGCCGGGGCGATATTGTCCTATATTTTGGAGACACAGCGCGGTTCGGCCGATCAAATTCAGTCGCTTGGCACATACGAATTGAGCGGATACATGGCACTGGATCGGCCGACACGGCGCAACTTAGAACTGACCGAATCGCTGGCAGGCGACAAAGGGATTTCGTTGCTGCATGTGCTTAATCGCACCGTCACCCCGATGGGGATGCGCCTGTTGCGAGAGCGCATCACCCGGCCGTTGGTCGATCTGACCGCGCTCGAAAAACGGTTGGACGAAGTGACCGCGCTCTTTGAAAACACGCTGTTTCGGGCTGAATTGCGCGGCGAATTAAAAGGCGTGTCTGACCTTGAACGGCTGACAAACCGGGTGTTGAGCGGCCGAGCGACCCCCAAAGATGTGGCCCAAATCGCCCTCACGCTCGACGCACTCCCCGCCATCCAGCAATTGCTCACCACCAACCCAGAGCTATACGATGCGGCCGCCCAAATCGACGTATGTGGTGAAGTCAATCAGTTTATCAAACGGGCCATCGTCGAAGATGCGCCGACCAATATGCTCAAGATCGGCGTGATCATGCCCGGTTTTGCCGAGGAGCTAGACGGCATCATGCGCTCGTCTGCCCACGCCCGCACATACATCAACAATCTGGAAGCGACCGAGCGCACGCGCACCGGCATCGACAAACTGAAAGTGGGCTTCAACAAGGTGTTTGGCTACTACATCGAGATTACCAAAGCGCAAAGCCACCGCGCCCCAGACGACTACATTCGCAAGCAAACGCTGGTCAATGCGGAACGGTATATCACGCCGGAAATGAAGGAGTATGAGACGCTGATTCTCAATGCGGAGGAGCAAATTCTGACCATCGAACGGCGGCTTTTCCAGCAGGTGCTGGGCGAAGTGGCGGGGTATGCGGAGCGGTTGCTCCAGACGGCGAACGCGCTGGCACAGCTAGATGTGGCGGCCGGATTGGCAGAAGTGGCGGCCGTGAACGATTATGTGCGGCCGACGCTGACCGATGGCATGACGACGCGCATCACGGGCGGGCGGCATCCGGTGGTCGAGCATGGGTTGGAGATGGAACGGTTTGTGCCAAACGATACGGCGATTGGGGACGATGATCGCATTCATGTGATTACCGGGCCGAATATGAGCGGTAAATCGACCTATTTGCGGCAGGTGGCATTGATCGTGTTGATGGCGCAAGTGGGCAGCTTTGTCCCGGCCGAAGTGGCCGAAATCGCGCTGGTAGACCGCATTTTCACGCGCATCGGGGCGCACGACGAGCTTCACGCGGGGCGCAGCACGTTTATGGTGGAGATGGTCGAATCGGCCGAAATTCTCAACCACGCCACCAACCGATCACTGCTCATTTTGGACGAGATCGGCCGGGGGACAAGCACATGGGACGGCCTCAGTATCGCGTGGGCGATGCTCGAATATCTGCACAATCACCCGCGCCTCAAGCCGCGCACCTTGTTTGCCACCCATTACCACGAGCTATCTGGCTTGGCCGATCAATTTCCGTTGATCGCAAACTACAATGTGGCGGTGGCTGATGATGGGGATGGGGTGGTCTTTCTGCATGAAATTGTGGAAGGGTCGGCCGACCGTAGCTACGGCATTCACGTTGCCCAACTGGCCGGGATGCCGCGTGATGTGATCGGCCGAGCCAACATCATCCTCGCTGACCTAGAAGCGAACGCGCCTACGACCAACGCCGTAGAGGCGCAAAAAGAGACGCAAAATCTTGCGTCTCTACAGCCCCAACAAACCACCCTCTTCCCGGAAACCAGCCCCCTCATGGACGACCTCCATTCCCTCGACGTGATGACGATGACCCCGCTTGAAGCATTAAACAAATTGTATGAGTGGAAGAAGCGGTTTGTAGAGTAGGGCATTCTCTGTCAGAACTGGCTGTAATGCGTTACTTTATCCATCGTCAAATATCATATCACAGCAGCGCATAAGATTTGTCGATTTACGGCGTAAAAGGCGCATGTTACAATGACCACATGAGTACGGTGGAAAGGGAAGCGAACTCCTTGCTCACATTTTCGGGACAAGATCAATAATTAGAGTGCGGCAGCATGTTGGAGATTCGGCTATGTGTTTAAATGTATTTGTTGGCTCACAGAAAAAATTACCTCTTATAGCATGGAATAAAGATGATCCGAAATTATATGTTCGGGATGCAATCGTTAAACATATTCCTGAAACTGCTAGAAAGCAGATGGCAAGCTTATATTTTTACGAGATTGGTTCGCACATGGGATGTGCGTGTGGTATTGGGCATGGCGAAACATGGGGTGAAGAGAATGAACAACGATATAGAGACTCCCAATTGCTTTATACTTATCTGTCTGATGCGGCCGACAATAACCAACTTGAATTGTTCTGCACATGGTATGAGCAGTCTCCTGATGTATATCAGGTAAAACCATTTAATATCGAGCAATTGTTGGGCAACGAATGGGATGCAGAGGAAGATGTGATCCTCAAACTATCTATACATTGACGTGGTGAAGCTATAGTCAATCTTCCATATGATGTTCAAGAATGTCCAACAATTCACCGCTTAAAAGAGCAATCACAATGCGTTCAAACGAAATACCACGCTCATCCTGTAATCAGCGATTTTTTCTTCGCTCCACCGATATGACTTACTCATGCTGCAAATGGCTACATCATCAAATCGCGTAAGTGTTGGGTCACGTATGGCGACCATCCACCGTAATAGTTTTTT
The DNA here is from genome assembly GCA_937949915.1 of uncultured Anaerolineae bacterium. GTDB lineage: Bacteria > Chloroflexota > Anaerolineae > Promineifilales > Promineifilaceae > CALECP01. The sequence goes on from CALECP010000260.1 coordinate 4,160, forward strand.
AATGGCACAAGCGTCTTTGCCTGATATGATTGGAAGGGAATGTTCGCATAATT
>CALECP010000261.1 GCA_937949915.1 uncultured Anaerolineae bacterium
GGATCGGCCGTCAATTTTTCATGGGCGAATTGGGTCAGGAGCGCGTGTTGTCGATAATTTTTTCCGGCCGGGTGCAGCAACGAAAGGGAGACAAAGCGTTCCAATTGATCGACAGCCCGGAAACGGGGCTGGTCGGTCAAAATAGCAATCGCATCGGCATCAATCTCTAGCTGCTCGAACAAACCGAGCAACTTAAATGTGTGGCGCTGATCGGGGGTAAGAATGTGCCAGCTTTCTTCAAAGGCGAGGCGCACGGCACGGTCGCCCAATGTTAAGTAGTCGAGCCGTGCAGTGCGTAGCCGTTCGACTTGATCGGCGAGGGTGATGTTTTTGTACACACGCAGCCGTTGGGCAGTGATTTCGAGCGCGAGGGGGAGATTTTCGAGCAGGTCGCAAATGGTAACGGCCGCCTCTTGTTCGGCCGCGACGATTTCATCCCCCAAAATGCCGCGCAATAGTTCGAGGGCGTGAGGCGTATCGAGTACGTCGAGTGCAAAAAGGTCTGTTTCTACATGGGTGAATGCGGCCGCGATGGCATGGTTGCGTGTGGTGATAACAACGGTTGAGTGCGCGTTGGGCGGCAGAAACGGCCGCACTTGATCGGCCGTTTCTACATTGTCGAGAATGATCAGGACGTTTTTATCGTGCAGTAGGTTGCGCCATGCGGCCGAGCGTGTAGCGATGTCCCCAGCCCCACCAAACCGTTTGCCAAACGCTTCTGCCCATGTGGCGATAATGTCCATCGGCGTAGCGTGAACGAGGCTTGCCCAAAAAACGCCGTCTGGATAATCATCGACGGCCGTGTGGGCGATGTGCGTTGCCAGCGTTGTTTTACCAACTCCGCCCATGCCTGCCAGCACATAGATCGCATGACTACGCGCAAACAATTTTTGTGTGAGAGTGGTGACGAGTGCAGAGCGGCCGACAAAATGACGCGGTAGCGGCGGCGCAAAAAACGGGATAGGTGGCAACGGCCGGACAGCCCCCTGCTCAATCTCTTGGCGCAGCGTCACCGTTTGGCGGTCTGGCTCTCTCCCCCACAATTCGCGCACCATTTGCAAGCAACGATTGTATTGCTGGAGGGCTTCTCCCTGCTGCCCATTGAGCGCGTAAGAGCGCATCAGCCGACGATGCACCGCTTCCATTTCGTTGTCATGTGCTAACAATTGGTTGAGCGCGTCGATAGCATCACCAAAATGCCCTTGTCGTTCTGCCCATTCTGCCTGTGCTTGCAGCGCATTGATCAATTGCGTTTTGAGTGCCAATTGCACTTCTTGCCGCCATTCTTCAAATAATTCTTGTTGGGGCAGGGCAAATCCATCGAGAAAGTCGCCCCGATAGAGCGCAATCGCTTCTTTGATGTGGCGCGGCCGGGGGTTGTTGCGTAGCAATGCGTCAAATTGCTCTGTATCCAGCACATAATCGCTGTCGATGTCGAAAGAACGATAGGTATCGTCCCCGATCTTCTCCGTTTTGAGATGGTTTTCTCGAATATGATCGAGCCGCTTCCACGCACCACGCAGGCTGGCTTGTGCCAGCTTCTTTTTTGTGTTGATCTCGTTTTCAGACAACCCATTCCCAAACGGAGGCATCCACAACATATCAGCTAATTCTTTGCCTTCCACCCGGCGCGGTGTTTTTTGTACCAAGTAAAACAGCAACGCCCACCCTTTTTGGTTTGTGGAGGTAGATAGCCGAACACCGTCATAGATCAGTTGCGGTTCGCCTAATAGTTTGATTTCCAACCTTGCCATAATGCACTCTTTTTGCCCTGAAACAGGATCAACGCTTGATCAACGCAGCATAGATAAGATGGTGTCAAGTTAATCAAGTGTGTGTTTCGCAATGATGATACATCAAAAAAACAGACGTAAACAATGGTTGACACAGAAAACGATAACAATGACTGACTGCTTGACGTAATAGCCCGGCCGAGAAGCACACAGGCTGTCGGCAACAGGAGTTACAAAATGAATTTCACACCTTTTCTTTATCAGACATGGATTTTGAAAATGTGGCAAGAAGATATGCAAGCAGGCGCAAAATGGCAAATGACGCTCCAAAACACGGTGACAGGCGAGCGAAAACGGTTTGAAACGGCCGAGGCATTGTTCCATTTTATTGAAACTGTTCAGGAACAGGAAAAGTATGCGTGATCAGGTAGGGTTTCACGCAAATACGCAGGTCAGGTGTGGTAGGTGTCGTACACGTGGGATCGCTAGGTAGGGAAGCGGCCGATCATCATTACTAATATGGAGGTTTGGTGATCGGCCGCTACTTTTTGCAGTATTTACATGTGTGTGGACAACGAGATAATAGCAAGGAAACAACCAATCAATGAGGGGGTCAACTGACTTCATGCGGGAGGCGTATGGGGTCAGTTTTTTTGTATAGCCGTTAGCTGCATGTGCGTCCTACTTGCCACGTGAATGGCGAACATGATAACATACCGAACTGTGATATATCAGGTAATCAATTACCGCATCACTCATTCAAGAATCACTGGTTAGTATCAATACCAGCAGTACCATCGCCAACGAATAAGAGGCATCTTGAAAGTAAAAGAGCTAAAACAACAACCAAAATTTGACATCACCAGAATCATATATTGGCTTGCTGGCATCATCGCATTGAGTCCTGTGATTTTTCTGTTGTACGTTTTTGTAATCGGTACCGGTATGGCTGAAGTAAAGATAAGGTACAACGTAAACCAATACTTCAACGCCCTAAGCAATCAGAACTACGAGAAAGCATCCAAACACATTCTTATTGGTTCATCACTTAACGATGGACACACTTTATTAGAATATGGTGATCGAGATCAGTGGATTGCAAAGTTTACGCGATTAGAGGAAGCAGGCATCAAGATAGAGCGTGTTCAAAATATCCAGATTAGCCAAAAAGATTTTTGTATTGGAGGCGCGTATTTCGAAGTTGTAATCAGCCAAGATGGGGAGGAATATATTTTTGATGAACGTGTTGCTTCCATTCCACACTGCACAATCGGCTTTCAATACAAAACTTTCATGATCTATTACCACCCTAACGATGTCTCATCCGATCAATTTTGGGATGAAGTTGTCATACTACTTCACGAACAAGGTCACATTGATGATCAGTTGTTTGCTCAGTATCGTGCTTTGGAAGTAACGTATGACTATGTCCGTCAACAAGTAGGTGTCAATATGAACATGGTTTTCAACGAAGTTAGCGACCGTATTAATAGCGGACAGATTCGAGTTTATTCACCTGTCGATATGGCACGATATGCAATTTCGTCAGAGTGGTTGAGTGATTGAAACGTACCACATCAACACCATCAGCATCATCGCCAGAGGCCATGCGCTTGAGGTCAATGTCACCCTTAAAACTAATATGTAGGAGAAGGTTTTGGTAGTCAAAGTTAAGCAAAAGCGAAAACCTAAAATAATTTTCATCATCTTTGGAATTGGCGTGATCGCTGCAATCATCTTTCTTGTGGAAATAACAATTTTTGCTGGCGGTCAGGGTGTTATTCGTCACGCTGAGTATGCAAGGCTCAAATATCAGACACGTCGCTACTTTGATGCATTGATTGAAGGAGATTATGAAAAAGCGACCCAATACATCAGGCTCAGTGATAGGGGTCAGGAAGAAAAGGACTTAGATGGTGACGATGCGCTTTGGCTTGCCAAATTCGACTTGTTAGAGAATGGAAATATCAAAATCGAACGTATCGGAGACATAATCATTTACGATCCTCATCCTCCTGCTAGTTTTGGCGCATCGGTCGAGATTGTAGCCAGTGTGAATGGTGAAGAATTTGTGTTTTTTGAAATAGTAAGGGATTCGTGGACAAAACAAAACTATCGACTCTATATCAGTCATTATCCAAATGATGTACCAATTGATCAATTTTGGGGTGAAATTCTGACACGTATGTACGAATCTGGAACCATAAACCATGACACTTACACACAATTTGATGTGAGTGATGCTATCAGAAATGATAGAACTGTTTACAATCTCATTTCTCCAACAGCCGAACCCAATGTAAATCATTTGAGGAATGAGGTACGACATGACATTGAAGCAGGTATCGTTATCGTTGATCCAACAGTAGACCTTGTACGGTTTGTTATTTCATCTGAATTGGTGCGCGAATAAATGTTGTGACTCAGACAGTGCAATATGCTGTTCCTGCGAATCGGCAATATACGCCCAATTGTATATTGTCATCTGCTAAGGGAACATGATACCATACGAAGCCCTGATATATCAGCAATATATTAGGCAATGGATTATCATTATGTCACTCAGTCAACGCGCTTACGACGAAATCAAGCACCGCATCGTGACCCTCGTTCTACAACCGGGTAGCGTGATCAGCGAGAACTCACTGCAAAACGAGCTTGGTGTCGGCCGTACTCCGATCCGGGAAGCCCTACAGCAATTAGAGCGGGATAAATTGGTCGAAATTATCCCGCGTCGTGGCATTTTTGTTAGCGATGTGGAGCTTATCGATCTGCAACGATTGCATGAGGTGCGCGTACCATTAGAGCGGCTGGCGATCCAGTTGGCTGTCCGCCGAGGACAAGAGCAACATTGGCGGGAAATGGATGCCCTATTGCAGGAAGCACAGTACGAGTGTGACAACAACCATTTGCTGGCTATCGACGAGAAATGTCACCGTCTTATCTACCAAGCGGCCGACAACAAATTTCTTGAGGATACGCTTAACGTCAACTTTTCCCAAAGCCTGCGCTGGTGGTACTACGCCCTGCCCCGCATCAAAGAGATGCCGACTAAGGTACTGGAACATCGGCAAATGCTAGACGCGATGATCGCTGGGGACGCTGCTCGTGCGGCCGATATTCTCGAACAACACATCTGCGACTTCCATCACGAGATCGAACAAGCGATGCTCCAAAAAATGACGACATAAACCCCACCCCGTAGACATGGCGAGCCATGTCCCTACGGGGTGTAATGAAGGACACACAACATGGGACGCACACGCCGCACCAGAAGACGCGAACGCAATCGGCAACCAGACAGCACCCTCCTCAAAGTGCCGCAACCGATCATGAAAGCCCCGATCTACGAATTGGCAGATGCCCAAGCGGTTGAGCAGATTCACAATACCGCGCTCGACTTGCTCGAAGAGATCGGCATCGACTTTATCGACGACAAAGCGGTTGAAATTCTGAAAGCGCATGGTGTAAAAGTGGGTGGCGAAACGGGCTACACCGCTTATTTTGACCGTGACATGGTGATGGAATACGTCGCCAAAGCACCGAGTATTTATAAACAGCAAGCGCGTAACTCAGAGCGCAATGTCATGATCGGCGGCCGGTATGCTTGTTTTGCGCCGGTGTATGGCCCGCCGTTTGTGCGAGACCGAGATCGCGGCCGACGGGAGGCAACGCTCGAAGATTTCACTAACTTCGTCAAATTGGTGTATCAAATGCCGTACTTGCACAGCAGTGGCGGCACGTTGATGGAGCCGATGGACGAGCCAAATCATACGCGCCATCTCGACATGTTGTACGCGCACATCAAGTACAGTGACAAGCCGTTTATGGGCAGCGTGACGAGTGCGGCGAACGCGCAAGATTCGGCCGAAATTTGCAAGCTCTTGCTCGGCGACCGTTACGCTGAAACAGCATGTATGACCTCGCTGATCAACGTCAGCAGCCCGCGCCGCTATGATGATCGCATGTTGGGCGCACTGATGGTTTACGCTAGGGAAATGCAGGGCATGATCATTTCGCCGTTCCTGATTTCGGGCGCGATGGGGCCGGTTTCGGTGGCTGGTACAGCGATTCAGGCACACATGGAAGTGCTGTCTGGCGTGGCTTTCGCGCAGATGGTGCAGGCGGGTGCGCCGTGCATTTATGGTGTGTTCAATGCGAGTATCGACCTGAAAAGTGGTGCGCCTGTGTTTGGCTCGGCCGAAGCGGCCGCCACCACCTACGTCTCTGGACAAATGGCGCGGCATGTCGGGTTGCCATACCGTTCGGCCGGGAATTTCGCTTCGTCGAAAGTGGCAGACACACAAGCCGCCTACGAGAGCGTGATGGCGATGACTCCGGGCATTTTAGCAAACGCGAACTTTGTGCTGCACGCGGCCGGATGGCTAGAAGGCGGTCTGGCGAGTGGGTACGAAAAACTCGTCCTCGACCACGAAGCACTCGCCTATCACTGCCGCTTTATGGAAGGGCTAGATATGTCGGACAACGGTCTCGCGCTCGACGCACTCCGTGAAGTCGCACCGGGCGGACACCATCTCGGCACAGCGCACACGATGGCGAACTACCGCACGGCGTTCGTGCGTAGCGATATGTTCGACTACAACAGTTATGAGCAGTGGCTGGAAGAAGGGGAAGTAACGGCCGAGCAGCAAGCGAACAAAAAGTGGAAGCAAATGCTCAAAGATTACGAAGCCCCCGCACTTGATCCGGCAATTGATGAAGCGATTCAAGCATATATGACGAAGCGCAAGTCTGAAATTGAGCCGGAGTATTGAGCCAGTCTGTGTCAGTATCAATTTTTTGTGGCTCTTTTGGGTTTCGCGTGGTTTCCCTCCCCTAGCCCCTCCTGAAGGGAGGGACTGATGGGGCGATGTCAACACATGAATTCCCAAAGAGCCTTTTTTTCTAGATCAAGAAAGCGTTTTCACAAAAAAGCAAAAAACCTATACCAGAGAGAACAATTGCTGCCTACAATTAAATTCCTTGTGTCTTTTTTGTGAAAAAACACACAATCACTGGCTCTTTGAGAAAGCGTTTTCAAAAATACTTGACTTATCGATACTAAATTATAGAATCAAGAAAACGCTTTCAGTTAGTTGGTTGTTCTTCACGCTCTGAAACAACTTTTGTAAGCGAAGAATCCCACGTTATCGTTCAAATATCAGCTTGGATAGGAGAAGAAGGCAATATGAATCTGTAAAAATACTGCACCATCTCTTCTTTTTTTCTTTGCTGACCCGAAGTCCCTAGTCAAAGTTCGGCCGTTGCTGTCGTTCTTACTTCATGGAGAAAAATGAGAATACAACGCACAAATCTACTCTTTGCTCTTTTGGCCAGCACGATGCTGGCCTTGCTTGCTTTATTTGGTTCATTACAGCCGGTCTCGGCCGCACCCCTTCCCCTAGTCGATGATTTTGAAAGCGGCTTCGCATTCCCGCCTATATTCCAATACGGCGATGGTGGTACATCTGTCACCGTCATTACCACCACAGTAGCCGATACTGACCCGATGGCATTGCCTGGTCAAGTGGGCAACAACACCGTTGTGTCCGTTACATTCAACGTACCGACATGGGCTGGCTTTGGCTCATCTATAGATGTTGCCGATCAAGATTGGTCAGCATACAACGCGGTGCGTTTCTGGTTCTTCGGTACAAACAGCGGAGATACCTATACATTTCAGATTCAAGACACGCCTGCCACACCGGGCGCACATGTAACCACTTTTACTGATGCGGGGACAGGCTGGCAGCAGATCACATTGCCATTTAGCGCGTTTAGCGTCGGCGATGGTCTTGGTCTCACAGGAATGACGAATTGGTTAGTGGAACTGAATGGTAAAAGCGGAGCGATCAAAATAGACAATGTTGAATTGGTCGCACCACCGGCTACGGGCGGCACGGTCACGATAGTCAAAGTGGTTGAGGGTGATCCTGCCCCATCAACCACATTTGGATTCACGCAAACATTGACGACCACGGCCGTCACCCAAACAGACGCAGGGGCGCAAGCGTTTACCGTTGTCTCCGGCACGTATCAAATCGAAGAAGATTTGAGCGGCTTGTCAGCCGAATGGGCATTGACAGGCGACTCTTGTGGCGGCACGGTCACCGTCAATGATGGCGAAAGTGTAACCTGTACATTTACCAAGACATACACGGCCGCGCCCATGCTCCCGATCATCACCACGTTTGAGGACGGCACACCGCCCGGATACTTCACGTATGGTGGCGGCGGCGGTGGCGTTGGTACAGTGATCACCACAACATCTGATACCGGCCCATTGGCACTGCCGGGGCAGAGCGGTGATGATGACATTTTGTGTGTCGATGCCAATGTAACGGCCGGTTTTGCTGGCTTTGGTGCGCCTGTTTCGGCCGCTGACCAAGATTGGAGTGGGTACGATTCGTTTGATTTCTGGTTCTACGGCACGGGCGCAGGGCAAAGCTACGACTTTGAAATCCAAACGGCCGCAGGCAATGCAGATCGCGTCACGTTTAC
>CALECP010000262.1 GCA_937949915.1 uncultured Anaerolineae bacterium
GTGGACGTTGAATGTGCAAGGGTTGTCTGATGGCAGTACGGTTGATTACTGGTTTACCTACTTCGACACGTCTGCAACAGACAGTGATTCGGCTGTTTATACGCACGGCGTGGCACAGCCTCCAGCGACCCCAGAAGTTCCATTAGCGGTTGGGTTGGGGACGGCCGAAAGCTCTCCAACCTTGCCGATTTTGTACGCAGTGCTGGCAATAATTGTAGGCACATCAATCTATGTGATTGTCTATCAAGCAAAAACTTAAGGGTTTTTGGGAATTGATGTATTGGCATTCCCACCTCCCTCCCCCCGAAGGGGAGGGAAACCGCGCCAAATCCAAACGTAAATGTAAATACGGAGGGGGGAGATGCGTGACATGCCTATCTGCTTAAACTTAAGTCGGTAGGCGTGTCACCATTAAAACAGCGTATATGTCTATGACAAGCGGTTTCGATCAAACGGATGCACGAGATGCCAGAAGGCGCGGCCGTTGAACACAATCCGATCTATCTGCGCCAAGCCCCCCACCACTCACATTAACCGGAACATTCATTTTCTCGATAGCTATTTCCAACAACAAAATTAGACATTGGACTTGTGATACTAACGAGTTAGTAATATAGTTTTACATAGGAGAAAAATGATGTACCACTATAAAATAATAAATGCAGCGTGCTGGGCGTTGCTTCTTTTATTCTCAGCAACCATGACCATATACGCACACGGCACAATGTATGACCCGCCAAGTCGGTCAATGGTTTGTATACAGGAAGGCGCGCAAGCACCATCGTCTGATGCGTGTCGTGCAGCCAAACAAGTCGGGGGAACACAACCCCTTTATGACTGGGATGGTGTCAACCAAAACCCGGCCGGAAACCACCAAGCACATGTGCCAGACGGTCAATTGTGCAATGGTGGTCAAGGCAATTATGTAGGTCTTAATCTGCCTCGGTACGATTGGCCTGCATCTGCGCTCGTGCCAGATGAAAATGGAAACGTCAATATGGTGTATGCGGCTAGTGCGCCGCATCAATCAGATCATTGGCGATTTTATGTCACCAAAGATAGTTGGATCGAAGATACGCAGTCACAAGTAGAAGGCGAACCCAACAGAAAACTATATTGGAGCGATCTGGAAGATGAGCCATTCTGTGAATTGGGCAATATCCCAAAAAGCACTACCCTTGCGGTTGATGTGGGCGCAGAAACCGAAATTCCCACGTATGAATTTGAATGCCCTGCACCGCAGAACAAGGACGGCCGTCACGTTGTCTATGCTATTTGGCAGCGTTCAGACAGCCCTGAAGCGTTTTATTCATGCTCGGATGTGATATTAGGCCCGGCCGCACTGATTACCCCCACACCGCTGCCGCCCAGCTTGTGCAACGCATTAAATTATAGCCCGGCCGTTGAATATCGCGCTGGTGATCGCGCCGTTTATGAAAACCAAGAATGGGAAGCGAAATGGTGGGTTAAAGGCGGTCTTCCCGGCCGTGACGGCGCTTGGAAACTGGTGGTAGAAGATTGCGGGGCAACGCCACCACAAGAAGATACGCCAACACCAACGAGTACGCCTACTTCTATTGTAGATACGGCAACCAATACACCGACCCCAACGGCCACAGCGACAAATACACCTGTTGTTGTCGCTACCAATACACCAACCTCAACGCCCAGTATTCCACTAAGCGTAGGGCAGTCAGCCCAGCTCAGTACACCGCACAATAGCGTTATCGTACTAGCACTGCTCATTATTATCTCTTGTGCATTACTGGTGACGGGTGCGGCTATCTACCGTCGGCAAAATCGGTGAACTGGTTAAATGTAATGTAGGTACATAGCTTGCCATGTACCTACGTGTTGTTTCAGTTGGGTGGGGTAGCTGCCCATTAAGTGTGAATGATCCGGCCGCAATGCGGACAGTTCACAATCCCGCCTCCACGCACTTTTGTCAACATCGACTGTGGCAAACTGGTGCTGCAACCATCACACGTGTTGCCACGCACCAGGGGAACAACCGCCAATCCTTTGTTGCTGACCAAAATTTTCTCGTACCGTTTGTAGGTAGCGGCCGGTAATCTGGCAACCTGTGCCTTGCGTCTTTGCTGCAAATCGCGGATCGCAATCGCTAATTCGACTTTGCGCTTCTCCAATTCCTGTAGCCGTTGCACCCATGCCTCTTCTAATTCAACCAATAATATATCGGCATCATCTTTCGCACTTTGGGCAGTCTCGACCCCCACCAAAATTTCAATCATCGTCTCTTCGCGCAATGCAATGCGACGATCTAGCGATTCGACTTCCATTTGTAAATCTTTCAGTTCACGTGGGTTTTTGATGCTGCCCGAATACAATTTGTCGTTCGACTGGTTGCGCTTCGTCTTGAGACTACCCATTTCCAGTTCTGCGTCACGCTGTTTGGCTTCCGCTTTCGTCAATGTTTCGGCCGAATTAGTAGAAATAATCCGTGCCGCTTGAAGCTCTTCAGACCCCTTTAACTCGTTCAAAACGTCTGACAATTCACGTCGTTTTGCAATGGTTTCTGTGTCGATTGTTTGTAGATCACGCAAGAGATGGATATCTGCCATATTTTTTCCTATTAAATGATGCGCCTATTCTACAGTGACGATGCGTGAATGACGAACTGAACGGCCGATATTTACTTATTCGTGTCGTTTTGATTGCGCTATTTTGGCATAAATGCGCGTATCACGTAGACGGCCGGACGCATCCAGGCGCTCATTTCGCAATACGCCTTCCAACGCAAACCCACACCGCTCTGCCACACGCCAACTACGCTCGTTCAAGTCATCCATCCGAATCTCAACCCGGTTCGCTTGCAGCATATCAAACGCAAATGCCGTCAACCCATGCACCGCTTCGGTGACATACCCTTCTCCTTCGTACCCTGTGCGAATCCAGTAGCCGATCTCTAGCATCGGCACATCCCAATTGATACGCGGAAAGCCACCACTGCCGATAATGGTGTTTGTCCCTTTGAGCAGGAAGCGCATCGTCAAATCTTCGCGCTTGTTCCATTGCTCGATAGCGTGTTGATTGTATTCGGCCGTCTCCTCGACGGTTGGTGAAGCCTGCGCCCACGGCATCCACAACTTGAGCCTGTCTAGCGATGAAACGACGGCCGCATTCAGTTCGGCCGCATCTTCTACCAACGGCTTGCGAATCAACAATCGCTCCGTCTCAAACGATTCTGGTATCACTATTTCACT
>CALECP010000263.1 GCA_937949915.1 uncultured Anaerolineae bacterium
GGTACTCACGTCAGTATTTTCTATGCTTATCAATTACCTATACCGAGGTTGGAAGCGGGGGACAAGTATTTTGATGCGATTGTGCCGAGAGCGGCCGCGCTGACTTGCACCACTGAGCCTTTTTCTGACCTGTGGCAAGAGGTGATGGGTGTCCCGTATCCCCAACCGGCGCACGGCTGTGCGCCCACCACAGACCCAGTGGCCCGCCAAACGCTGCGCGACGAGCTAGACGCGATTATCGCCCACCTGTACGGCCTCACTCGTGACGATTTTGCCCACATTCTCGGCACGTTCCCGCTCGTTTTTCGTGATGACGAGGCAGGCGCACAGAGAAAGGCGGCCGTGTTGGCAATGTATGATCGCGTCGAGGCATTGTTGGCAGACAAGTAGGGGCAGTGCCTTGTGCCTGCCCCGGATGCTGGCGACCACACCGGGGCGACCACAAGGGTGCGCCCCTACGGGAATCAATCGCTGGTCAAAACAGGCATATAAAGCCAGTGTGTCATCACGACGGGGGCAACAAAATCACTGGGTTGGTCGATGATGATTTGCACCGGTTCTGTAGGAAGGGGATAGACCACTTGCAACGATCCTGTACCGTACAAAAAGGTGTTGACCGGGCTGGTATTGCCGCCGTTGTCGCGTGCCTGCACTGAAAATTCGACACTGTTTTCGTAGTCGCCCGTCCACACGGCCGATACCTCGCGGGTGTTGGTTAGCCAGGGTTCAAATGGGCCGCCATCGACTGACACCATCACGTCTAGCGCGTCGATGCCGCCACCACCATAATCGTTACCCCACCAATCGACGATCAAATCTGTGGTCTCTTCTCCGGCCGGATACGCGCCGATCCCGGCTTCTGGTGGCACAGAGTCACGCTCGATCAAAATGTAAGGGCGGCCGCCCACCGGCCACCGCCACGGGTGGATCACTTGGTTGTCGTTGGTGGCTGGCGGCAGTGTCAAATGATAGTTGCCATCTGCCCCCGCCTGAATCGGCTGCAATTCGCCCTGTGGCGTAAACAACCGTGCGCCTTCTGCGTCAATCGGCGGAATGATCGCTTCTACGTTTTGGTCATCCTTGCACGACCAGACAGCCATGATGCGCTGGTTGGTGTCCGGCCGGTAAAACGAAATCCATACCTGATCATCTTGCGCGATCATGTTGCCGCTTTCATCAAATTTGGCGCACTGCCGCGCCCAGCTCAACGGCACCACGCCTTGCAGATATTGGGTCAAAAATTGGTATGTTTCTAATTGCGGCCGTGCTGTCCCCGGTTCGGGATGTTGGGTGAAGCACATCGCGTCTGTCTCGTTGCGGAATAGCCCAAACGCATCGCCATAGCAAGCGAGGTTGTTGTCGGTGGTCAATGATCCATCGGCCGTACACAGGTTGCCATTGTGCGGCGGAAAATCTGTTCCGGCCGGTTGGTTGCCGCAGCCATCATACATTTGAAAATGGAAGTAGCCGGTCGCACCAGCGTACAGCGCATAAAAAGCGGATTGCACCATGTAGTCAGCTTGCTCATCGACTGAGCCGCGATGGGGGCTGTTCGGGTCCCAGTTCGAGCCGGGATAGTCGTCCCATAGCGGAATGCCCGATTCGTTGAGCCAGATGGGGTGATCGATGCCATATTGTGCCATCACCCGCTTGGTGCGGTCTACGTGGTACCAGCTTGCCCAGGCGTAATGGTAGGAGTGGGTGGCCATGGCGGTGTGATAGTACCCTTCGGCCGGGGCGGCCGGGTCTGTGTCTAGCTGGGCCATCACGTTCGCATAAAATTCAGACAGGGGATAGGCGTGGTTGTTGGCGGTTGCCCCAAACATAATGTCGGCCGAGGGATTGGCGACACGGGCGGCATAATAGGCGACTTTGAGCAGACGGGCATATTCGGCCGTCGAGCCGCTCCAGAAGCTAGGCAAATCTGGCTCGTTCCAAATCTCCCAATGCGTGATGCCTGCGCCGTCGGGCAGCCCGTGTGCGGTCGCCCATGTGCCATACGGCGAATACCGTTTGACGGCATTATGCACATACGTCGCCCATTTGTTATCTGGGTTGATCTGCTTGCCGTCCCCCGGTGTGTCGCTGCCATCGGTAAAAATCGGTGCGTTGAGCGAGCTAGGAACAGCCCGGCCGCCATCGAAATAAAATTGGGGAATGCCCATCAAAATCGCATCGATGAGAAAGCCGTTTTGCAGGTCAGCCAGTACAGCCTGATCGACGGCCGACCAGTCGTATTGTCCCGGTGTGCGCTCCACATTGTGCCAATAAATGGGAAAGCGATCCCATGCCGCCAATGTCGTCCGCGCTTTCGTCAGGCGGTCTTGCGAGGCGGGGTGTTCGACTTCGTTGATAAAGTTGATGCCGTACATGATGGGCGCAAATTCGCTGGTGGCAAAGTGGGTGGTTGTGCTTGTTTTTTCAGCGGCCGGTTCTGTTAGGGGGACGGCCGTTTGTGGCTTGGGGGCTGGCAGTGTGGGCATAATGGCAGCCCCTACACCAACGATGCCAGCGAGCAAGCCGATGATACAAATGATACTAATAAATGTGATTTGTCGCATTGAGAACTCCTTCTATAAAAGATACGATGACAGTATGAAATATCTTGCCTCTCGTCCAATCCGCCTACCCTGCGTTCAGGATACGTTATAGTGCGCTACGTTAATAAACGTAGGCAAAATAGTTATTATGAACAGATATAGTGCAAAAAATTCGGTATGGATTCTGCATAGTGTGGTATGCTTAAAGCTAGGTAGAATAATATAGGTTCGTTGAATAAATAGTCTCTCATTATGGATGGTGCGACTACAAAACAAGTCACAGGCGATACAGTTCATACATCGGTTTCCGCAAACCATTTGCCAACGCTCTACGCAATTACCAATATGTTGCGAAAGGCAGAGGCAGAAAGGCAAAGCGTAGACGTGCTGCTCCCCCCTGTTTTGCGGGCGGTGACGGCCGAATTGCAAGGGGATTTTTCTGGCATCGTGCTGGTAGATAAACATCAGCACCCTCATTCGTACTGGTGGTGCCAGGGGGAACATGTCGAAAAAGTGGAGATTTCTCACTGTTTGGACGAAGTGATGCAAAGTGGGGTTGTGCAGCAATCGCTGGATGAGAAACAAACGCTACAGGTTTCTGATTCATTGGCAGACGCACGATGGCGCACAGCCCCAACACGGCCGAAAGACACAGCCTTATACTCCGCGTTATGTACGCCTCTTTTGATCGGGGAACGGCCGATAGGCGCACTCACCATCACCAAACTAGGAAAAGCACAATTCACAAGCGATGGTTACAATTTAATAGGAGACATCGGTACACAACTGGCGATCACCCTTGAAAACACACAATTATTTAGCATCGCTCAACGGCAATTAAACGATGCCAAAAAGTTCAATATCGCTATCGAAGACCTCAACGCCGTTACAGAACATGACAATGTACTAGGGCACATACTTGATCACATGCAGCATTTGTTCAATGTTGTTTCTGTTTCTATTGCTATTGCCGATATAGATGAATTGGTCTTTCATTACGCGGAAGGGGATGGGGCCAATCAAATTAAGGGGTTACGCCTGCATCAAGATACGGGTATCTCTGGCTGGGTGATGAAATATGACAAAGCTGCGCTCGTCAATGATACTGAAAACGACGAGCGCTTTTCCAAAGCGGGTGACGAGCGGACAGGTCTACAAACAAAAGCGATGATCTGCGCTCCACTACGGGCAGAAGGGCGCGTATGGGGAACGGTACAAGCGATCAACCCATTGTCGGGTCAATTTAATCAACATGACCTAGATACATTGATCCAGTTTGCCAATATCGCCAGCAGCGCATTGAGTCGCGCGCTCTCTTTTCAGCAGTTGGAAGAGGAAGAAATTCGTCAACGACAATGGTTGAAGGAAAGCATAACGCCGATTTTTATTACAGACACCAAGGGAAAAATCGATCTGGTCAATGATAGTGCAGAAAAATTGGTACGATACACAGAACATCAATTGATGGGTGAAAATATCGATAGCATTCATCAAGATACATTGCTTGCACAGATTTTAGAACAGATTGTGGACAATCCAGAAGATGCTTATATCACAACAACAAAAGTAATGTCGGGTGATGGCGGTAGCATCCCGGTGGAGCTACATGTAAAGCAGATGGCAAATAATGCGGTTCAATGGATGTATCGAGACATTTCGCAGCAGGTGGTACTGGAGAAAATGCGTGATGATTTGACAATGATGCTGCTTCACGATCTCAAAAACCCGCTTTCGAACATTATGAGTAGCCTAGAGCTACTAGAGGAGGAGTTGCCAGAGGAGGAGGGATCGATAGCGGCCGTGATGCACGATATTGCGACACGCAGCAGTCAATGGTTACGTCATCTTATTCATTCGTTGTTAGACATCAATCGCCTAGAAGCTGATAGAGCGTCTGGAGCACCCATTGTAACTGAGCGCGAAGTCGTAGATATACAGGCGATGCTCACCTCTCTGGAAGGGATTATGCAAGCACGACTAGAAACAAAACAGGTTGCGCTGCATATTGATGCGTCATCCGATTTGCCATTTGTCTCTGTCAATCGTGACATGATCGAGCGCGTGATGCTAAATTTGATGGACAACGCGCTCAAGTTTAGTGAACCGGGGCAAACTATTTCTCTGACGGCCGTATCTCACTCGAAAAAGAAGATAAGAGTCTCTGTCAGCGACCAAGGGCCGGGCGTTCGCAAAGCGTTCCGCGAAGCGATCTTCGATAAGTACTATCAATCGCCTGATGCACGTGCCAATGGGATGGGGCTAGGCTTGGCGTTCTGTGCGCTGACAGTGGAGGCACACGGCGGCCGGATTTGGGTCGATGATGCCAAAGGTGGCGGGGCGCGGTTTAATCTGACTATCCCCATAGAAAATAACAATCGAAAACAAAAACAAGAAAAGAAGTAGCGGCCGACGAGACGATTTAATATAAAACGCTCGCGCAAGAACGCTACAAAAGTCAGCAAACAGCCGGAATCGTAAAAGTAATAGTCGCCCCACCATCGACATTATTGCTCGCTTCAATAGTGCCACCATGTGCGTGGACAATGCTTCGGGCGATAGCAAGACCCAGCCCTGCACTGCCGCTTTTGGTACGGCCGCGTGCATTGTCCCCTCGGTAAAATTGGTCGAATAGATAGGGAATATCGGCCGGATCAAACCCCGCACCTGTGTCACTGATCGAAATGGTAGCCATTTGCTTGATGCGGGTGGCAGCGACCGTAATGGTGCCGCCTTCTGGCGTGTATTTCAGCGCATTGCTGATGATATTGTTGAGGACACGGCCGAGCTTTTCCACATTGGCGCACACCGGATCGATGTCGGCCGCGACCTCTTCCCGAATCGTGATGTTGTTTTGCATCGCCACCGGCCGCAGCGAGTCGGCCGACAAATGAATCACATCGCTGATGCTGGATGGCGACAACGGAAAGTCTGTTTTCCCTGCCTCTAGCTGCGCCATCTCAAACAGTTCATTGATCAAATTATTCAACCCGGTAATATCCTGCAAAATCGTGTTGTAGTACCGTTTTGTGTCTGCTTCGTCCGTTACAAGACCGTCATTCAGAGCTTCGACAATGGCGCGGATGCTGGTGAGCGGTGTCCGCAGGTCGTGCGAAACCCACGCGATCAAGTCACGCCGCATCTTTTCCAGTTGAGCGCGTTCTTCTTCCGCTTGCTCCAAATTATGCGCCATCTGGTTAAACTGTGAACCGAGTTGGGCGATCTCGTCCCGGCCGTCTACCTCTGTCCGCACATGCAGGTTGCCAGCCCCGATCTGCACGGCCGATTGGTGTAACCGATGCAAATTCCGCACCATGCGCGAATGCCCCATCAAGTTAAACGCCAGCGAAATCACCGTCGCAAAAATCAACATGATCGCCGTATCTTTCAGCACAATTGGATCAAGATTGATAAACATCACTTGCCCCGCAAAGTACCCATTGATCAACGTAAGCGCACCCACGAGCAACGCCGTGATGAACAACGTAATGCGTACCGAGCGACTATAAAACCATGAGAGATAGTACAGCCCAATCCCGACCGCATTGGTGATCAACGCAACCTGACCAAACGGCCGTACCATCGGCCACACCGTCGCAGGTGACATATCGAGCCAAAAGTTGAACAGCGCGGCCGAAATGACCAAACTCGCCGTCACACCCAGCAGCGGCAACGCCAATGTCGGCCAATCGAACTTTGCTTTGCGAGACGGAACAGAAATAACGCTCATAATCTATCCTTTATCGTTGACAACAAATTTGTAGCCAACACCCCAAATCGTCTGTAACCAGTGTGGATTGCCGGGGTCTACTTCTAACTTTTCGCGCAGACGGCGCATGTGAACAGTCACCGTACTCGGATCAACATATTCGTTAAATCCCCACACTTTTTCAAGCAATTGGTCACGGCTAAACACCTGACCGGGATGATTGACCAAGAAAAGCAGCAGATTGAACTCGGTGGCAGTCAATTTGATCTCATCCCCACGCACGACAACGCGATGGTATTTGGGATCAACTTCAAGATCGGTCAGCACAATCGGCTTATCGACGGCCGTCTCTTCCTCCGCCTTGCCCATACGCCGCAAAATCGCCTTCGCCCGGGCCACCACCTCCTGTGGCGAAAACGGCTTCGTCACATAATCATCCGCACCAGCCTCTAGCCCCAAAATACGCTCAATCTCTTGTCCCCGCGCCGTCAGCATAATCACCGGCACATCAGAGCGCAGATCATTGCGAATGCGCCGCAGCACCTCGAAGCCGTCAAAACCGGGCAACATCACATCTAGGATGATCAAATCGGGCGGCCGGGCAGTCACGGCCGTGATCGCCTCGGGGCCAGTTGTCGCATGGTTTACCTCAAACCCATCGCGCTTCAGGTAAAGCGCCACCACTTCCCGAATCGTCTGTTCATCGTCAACTATGAGTATCTGCTTCATTCTTACGATGATACATGAAAAATCAACAGGAGACTTTCAGTATTTCAGTTTGTCAGTAAATCAGTCGGCCGCAAATGCAGGTGAAATGCGCTATTTTGGTGCTGAAAACCAAACTGACCAACTGATTGACTGAAACACTGAAAAACCGTGCCACCAGAATGCACACCCTTGTCCCGTTTGTACAAACTGATACCATTGCCACCTAATCGGAACAAACTATATGACATTTCCAAAACCATTTTATCGCTACCGGCCGCACCCGTGGCACGGTCTTGAAATCGGGCCAGAAGCGCCCGAAGTTGTCCACGCTTTCATCGAGATCACCCCGTTCGACTCCGTTAAATACGAAGTAGACAAAATGACCGGGTACCTGATGGTAGACCGGCCGCAACGCTCATCCTCTGTCCCGCCCACACTGTACGGCTTTGTGCCACGCACCTACTGCCATGATCGCGTCCGCGACCTGATGCCCGGTGCAACCAAAGGAGACGGCGACCCGCTCGATATTTGTGTCTTCAGCGAACGCCCCATCGACCGCTCCGAAGTGATTCTCAAAGCGCGGGTTGTCGGCGGGCTGCAAATGCTCGACGATGGCGAAGCAGACGACAAAATCGTTGCCATCCTCACCAATGACCAAGTATGGGGATTGATCAACGACATCTCCGACTTCCCGCCCCGCCTCATCGAACGACTGGAGCATTATTTCACCACGTACAAGCTCGTTCCCGGTGAAGAAAACCGCGCTCAAATCCTGAGCATCTACGGTCACGAACATGCCCGTCGCGTCGTCGAAGCGTCGATGAAAGATTACGAAGACGTTTACGGCGGATAACCCGTAGAGACACAAGATTTTGTGTCTCTTTCTTCATAAAAAAGAGACGTAAGATTTTACGTCTCTACCTTGTAAAACCGAGACGCAAGATTTTGCGTCTCTACCTTCCAAAACCAAGACGTAAGATTTTGCGTCTCTACGAACGTTGCTTACCGATTACCTGATCCACCCCATGCTGGCGGCCGTCGCCAGCGTTTTGATCACCGCCGGGTTCATCTTTGTCGGCCGCCGAGTAGCCGGTAAGCAAGCACCCGCCATCGAACAAGCGGCCGGGTTCATCGTCGCCATCGGCAGCACGGCCGCCCTCATCCACACCCTCGCCCTCACGCACCAACTGCATCTCCCGCTACTCCGTGCCATCGCCGCGCTACTGGTCATCTGTGGTGTTTGGGAAATGGCATCCTTGCTCCCCGTCTCGGTTCGCTACGCGAAGAATCTACCACAGGCACGGCCGTTCACGCACGGCCGCCAGCGTTGGGCGCACTTGGTCACAGGTATCATTCTCAGCGCACTCTTTTTGGCAGCCGTCGCCCCCGCCACCGACGGCGATTCGTTCGATTATCATTTGGGTGTGCCGCTCGACTGGCTGGCAAACACGGCCGCCACCGTGCGCCTCGACTGGCTACACGCTCACCTCATCGGCCTCGGCGAAATGATCAACTTGCTGGGATTGGCGGCCGGGACAAGCAGCCTGGGCGCAGTCACCCAATACGCAGGGCTGATCATCATGCTCGTCGCCGTCAAAACAGTCGCGCATCCCAGCCATGTCACGCTCGGCCGCTTGCTCGTCGTCACATCACCCGTGTTGCTGTTTCTCATCCCCAACCAAAAACCGCAATACCTACCATTCGCCGCCACCACGCTTGCGCTCGTCGTGCTTTTACACGCCCATCAGCAACCGGGCAAAGCAGGCACGCGCACATACTGGCTCGCTTTTGGCACGGCCGCATTCGCCATCGGCTGCAAATATCCGTCGATTATGACGGGCGGCATCGTTATGTTGGTCGGCGTGTGGGTCGCGTGGCGCAAACGGCAAACGCTGATCGCATTGCTGATCGCGGCCGGGTCTGTCGGGCTGCTGGCTGGCGGTGTGTGGCTACGCAACTATCTTTTTTATGGCGATCCGCTCTCCCCTTTTTTGCACAATTGGCTCACGCCGGACAATGTGCTGGGTGCATCGTTTGCGGAGCATTTGCGCGAGTACGAGACAGGTGTGGTGACATGGCAGGATTATCTTTTGTTTCCGGTGCGCCTGATCGGGGTGACAAGCCCGGCCGCGCTCACCAGTGCGCTGGGCATCGGTACAGTCGCCTTGCTGACGGCCGATTGGCGCAACACCTACACCCGCTCCCTGTTATTGCTCGCGTTGCTAACGACGATCATCATGGTAGCGACCAACCAATTAACCCCCCGCTTTTTTGTTGAGCCTTACTTGTGGGCGGCGTTGGCGGTGGTGCATGGGGCGCGGGTGCGGGGGCAGCGCTGGCTGTCTGGGCTGCTGCTGGTGCAGGGTGCGGGTGTGGCGGCGATGGCTGTCTATGCGGCCGTCATTTTGTTCCCCGGCGCACTCTCTTGGTCGCTGTTTGACGATACGCTGACACACTATGCGGCCGGATACGAGACGGGCAAATGGCTAGACGAAACGTTGCCGTCTGATGCCGTTATTTTTACTGATTTGCGAACGGGGGCGGTGCTGCCTCGGCCGTTTGTGTCGGCCGACATCGGCCGCTATTGGTATCAGGTCGATGCGCCACCAGAGGAGCGGCTGGCTCTGTTTTTGGCGGTGCTAGATGATAATTTGCAAGCGCGGGGGGTGACGCATTTGGTGATGCGTGAGGCGACTCTGGCGCAAACACCCTACAACCAATTGTCGTGCTTGGGCGCACCGTTGGCTACGGCCGCTTTTTCGGATGTGGGGCGCAACCCGTTCGGCCGTGACCAAGCACAAACAACGTATACCATCGTGCCGATTACGCCGATACAGTGCGATTTTTCAACAAAATGAGAGGGCTGTTACACCCTCTCATTCTTTCTATACTATGCTGTTGTCTGTTAGCTGCCTGTGACACCACCGGTGCCGACCGCGCTGGCAAAAGCAGGGGAAGCGATGATGGTTGAGGCGACAATCGCGGCCGTAACCACGAACAAATACAGATGTTTGCGAACCGTTGTCTGGATCATGAGTTTCACTCCAAGAGAATGGAACTCGTTGAAAGCGGGCGCGCCCGAGCGTTAGCTCTCCTCGAAGACCCTTCAACGCGCTCGTTTTTGTAGATTGCGTTGAATCGATTCGCTGATTAGAATGGCATAGTGAGGGGTTTAAGTCGTTACCGAAACGCTTAAAATCGCTTAAGCATCACTTAAAATAGGGGTTAAATAGGCAAAATGAGCGAATTTGGCACATTATTGAAGCAACATCGGGAAAAATGCACCTCGCCACACTTGCGAGGTGGTAGGCTGTCTCAAAAAAGGCTGGGCGAATTATTGGGTGAAAAGTTAGGGGATTATGGCTACTCAGGCGTGACCATTCATAATTGGGAGTATGGCAAAACAAAAATTGCGCCGGAACAGCGAGCGTTGTTGATTGCGATCATCGAGATATTGGTCGAATATGATGGCATGGTATTGTTGGAGGAGGCGAATGGACTTTTACGGGCGGGGTATTATGCTGCGCTGGGTGTGGAGGATGGCGGCCGAATTTTTCCAGAGCAGCAGCCAGAGCCGGAAGCAGCGACCGCAACCAATGTGACATTGCTCGCATTACAACGTGCCTTTGTACGGCCGGAACAGATACGCCAATGGACACGTCAGATGCTGCTTGAAGATGGCATGATCACACTGCTGCGCGATGGCACGAGCAATTGGACGGCCGCCAAAGTGCTACGCATCATCTTGCTCGTGATCAGTCTCATTTTGACAGTCGCGTGGCTATTGCCCGTGCTTTTCTGGTCGGCCGCCCCCACCTATCAAGCCACCCAAACAACATGGCTGTTGTACATCGCCATAACGCTGCTTGTCCCTGTGCTTGTGGGCGCGGCATATTATTCGAGACCGAGTACGCTATGGACAGAAAGAGGGGTCGGCCGTTTTCGGCCGCGTCTGTACCTGACGCTGATGGGCGCGTACATGGGGCAGGTGTTGGCGATGACGGCCGTCAGTGTGGCGGGGTTGTTCAAGCTGTATATTTGGGGCTTCCCCTCACCACGCTGGCTGCTCGTCTTGGTCGCGCTCTTTTTCGTCCTGTTTATTCGCCAGTCGGCCAGAGAAATGGCACACATCCATTGGAACGCATTCGGCCGTCTGCAATTTTCTGCCAGCGAACTACCCATTGCCATCGTTTTCGCCGCGCTGCCTCTCATCGTGGGCTATCTATACCAAATAGGATACAGATGGCTCTTGCAACCTCAATTTGGGCTGCCGATTTTGTTCACGCCCCTCCTCATTTACACGCTTTTTTCGATGTGGCAAGAGCGTACCGACCGTAGTTGGGTGATTCCCGTCTATGCGTGGACGGGCTACTTTGGCACGATGATGGTGCTGTGGCTGATGGCACAAAACGCGCCGCTTTTGCTCACGGTGCCGATGGGTGTGACCACGGCCGCGCTCACCGTCTTGCTCCGTCGCCAGCGTATTCACTTTACACTAAAAGGGGCTGTATCGTTTCTGATCGCACTCCTCCTGCTCATCGTCACAGCAACATATTTGCCTCGCCCTGTCACAATAGCCGTTCTCGTCTTGCTACTGTGGCTCAAATCACAGGTCGATAATGGGCGAGGCGGCCCCCAGCAAATGCGTGTGGGCAGCACGATTGTATGGATTTATGGGGTGTTGGTGGTGTGTGTAGCGGCCGTCAGATATGACGTGATGACACAACCGATGAGCATGATCGTGCTAACGTTGATCACGGCCGTCTTGCTCTGGCTAGATGCCGATCAATAGGTGTCTAGTAATTTTCCGCAGGAATAACAATACATCGCCGTCTTTGGCACAACTTCGTCACAATAGGCGCATACCCGGTCAACTTTCTCGCCTGCTTCGTTATAACGAGCGGCCGGAATGATCTCCGCTTCTACATATTCCGGTTCATGTGCAGACGGGGTGAAATGAATGTCGTCGATAATCGTCGGTTCGGGGAGCTGCATTTGTTGGGCGCGGGTATTTTCCCATGCCGTTGCTTGTAGTTGTCCATCTGGCCAAAAAGCGGCGATGATCACCCCGATCCAACCAAGAAACAGCCCCAGCATAAACCCGCCAAGCGACGAGCGATATTTGCGCGACATGATATTAGCCGCCAGAAAAAGCGGGGCTAATCGAAACGCGCACATCAGCAATATAATGATCGATTCCATTCGTCTATCCTATCTTCTTGCAATCTATACGTTATTGTGGCTGATTGGTTGCGCGGGGTCAAACCAAGCGGCCGTGCCTGCCCCCGCAAACCATGCCAACTGCTCCCGTAATGTCACCACTTCCCCGATCACTATCATGGCTGGCGGCGCGATGGCGGCCGCTCGTTCGACGATGTTCGCCAGTGTACCGGTAACAACGGTCTGCCCTGCTGTCGTGCCAGATCGAATGAGGGCGATTGGCGTTTCGGCCGCTCGTACCTCCTGCACCATCGTCACAATTTGCGCCAGCTTGCCAATCCCCATCAGCACCACAATCGTCCCTGTGCGCGGTAATTGTTGCCATACGGCATCTTTCAAATCATGCCCAGACAGTACACACACCGACGAAGCCAACCCCCGATGCGTGATCGGGATACCCGCATACGCCGGGGCAGCGATCACACTGCTCACACCTGGCACCACTTCGTAGGCAATTCCGGCCGCATCCAGTGCCGCGCCTTCTTCACTGCCCAGCCCATACACAAATGGATCGCCGCCTTTGAGACGGGCGACGCGCTTTCCGGCCGTGCCATGTTCTACCAGAATGCGATTGATTTCAGCTTGCGGGAAGCGGCGTTTCGATGGGGCTTTGCCGACGTTGATGATCAGCGCGTCCGGCCGTGCTTGCGCCACCAGCTCAGGTGCAACCAATCGATCATGCACCACCACATCGGCCGTTTGCAACAACGTCAGCCCGCGCATCGTGATCAGATCAAGATCGCCCGGCCCCGCCCCGATTAAAAAAACAGTCGCCGCATCATGCTCATCCGTCATCTGGCACATCTCCGCCGATGCCGTCTAAAATTTTCGCCAACTGCACATCCTTCACCGTCACTCGATGTCCCGCGCTATGCGTCGTCAACGCCACCAATACGCGATCATACACATTGATCCATTCTGGGTGATGCCCCAGCTTCTCGATCTCGATGGCGGCACACATCATCCACCCCATCGCCCGTGCAAAGTCGGCAAACTTAAACTGCTTCACCAGCTTGTTTTCCTCTAGCACCCAACCGGGCAACGCCGCCAGCGCATCTTCTAACAGGTTTGCATTTAATGGTTCATCCATAGCCGCCAGTATATCAAAAACAAGCGGCCGCATCGTGATGCACAGTTTTTCAGTGTTTCAGTAGATCAGTATGTCA
>CALECP010000264.1 GCA_937949915.1 uncultured Anaerolineae bacterium
CCGAGTGAAAATGTGCCGTTCACACACGCCCCAGCACCGCCGTAGGGACATGGCGATCCATGTCCCTACGGCGATGTGCTACATAAAAACAGTGCGCCGACTGTCTGTTAAAAATCGTCTGTAATTTTTCTTCTAACTTCACGAATAAGGGTGTGATCGCTTCTAGCCACACCGCTTGATCGCGTACCGTTTCCCATAACCAGAATGCGATGCTGTATTGTTCGGCGTGTGTCACATCAAAGCCAAATCGGGCTAAATCGCGCCGCAATTCGGCAAAGTAAAACGGTGCGTTTACTTCGTCCCCCATCCAGCTTGGATACAGTCGCCGTCCCCAGCGAATGATCGGGTTGTCCTCTACCGTTTCGACCAAAAAGAGGCAACCGCCCGGCCGCAAACAACGGCCGATCTCGCGCAAGGCGGCCGCGATATCCCCGATATGGTGTAGCACATGCTGGACATAAATCACGTCGAACGCGCCGTCTGCGAACGGCAAAATCAGCCCGTCCGCCTGCGTCACGCTGCCATGTTCGAGCGCGTGGCGAACAGTCACACCGTTTGGCTCAAGCCCAATCGCATCGACCCCATATTGCCCAAAGCGGCTCATGTTCCAGCCGTTGGCACAACCGAGATCGAGCACCCGTTTGCCCGGTGTGATGTGCTTTTTTTCATGCTCAAAATAGGGCAATACACGATAACGGGCAGGATGCCAGTTCCGGCCGAACTCAACCCGTTTGCGGTAATCCATCTAACGGCCGTACCCCTGCCAATTGGGTGATCTCGCGCATCATTTGCGCCGAAATAGAGGGCGGTAAACAATGCCCTAACCCTTCGATAATCACTAATTTTGCCTCTGGGATTGCGCTGGCAAGATCGATGCCACAAGCGAGTGGGATGAGCGGGTCTTCGTCGCCATGAATGACGAGTGTGGGCATGGTGAGATAGCCCAGCGCGTCCCGTCGTCCGGCCGTGCCGCTAATCGCCCATAGCTGCCGTTCTTTGCCATCGGGGTGCAGGTTTCGTGCCATGCCATCGCGCAACTGTTTTGTCAATTGGGCTTCTCGTGTGGCGTGTACGGAGCCGTTCATCGCCACCAGCACACCGACGATATGCTTGACGGTTGCATCGTCTCCCTGGGGAAACGGCCGTCGAATGCGTGGAAGGGCTAATTTCCAGTGTGGGCCGGGCAAATCGTATTCGCCGGAGGATGTCATGATCAGGGTGAGAGTGGATACGCGCTCTGGGTGTTCGATGGCGACCAATTGCGCGATCATGCCGCCCATCGACACGCCGACGATGTGCGCTTGCTCAATGCCAATCGCGTCGAGCAAGCCGACTGTATCGGCCGCCATGTCGTGCAATGTGTAGGGGGCTTCGATAGGTGTTTTGCTCAGGTAGCCATTGACATAGGTGCTTACGTTCGGCCGTCCATGATCGTCGTAGCCAGTGGAGCGGCCGATGTCCCGGTTATCGAACCGGATCACATACAGTCCGTGCGCGGCTAGATCGCGGCAAAAGAGCGCGTCCCAATCTGTTAACTGGACACCGAGACCCGCGATCAGCAGCAGGGCAGGATGATCGGGATTGCCGAACGCATCCCACGCGATTTCGATGCCGTTGGCGGCCGCTTTTTGTTCGGCCGTGTAGTCAACAACGCTCACATTTCCTCACGGTATGAAAAGTTAGCCTCTTCCCGTGCATCGAGCATCGCACGGCGCAAAATCTCATGCACCCGTTGTACGTCTGCCACATTTTCTAGCACGATTAGCGGGTTTACTTTGTCGTGGCTGCGAATGATGATGTCGCCCACATTGATCATGCGTTCGCTCGCTTTTTGTGTCTGATTAAGCTCTTGTATCTTCACCAATTCGAGATCGGTACGTCGCTTGCTCACCAATCCTTGTGTAATGCGGATGCGCTCATTGGTCAGCCGGTAATGGGTGACGATAGAGAGAAACGGCCGCCCCTGCCACAGAACACGCTCTTTATCGACGGCCGCTTCTTCTGCCATAAATTGCTTATCTAGCTCGCCCATTTCGTGATCGATCTCAACCAATGCCGCATCGGACACCACATCGACCAATTGATCGAGTGTCGCCTCTGGCAACCCGGCTAAATCGAGCTTTGATTGGGCTATCGCCTTCCAAACATTGCTTTTGACCCGTGCTTTTGTTTCCTGAACAGACATGTTTGCCTCCAAATGTTTTGTGATGTGCCAATTATAGCAGTTTGCTTGTCAGCCGTTCATTAGAGAAACGGCACTTTGCAAACAACGTGTAACCGCTATGATCACAACATGAAAACGGAACAGTTGACACGCCCTCATACATTTACATCTGGCATCGAAGGCCCGGCCGTGGATCGATTTGGTCACTTGTACGCGGTTAATTATGCACGGCCGCACACTATCGGCCGGATTGCGCCTAACGGAGACGGTGAAATTTTCATCGAGCTACCAGATGGCAGTATTGGCAATGGCATTCGCTTCAATCGGGCAGGTGATATGCTGATCGCCGACTATGTACACCACAACATTTGGCGTGTCGAGATGGCAAGCCGTACCCTGACGGTATACGCGCACGAACCGCGCATGAATCAGCCGAACGACATTGCGATCAGTGGCAATGATATTGTGTTTGCCAGCGACCCCAACTGGGGTGATGACACGGGCAACGTGTGGCGCATTTTGCCCGATGGTACGGTGACACTGCTGGAAAGCGGGATGGGAACGACCAACGGCATCGAAGTGAGCTATGACGAGCGCACACTGTATGTCAACGAATCGGTGCAGCGGCGTGTGTGGGCGTATGATTTGACGGCCGCTGGGACGATTGATAACAAACGGTTGCTCATCCAGTTTGATGATTTTGGGCTAGATGGAATGCGTTGTGATGTGGCGGGTAATTTGTACGTGACCCGCTATGGCAAAGGCACAATTGTCTGTTTGTCACCGGATGGGGTTGTGCTAGATGAGATTGAGCTGACGGGGCAGAAACCGACCAATGTAGCGTTTGGTGGAGTGGACGGCCGGACGCTCTACATCACCCTCGCAGATCGCGGCAATGTGGAGAGGGTGCGTGTGCCGCATGGCGGCCGTGCATGGGCGATGCGCCTATAAGAAGTGATGCGTTTATTTCGTTTGTTGCACTTGTTGCGTTTATTTCGTTTGGATATATCATGTTGTTATGACTAAGCTCAAAACTTACTTTCTTGACGTAGAAAAAGAACATTCATTTGATGCGCTTTGCAAGCAATTTCAGACAAAGCAGCCAGTCAAAATCGAAGCAGATAACGGTACAGTGATTATTTTGCCGACCGTGTTTCAAGAGATGTTGCTCGAAGCGTGCCATCATTGGGCAGAAGGGCAAAAAGTTGTCCTCGTTCCAAATGATCAAGAAGTGACGACACAGCAAGCGGCCGATATGCTCAATGTGTCACGGCCGTATCTCATCAGTTTGCTTGAGGAAGGCGAAATTCGATTCAAAAAGGTTGGCACACATCGTCGCATTCATGTGCAAGATTTGTTAGCGTACAAAAAAGAGATGTTTACCAAACGCATAGCGATCTTAGACAAATTAACACGCGACGCACAAGCGACCAATATGGGATATTGAGTTGGCAAGGCAAATTGCAATTCTCGATGCTTGTGTCTTGTATCCTGCTCCATTGCGCGACCTCTTGATGCGTCTCGCCGTGCATGGACTGTTTCAGGCAAAATGGTCAGCAAAAATCCATGAGGAATGGGTTGAAAACCTGCTGAGAAACCGACCCGAATTGAGCCGAGAAAGGGTTGAGCGTACAAGAGAAATGATGGATCAACACGCTGGCGATGCGCTCGTCTCTGGATACGAGCATTTGATCCCCGCCCTCATACTACCAGACGAGAATGATCGGCATGTCTTGGCGGCGGCCGCACATAGCAACGCTGACAAGATTGTTACATTTAATCTGGGCGATTTCCCGTCAGATTACTTGGCTTTACACAATATCGTTCCGCAGCATCCCGACTCGTTTATCGTTGAACTCATACGCTTTGATAAAGAAATGGTTTATCGTGCTTTACGGGGACAACGTGCGGCATTACAGAACCCACCGATGTCAATCGACGACTTTCTCCAGACGCTTGAAAGACAGGGCTTGCCTCAAACTATTGCCATTCTCAAAAACGATTACAGTCAGCTATAAACACGACGACATCAAAAACTGCTAAACTACAGACATGACTTATCTGACCGCGATTTTGGGTATTTTTGGTAACTCGTTGAAACAGCTCGGCCGGACAGGGCTGCTCGTTTTCATCGTGCCATTTATCCTGCTTATTTTGCTTGGCACGGCCGTCTATGCACGGCTGGAAGGGTGGACGATAGCCGAAGCCCTGTACGTCACGATTATCACCATCACCACTGTCGGCTATGGCGATCTATCGCCTCAAACCCCGGCCGGACGCACTTTCGCCATCTTTTTTACACTGATCGCCATCGGGCTGGCCGGGTACGCATTATCGACAGTCGCGGCCGTCATTTTCGATGGGCAGCAAGCCAAAATCGAACGCAAACGCTTGGAGCGACGCATGAAAAAAATAGCAGATTTGACCGATCATATCATCGTATGTGGCGGGGATATTTTAGGAACACGGGCGGCCAAAGAGTTCGCTCGCCGCAACCAGACTTTTGTTATTATCGAAGCAGATGAAGCCAAATTGAAACGCACCCTGCTATGGATGCACGAAGTGTATGTCGATAAGAGACAGCGCCATTACAGTCATTTAGACGAGGTTGATCTGTCGATAGAAGAGAACATGAGCATAGCAGAACTGGCGGATGAAACGGGCGTACTGTACATGCAGGAAGACCCGACCGACGAGCAACAACTACGTGCGGCCGGAGTCCATCGCGCCGCTGGTGTGGTGGCTGCTATGCCAGATGACCGGGACAATACCACCATCATTCTTGGCTCACGGGATATGGCGCGGCGGCTGGGCAATGACAAGCTGCGGATCGTTGCTAGTGCGATGGATGAGCAGAATATGCACACGCTTTATCTGGCTGGAGCAGACAGGGTGATTTCGCCTAACATTATGGGTGGGTTTACTGTGGCTACCCAAATGCTTGACCCTGACGCGGCCGAATTTTGGGATCAAATGCTGTATCAACTCGACAAGACAATGCGAATTGGCGACATGAAAGTTAACGATCATCCTGACTTGATCGGCCGTACTGTCAACGACATTCGCCAAAGCCATCATCAACTGGTGATCGCTAT
>CALECP010000265.1 GCA_937949915.1 uncultured Anaerolineae bacterium
GTAGAGACATGGCTCGCCATGTCCCTACGGGGGTCAGGTATCAAATCACCCCGAACCCGTTTTAACGGGTTTTCCTATGTGCCGTTTCGGCACACCGGTAGCCATGCGTTTCAACGCATGGTGATGGGCGCGAATCGCTTGTGGGGCATGGCAAGCCATGCCCCTACGATTACGACGATTGGAGTGTGCGTTCTTATTCAAAGAATGCGTTGTAATCAGTCAACTCTTGATTCGCTTTTTCGGCTGCAATATCAAGCGCTTCCTGTGCCGTCATGTCATCGTCGAGAACCGCGCTGTACGCTTCCACAACAAGGCGACGAATGGCAGGGGCTGGCCCTGCGCGGCCGCCGAGAGCCGCATAGTTCAACGAGCCATCATCAAGACGTGATTTACTCGTTTCAAGCTGGTTGATCGCTGTCACAAAGTTCGGGTTTTCGTCCCAGAATGCGTTGAGGTCAGCATTGTCGCTGATGTCTGTCCGCACGGGGAAGTAGCCTGTGCCGGTGTGCCATGTCACTTGTTGCGCTTCACCCGCCATAAACTTCATGAACTGCCACGCGGCCGAATTGGTATTCTCTTCCTCAGCATCGAGCAGCCATAACGCCGCGCCGCCGATAACGACACCACTGCGGTCGCCCGCGCTGTCCGCATACGGGATAAACATCGTGCCGACTTCAAAATCTGCACCATCTTGCATTCCGCGTGCGCCCGAGGTCGAGTCAAAGACCATCGCCGCTTCACCCGCGAAGAAAACAGCGTCCGTATCTGTCCATGTGTTGCCCAAGTTCGGCGAGTATCCGTCTGCAACGAGACCGCTCAAGAAGTCGAATACTTCGACACCTGTGCCACTGTTGAAGACAACCTCTGTGGCGCGACCGGTTCGGCCGTTGTCGTTGTCGTAATAGAGGCCGCCACTGTTGGCCAAAATCTGCTCGAAGAACCAGCCCACTTGACCGAGTGCGATACAGCTTTCGACCACGCCGCTCTCTTGAATCGCGTCACACGCTGCCAACATTTCGCTGAACGACCAGCTTGTGCCTTCGGCCGGTGGTTCAACACCTGCCTCTGCCAACATCTGTTCGTTGTAGTACAGAATCGGGGTCGAACTGTTGAACGCCATCGCCACCATGCCGCCTGTGTCGTCTGAATAATAGTCAGCCACGGCCGGAACAAAGACGCTCGAATCGAAGCCATCGGCCGCCATTAACTCATGCGCTGGCACGAGCAAGCCGGTATCGATCATCGTCTGTGAGGCAAGGTCAAAGTTTTGGATGATATTTGGCGCAGTGCCTGTTTCCATCGCTGCCAATAGCGCATTATAGGTGTCGTCATACGAGCCTTGGTAGGTCGCATTGACAGTCACGGTATCTTGGCTGTCGTTGAAACGCGCAACCAATTCGTCAACCACTTCACCCAGTTCGCCGCCCATCGCGTGCCAGAACTCAAGCGTTGCGTCTTCGATGCCAGACATGTCGATTGGCGCTGCGGCTGCGGCTTCTGTCATCGTGCTGCCTGTGTTCGCATCGTCGCCATCTGCGAAGAATGCGTTGTAATCAGTCAGCTCTTGATTCGCTTTATCGGCCGCAATATCGAGTGCTTCCTGCGCGGTCATGCCATCATCGAGAACGGCACTGTACGCTTCCACAATGTTGCGTCGAATGGCGGGTGCGGGGCCTGCTCGGCCGCCCAACACAGCGTAGTTGATGCTGCCATCGTCGAGACGTGTTTTTGTCGTTTCCAATTGGTCGATGGCGGTCACAAAGTTCGGGTTTTCGTCCCAGAATGTGTTGAGATCAGCGTTGCCGCTAATGTCTGTCCGCACGGGGAAGTAGCCTGTGCCTGTGTGCCAGGTCACTTGTTGCGCTTCTTCTGCCATGAACTTCATGAACTGCCATGCGGCCGCATCTTTCTCATCTTCTGGCGAGTCGATCAACCAGAGAGCCGCACCACCGATGATCACACCGTTGCGGTCGCCTGCGCTGTCCGCATACGGAATAAACATCGTGCCGACTTCAAATTCAGAGCCATCTTGCATCCCACGTGCGCCAGAGGTCGAATCAAAAATCATCGCTGCTTCGCCCGCAAAGAAGACCGCGTCTGTATCTGTCCACGTGTTGCCTAAGTTGGGCGAATAGCCGTTGGCAACGAGGCCGGTGAGGAAGTCGAACACTTCGACAGCAACACCTTGATTGAACATCACTTCGCTGGCTCGGCCGGTGCGGCCGTTGTTGTTGTCGTAATACATGCCGCCACTGTTGGCCAAAATCTGCTCGAAGAACCAGCCGACTTGACCGAGTGCGAGGCAGCTTTCAACCACGCCGCTTGCTTGGATCGCATCACACGCCGCCATCATTTCGCTGAACGACCAGCTTGTGCCTTCGGCCGGTGGTTCAACACCCGCTTCTGCCAACATCGCTTCGTTGTAGTACAAAATCGGTGTCGAGCTATTGAACGCCATCGCCACCATGCCTTCTGCATTGGAATAATAGTCGGCAACAGCAGGCAAGAAGACGCTGCCATCGTAGCTATCGGCCGCCATCAATTCATGCGCTGGAATCAGACGACCTGTATCGATCATCGTTTGCGACGCGAGGTCGAAATTTTGGATGATGTTTGGCTCTGTGGCCGTTTCCATCGACGCGAGGAACGCATTGTATGTGTCGTCGTAAGAGCCTTGGTAGGTGGCGTTTACCACGATGTCGCTTTGGCTGTCGTTGAATCGGCCGACCAGCTCATCGACCACTTCGCCCAATTCGCCGCCCATCGCGTGCCAAAATTCGAGCGTGACCGCATCTGGGTTAACGGCCGCTTCTGCTGGCTCTTCCTCTGCTGGTTCAGTTTCTGGCTCTGGCTCGGCCGTTGGGTCTTCCATCGGCTCTTCGGTTGGTTCTGGTTCAGCTTCTGCTGGTGCTTCGGCCGTTGCCGCCATGTCATCATCGGCCGGGGTCTCTTCACCCCCGCACGCGACAACCGTGAAGACAAGCAAGAGCATTAAACAAATAAATTTTAACCACATCTTAGGTTTCATTGTTTTCTTCTCCTGAAGGTTGATTTGGTTTGACACATTAGGTTGCGCCAAAACCAAAGGTTATATAGTAGAACAGTTTTTGATTTTAGTAGACGTAATACGGCTTACACAGGTTGATATTGTACCGTAGGGACACGGCTTGCCGTGTCCTTGTTACCCTTTCAATCCAGACATCGCAATCCCTTTGACCAGTTGGCGTTGGGCGATGAGGAAGAGGACGAGGGTAGGCAAAAGAACGATCACAGCCCCTGCCATCAGTGCGCCCCAATCTGTGCCGCGCTCTTGGTCAAACAAGAAGTAGCGAATGCCGATTTGAATTGTTCGCATCGACGAATCGTTTGTGATCACAAGCGGCCATAGGTATTGGCTCCACGCGCCGAGAAAAGCGAAAATGCCAAACGCGCTGATCGCGCCGCCACTGAGCGGCACAACGACCTGCCATAAAAAGCGGAAGTTAGACGCGCCATCAATCCGTGCTGCGTCATGTAGCTCTTTGGGTAGCGACATAAAAAATTGCCGCAACATAAAGATACCAAACGCACTGGCTAGAAACGGCAACGTCAGCCCCGCGTAGGTATTGGCAAGCCCCCATTCGCTGATCAAAACGAAATTAGGGATAAACGTCAGTTGGAATGGAATCATCAGGCTGCCCAGCATCAAGCCAAACAAAATCTTTTTGCCGGGGAATTCGAGGAAGGTAAAGGCGAAGGCGGCCATGATGCTAAAGATCACTTGGCAGATCACAATCGTGCCTGATTGGATCGCGCTGTTGATCAAGTATCGGCCGAACGGTGTCGCGTTCCATGCCGTTTGATAGTTGCGTAGCGTCCATTCGCGGGGGAAAAAGCTCGTCGGATTTGCAGAAATATCCTGTAATGATTTGAAGCTGGTCAAAACGGCGATGATGATCGGCAATGAGATCAGCAGCCCGATTGTGAGGAGCAGCAGTTGCATTCCAATGTCTGTCCAGACGATTTTGCGCCCTTTGTGTGTTGTTTCTGCTTTGCTCATGAGTAATGCACCTTTCGGCCGAGACCACTAAATTGAATGATCGATATAACCACAATCAGGAAAGCCAGCACATACGCTTGTGCCGAGGCATAGCCGCGAAACGGTGTGCCAACAAACGCATCGACAAAGACAGCATACACCATGTTCGTCGTGGACTGTCCGGGGCCGCCATCGGTCAGAATGTTGATTTCGCCGAATGTTTGGAGGCTGTTGATCACGTTGATGATCGCCAAGAAAAAGAGCGTGGGTGAGAGCAAGGGCAGCGTAACATGCCGAATACGATGCCAAACACTCGCCCCATCGACCTTTGCCGCTTCATAGTAGCTTGCATCGATATTCTGCACCCCTGCCAGTGCAATAATGACGTTGAACCCAAGCTGTCGCCAAACGACTGCAAAAATAACAGCATAGAGTGCCGTGTCTTTAGATGTAAGCCAATCAAAC
This sequence comes from uncultured Anaerolineae bacterium, assembly GCA_937949915.1. Classification (GTDB taxonomy): domain Bacteria; phylum Chloroflexota; class Anaerolineae; order Promineifilales; family Promineifilaceae; genus CALECP01. Next base: position 4,484 of record CALECP010000265.1, read on the forward strand.
CCTTCCACGCCGATCAGACTCAGCCAATGATTGACATACCCTGTCACCGGGTTGTACATCCAGCGGAAGATAACGCCTGTGACCGCACTACTAATGACGATGGGGACGAAAATCAACAAGCGGTGCAGCCATGATAAACGAGCAAGCGGGTATGAAAGCAAAATCGCTAATCCGACTGCGATGATGATGCCGGTTGGCACAGTGCCGAGCATAAAGAGCAAGGATACTTTGATGTTTTCATAATACTCTCCCCGCTCGGTAAACTCAGTCCACAACCGCATATAGTTGGCCCCACCGACATCGATCACCTTGCCGCCAAACGGCGCAACCCGTGTCAGGCTCATTCTAAATGTGCTGACGATTGGGTAGTAGACGAATAGTCCTAGAATAATCAATGTGGGGGCAAGGTAGAGATAACCTTCCAAGCTTCTTTTTAGTGTGCTAAAAGTAGTGTCGTTTTTTGTCTTTTTCATCTTCCTTGTTTTTCCCTTGCATTGCTCATTTCTGATTCTATACAATTGTTACTTTCGAGTAGGGGGATAGTGCATGATAGACAGTTTATCTGATAATAACTTGTTTCTCAAGATAGCATAGAATATCGGCCGTTTTTCAATGCTTTGGTCAATCAGTTTCGTTTTTATCATCACAGCATTGTGAAGCGTGATGTTTTGCCTCCCAATTAACACCTCAAACGAGATACCGAGATACAATGATGGTGATGCTATACGTGAAAAATTCTCATTGTGCTTATTGTGGTAATTATTATGGTCATCTTGATTGGCCGCGTACTTGTCCCAACTGTCGTCGTATCAGTTATCTTAATCCGTTGCCAGTCGCTTTGCTGCTGCTGCCGGTTGATGATGGATTGCTGTTGATTCGGCGTAGTGATTCGGCAACGTATGGTAAGCTGGCGATACCGGGAGGCTTTATCGACGCGGGGGAGACGTGGCAACAAGCGGCCGTGCGTGAGGCGTATGAAGAGGCGAACATACAAGTAGATATGGCGGCCGTCACCCATTACTGCACAGAGAGTACGCCCAATGGGGTGCATGTATGTGTGTTTGGCATTGTGCCACCGATGACGGCCGCGCAACTTCCCCCTTTCATCAACAATCAAGAAGTGCTGGAGCGCGTTGTCGTCACATCCCCCGTCAAAGCCGCCTTTGACCTGCACACAAACATCATCCAACACTATTTTGCCAAAACCCAAACGTAGAGCCGCAAAATTTTGCGACTCTGTTTAATCTAACGTTGTCAAACTAAGATTGTTACAAAGAAATAGTTGTCCAGTATTCTAACTTGTGCCACTGGTACAGATGCATAAAACAGGATAATTTATTCCTTGAAG
>CALECP010000266.1 GCA_937949915.1 uncultured Anaerolineae bacterium
GCCCCTCACAACCACAAAGTTGTCTATACTCTGGGTATGCAAACATCTTCTCTGCCACCGCAACGCACTGACGGTATTCCCTTTCTGCATGACTTTGCTAATTTTCGCCAGAATGCGCTCGATTTTTGGATTGAGACAGGCGAGATCGCCCCGGTGGTGCGTGTTCAATTTGGGCCGCGCCAATTTTGGGTTGTCACAGACGCAGATTGGTTTGAGCATATTTTCAAAACGAAAGCACGACAGTACCCGCGTGAAAGTCGTCTACTCAACCCGGAACGAATGGATGGCGCGTTCACCGTTTTTACCGCGCCCACGTATGCAGATTGGCTATGGCGGCGACGGTTGCTTCAGCCAGCCTTTCATCGCAAGCAGATCGCCGGGTTTGCAGATGAGATGGTGACACAGACGAAGCAGTTGATGGCGCAATGGGGAACGGCCGTCGATCTCAGAGCGCAGATGAAAGCCCTGACGATGCGAATTATCGGCCGGACGATGTTCAGTGCCGACATCCGCGAGACAGACTTGCTACAACATTGTTTTGAGACAGTGTCCGACCATAGTTTCAAGACATTGGCCGCGATTGTGCCGATTCCACTTTGGATGCCCACCCCGCACAACAAAGAGGTGAAAGCGGCCGAACAGACCCGCCAAGCGATCTTGCGCGACATCATCGAAAAACGGTATGCGTCTGGTGAACCGCAAGGGGATTTGCTCGATATGTTGATCGCCGCTCGTCTGGAGGATAGCGATCATCAATTTACGCCCAATGATCTGTTACACGAGATGCTCAGTATCGTTTTTGCTGGACACGAGACGACGGCGATGACATTGTTGTGGGCGCTGTACACGCTTTCGCAGCAACCGGTCATCGAAACGGCCGTGCGTGAAGAAGTAAGTCGTATGCTGGACGGCCGCCCCATCACCCTCGCCGATCTCGACCAGATGCCGTATACCAACCAATTGATTCAAGAGACGATGCGCGTTTATCCGGCCGCCTATCTCACCATTCGGGAAGCGGCCGAAGATGATCAATTTGGCGGCTATCACATTCCGGCCGGAACAAAGTTCGCCCTCAACATTCGCGGCCTCCACCATAGTTCGCGCTACTGGGACAAGCCAGAAAAATTTGACCCCGGCCGCTTTGCCACCCCTACGACGCACCACAAATATGCGTACCAGCCCTTTATTTCAGGCCCCCGCAAATGTATCGGCGACACCTTCGCCATGATGGAAATGCGCCTCATCATCCCCACCATTTTGCAACATTGCCAGCTCACCCTACACGGCGATACCCTGCTGAAACCTGTCGGCCGTCTCGTGATGGAAACAGAAGATACTGTGCTGATGGATGTAGTGAAGAAGATAGAGTCTTGAGATAGAGATAGAGAGAAGATTTGGTCAACGATAGATGCCAGACACGTCTTGTCTCTATCTCTATCTCCCCCCTCTACCTCAACTGTATATCAAGCCATTCAACCAACAAGTTCGCCGTATCGGGGTTGGCGGTCAGCATGTTTGTGCCGTGACCAGAATCGATCATTTGGGAGACGCGAGAGTTTTCGTGGATGGCAAGATCGCCAAGCGTGAACCCATCAAAAACAGCTTGTGTGTCATCATTGCTATTGACGATGAGAACGGGGCGGTCGCCGATTTGTGCCATCGCTTCGGCCGTCATCACACCTTCGTAGTCGAGTCCGGGGGAGAGCAGGGCGATGGTTTGCACGGCCGGATTTGCGGCCGCCTCTACAATGGCGAGATTGGCCCCGATGCTGCCCCCGATGATCGCCGCTTTGTCTGCATTGACACCCGGTTGCGTCAACATCAAATCGAATGCTTGCGATACATCGGCCGCCACAGCCGACCAGTCACGCTCACCCGCACTGTCACCATGCCCCCGCAAATCGAGCGCAAGCACAGCATACCCGGCCGTGTTTAGCTGACCGGCAAACTCTTGCCATACCGCACGGTTGCTGCCCAGCATATGCAAGAGCAACACAGGCGGCGCACTCTCGGTCTCAGCCGGATACCATGTCGCGGTCTGGACAGCATTATCAAGTTGTGAGTTAAAGGTGAGCGTTGCGGCCGTTGGCGATTGACCACCACCACAAGCAGCCAGCGAAAGAATAAAAATCAATGTTGTGAGGAAAAAGGAAATGTGCTTCATGCACCCAATTATCCACCGGAACGGACAAAATTGACAATGAGCTCTAATGAATTTTTAGGTTGATGGGCAACGTGGTGATCGCCCGGCATTTCATGGTACGAAATCATGCCGCCAAACTGGGTGACAAAGGCGCGGGTTGTGTCTTTTGTTACAACAGGGTCATCTGCACCCTGAATGATCAGCACCGGACAACGTACCAGGGGGGCAGCCTTGATCGCTTTTTGCCCCACATAGCGCAGTTGGTTGACGGCCGACATCGGCAGCTTGATCGAGGTGCGAATCACTTCATGCACGGTCGGGTCGTCGATGTCCACGCCATCCTCCACCATTTTTCTCAGCCCTTCGCGCATATCGGGGTCTGTAAAATCAGCATCTTCGTAGGGCAGATAGTCCGATTTGAGGTAGTGGGCGAATGGAATCAGGCTTTCGAGTGGGTGATTGATGCGCGAGAAAGGAGCGATTAAAATGAGGTAGTCGGGGGGAAATTCGGACGCGATATAGGTGGCGATTGCGCCTCCGGCCGAATAGCCGATCAGCACAGATGGTTGTTGTGTCGGTTGTACCGTCTGCCAATGGTCGCGCACCGTTTGCAGCCAGCTTTCGTGCGAGACTTCCGCTAATTTGTCGATGTTGCGGCCGAAACCGGGCAGCAAATCACACGCTGTTGACCAGCCTAATTGATTGAGTGTGAGACCGAGGGGATATAGCTCCGATGGCGTGCCGGTGAACCCATGCACCATCAGTGCGGCTGGGCTGTGTGCGTCACCCGCAAATGCAAACGATTGATGACGCTCGTCTGCATACCGTTGTTCGGGGGATCGAATCATGGCGCGAAGCCGATCCAGAGATGTCCGTCTTTGTCGTATGTGGGGCTATCGCTGGTGTGCGGCCGAATCCGTTTGCAAAGCATCGAAACGACATCTACCAACTCATCACGCACATAGACGGCCGTATCTGGCAACCCGTCCAACTTATCGAGCCATTCTTCCTTGATTGCAAGTGTGTGTGCTAATTCCTGCTTATTCATAACATTACCTGTCGGTCAGAATAACATTGATTAGGCTAACTGCCTATTGCCTACGTTACATTCTAAATGCAACTATCATAAAAGCTGTCGCAACGCCGTTTCGATGTCGGTGTAGCGGAACATAAACCGTTGTTTGAGCAATCGTTTTGGCACCACGCGCTGCCCATCGACCACCAATGTTGCCATTTCGCCCAACGCCACTTTGAGCGCAAGCGCGGGAGCGGGGACAAGACCGGGTTTTGAGAGGATGTTGCCGATGTTTTCTGCCATCACGGCGTTTTGTATAGGGTGGGGGGCGGTGATGTTGTAGATACCTGCGGCCGTTTGATCTTGCAGCAAGTGACAGAGTGCGCGGACGGTATCTTCAATGTGAATCCACGACATCCATTGTTCGCCATTGCCTAATGGGCCACCCGCCAAAAATTCAAATGGTTTGACCAACTTGGGCAACGCGCCACCTTCTGTGCTGAGGACAATACCGATGCGAGCGACGACATGGCGCACACCGATTTTGCTGACACCGGCCGATGATGATTCCCACGCCTGTACCACGTCTGCCAAAAAGTCAGACCCGGCCGGAGAGGTTTCGTCCAGCACACGATTCGCATTTTCTGTGCCATAAAAGCCGATAGCAGACGCTTGGATCAGCACCTGTGGTTTTACCTTTGCTTTTGAGATGGCGGCCGTCACCGCTTGCCCTGCGTGAACGCGGCTGTCGCGGATTATCTCTTTGCGATCTTTTGACCACCGTTTGGCGGCAATATCTGCACCAGCGAGATTGATGATAGCGTAAGCCCCATCAGCCAGATGTCCCCAGCCGTTATCGGAGCGGGCATCCCATTGTTCGATTTTGACACCGCTAGGCAAACGGCCGCTGTGGTTGTCGGGGTTGCGACTCAGCACAACCACTTCGTATTGTTCGGTTAGTTCGGCCGCCAAAGCGCGGCCGATCATGCCTGTACCACCTGTAATAATAACGCGCATAGTTTTCTACTTTATCTCTTATTTTTAATTTGTTTCCAAAACCGCTTTTAGCCAATCGCTGATCATATCACCTTTTTCGCCCAGCGTTTCTTGAGCCGCTTGATGATACGCGCCCACGTAGGTGTATAGCGCATCTTTTGGCATTCGGTAGTGATAATTCATCAGCATCCCTTCGATCCAGTGCATATCATGGCCGATCAACTGGATGTCGCCCAGCGTGAGGGCGGCGACGATGCTGCGAGACAGATCGCGGTTGGCACGGGCGAGGTAGTTCGGCCGCACATCAACATCTGCCATTAGCTCCCACACAACTGATTCGAGACGGGCTTGCCGCTCTAGGAAGTTGACCAAAGCTGCTTGGTACGTTTCTGTTGCATAGACCGCTTCGGCATAGTCACGTGGCGAGTTGATCAATGATTCGACGACGCTGGGCGCATCTTCTAATGTGCCGCCCAAGAAGTGACCGGGTATGCGGTTTCGCAACGATTTCATGCTGCTGAACACCAATCCGCCGAATGCCAATGGTACGCCTTCTCTCTGCAACACTTCTGCCATGTGGAACAGTGTCGCGGCCGTGTAGAGGGTTTGAGCTGTCATGATCACCAGTTTGGGGTCGGCCGCGGCAATGGTCGCCTCGACTCGTGCCAATGGTACATTTGCACCCAGATAGAGTGCTTCCCAACCGCGCCGCCGTAACAACAGGGCAAGGAGCAGGGAGGAAAAGGTATGCTCTTCTTCGGGCGCACAACCGATCAAAATACGGCCGACTCGCGTCGGGGGTGGTGTCGATGCGACCATCGCTTCCAGACGGCGCATCGCCAATGCGGATGCAAAATGCTCTTGCTGGGCGGTGATTTTGCCTTCGTACCAGCCCATGCCGATTTCAGCCAGCCCACGCTGCAAAAATTCGATGCAAACAGTTTCTGGTGGGTACATGGCCAATGCTTGTGACAGCATATTTTCCGCTTTTTGCTCATCAAATTCGGTACAAGCATTGACCCACGCATCGCGCAGATGAATGAGCGTTGTCCCTGTTGACAGGACGGCCGGGCGGTCAGATGGCGCGACAAGTGGCATTTCCAACAAAGGGTTTTTGTCGTTGTCCTTTAGTTGTGTCCACAAATTGACCGCACGGCTGATACTTAGCCCTTCGCTCTGCCGCGCAATCATCCATTTCAGCATGTCGATGTCTGTTTGTGAATAGAGGCGATGACCACCAGTCGTGCGTGCTGGGTTCGGTAATCCATAGCGACGCTCCCAAGCACGTAATGTGTCCGCCTTTAGACCTGTCTCTTGGACAACCGCTTTGAGATTAAATGTTGCGTTATTGTTTTTCCCGTTTTGCTTCATGCAAAGTAACTCCAGCAAGCTCATACGTTGCCGTTTCTGGGTTGAGCTTAACGATATTTATGACGGCACAAATCTGAACCACAATCCTTGATTTATACAATAATATGCCGATTCTGTCAATGAAATGTAAATGATTTTTTGCCTAAAGCTGGACAAGTTATTGACACAATCACTTTCTTGTCGTTATACTCAGTGCATTCTGGGCTTATCCTGAAAAAGTGGTCAAAAATAATTGGAGAAACTGACAATGGCATTACATTTAGATTCATCATGGGAACACGCATTACTCCAACGGGCGTATGAGACCTATCAGGCTACCCCGGCCGTTTCTATCCAAGACGATCAATTACTGGAAACAGCTTATGAAGCATGTCGGCAGATAACGGCCGAAAACAGCAAATCGTTCTACATCGCATCTGCTATGCTACCCATTGCCAAACGCCGGGCTGTCCGGGCTTTGTATGCGTTTTGCCGCATTACAGATGACATCGTAGATACACCGGGCGACCATCGTGAACAAAATTTGGCGGCATGGAAGCACCGTGCGCTCGATGGTGTTTTCCCGAAAGATGATTTAGTCGCCGTTGCATGGTCACATACGCGCTGTCATTTTGATATTCCGGCGCGGTTTATCGCTCAGTTGATCGATGGCGTGGCGACAGACATTAACCATACGCAGTACAACACTTTTTCAGAATTAGCCGATTATGCGTATGGGGTTGCTTCTACAGTGGGGTTGATGAGTATGCACATTATCGGTTTCGATAACCCGAAAGCAACATACTACGCGATCAAGCTGGGGGTTGCGCTGCAAATGACAAATATCTTGCGAGATGTGGGGCAAGATTGGTCGATGGCACGGGTTTATTTGCCACAAGATGAACTCGATCAGTTTGGCATTACAAAGACACATTTTGAGCAAGGGATTGTAGACGACGCATGGCGCGACTTTATGCGCTTCCAGATCGAGCGCAATCGTCAACTTTACCATGAAGCATCACCAGGGATTGCGATGTTAGACAAGGACGGCCGTCTTGCGATTGCGGCCGCCGCCACGTTATACAGCGCTATCTTGGAGGATATTGAAGCACATGATTATGATGTATTCAGCCGCCGTGCATTTGTATCGCAATGGGGTAAATTGAAGCGGATTCCGTCGCTGTGGTGGCAAGTGAAGAAAATGGGATGAGCCAAATGTGACTAGGTATCTTTGGCAGGCGCAGCGTATGGTAGCCAAAAACTAAATGCCGAACCTTCGCCCAAAGCGCTTTTTACATCGACACGGCCTTTATGTGCTTCGACCAATGTGCGAACAATAAATAAGCCTAACCCGCTGCCTCGAATATCACTCCGTCTCGCATCATCTGTCCGATAGTACAATTGAAAGACGTTCTCCAATTGCGTTTCGGTCATGCCTCGGCCGTTGTCGATGATCGCTACATCAACACCATTTTCGATGTCCGGCCGGACTGTCACATGAATTTCGCCCCCTTCCGGCGTATATTTAATTGCATTACCGATCAGATTTTGCAATATCTGCCCAACGCGCTGTGGGTCGATAGAGACGATATTGGTCGTTTCAGGGATGTTGGCTACCAGGGTTAGTGTGTTTAACTTCGCCATCGGCCGCATAATGTCTACCGTCTCATTCACAAAATCATTGAGATCGCGCTCTACCACATCCAAATGCAGCTTATCCCCGTCGATACAATTGAGATCGATCAAATTGTGAATGATGTTTTCTAGCCAACTCGTTTGGACACGAATGACATCTAGATAATCATTCACCTCCGCTAAAGTGCTGTTTGCATCTATCTTGTTTAGTAAAAGCTCATTTGGTAAGTCTTCATTAACCAAATAGTGAATAAGATCAGCATAACCATGAATGACCATCAAAGGAGACCGTAGATCATGCGCTGCCATTGAGAAGAAGAGTGATTTGAGATGATCAAGTTGGCGCAGCCGAAAATTCGCAGTTGCTAATTGCTGCTGGGCAAGACGTAGCTCATTGCGCTCTTGCACCAATGTTTGCTCCAGTTGACCGAACTCCGAGTCATCTTCTATCAGTAGAAGAAAATCATCTTCTTCCAGAGGAGAAAGTTGTAGATTAAGGTAAACCGTTTTGTCGTTTCGTGGGTTATGGCGATTGATACGCTCTATTTTGTAAGATCGAAATGGGTCTTGGCGTATTTTTTCCAAATAATTTTCTGCACCAATAAATTCCCAAAACAACTCAGTCAGCAGCACGCCTGTGTATATCTTTTCCGGCTTTGATTGCAAGATCAAATTGAAATTGTCAGATGTTTCCTGAATCACGAGATCGGCAGCTATCCGTGCGTAAGCAAAGTTTTGAGACAATCGTTTGTGGACAGCATCGCGTAGGTTTTGTCCACTCATTCTTAATTCTCCAATGACCCATTTATGATATTTTCTGCCAACGATTTGAACGCATCTGACACATTGATGCCCGATTTCGCACTGGTTAAATAGACAGGGCAACTGGATAAACTTTGACTGACGGCTTGTAAATCTTCCTTACTTACTTGAATTTCATCGACGAGATCGGCTTTGTTGCCCACGATAATGATTTTTGCCGCCGGGTTGGCTGATAGCATTTGTTCCGCGTATTGATCGATAGAGCGTACTGTTTGCGGCCGTGTCAGATCACACACGATGAGACAACCGGCCGCACCGCGTAGATAACTTGTATTTGTTCGCAAAAATTCATCGCCACCGGCAAGATCCCATACGATCAAGCTCAAAGAATCTTCTGCAACAGCAACCTTGCGCCGCGAAATTTTTACACCAATTGTACTCAGATAGCGATCATCAAAGCGGCCTTCGACAAATCGCTTGACCATGCTGGTTTTGCCCACAGCAAAGCTGCCAAGCATGCAAACCTTCTTCTGTATCGTCTTCATAAAATATACACTCCGTCGTGACCCTGTTCCAAATGGATCACACGTGATTCATCTATTGAGATGCTGCCTCGTTATTATTTGAGTTATTTCTTATTTGACCGTTTGGTAAGGTGATGGTTATCTGCTCTTGCAGCACCCAGCCCTCACGTAACATCTTTTGACCATCGATGCCACGCACCAATATCCAGCCATTCGATTCTGATAAAACGAATAAAGAACTAGATTCATCAATTGTAAATAAAGAGCGACTTGCTCCATCAGGCTCGATATGCACTGCAATAACATCGACAGGTACAGCACGTGGCAGTACATCGGTCAATGCAAGCTCCGAAACAATGGCGCTCGTATAAGTTGCATCACCCATTGCAACGGGCAACAGCTTAAAATTAAACCATAATTGAAAAATAAACCCAGATAGTACCAAGAGCGATAATAGTGACATCCCCAATCCCACTTTCCATATTGTGCTACCTAGATTGCTTTTGCCTGTGGTAGGGGATTCTGGGTTTTTGGTGATATGAGCTGCAAAAGCTTCTAATTTGGGTTGAAAGTCAGAAATCGTTGTTGGATCGCCTGTGTAATCGCGCATTTCTGCCCGATGTTCGCTATGTAGATCGACGATAAACTGCTTCAATCGGCCGCGCACCCCTTCTGGCTCTGTTCCCTTGATCGCAACAGCACAGTACGATTCTGGTCCACTTTTGACAATGATCAAACGATCACCATATTGGACTTCGTTTAATTCACTATCATCCTCGGTATCTGCCCGATCCATAAAAACATCATTGGCGAACTGGCGAATGGCTGTGAGCATCGCACTGATCAAGTCAGAATCAGCTTCCTGCCCATCGGCCGAATAATGCCCGATCAAAAGCCCTGACATATTTTGAATCAGAAATATCTCATCGACTTGAAAAGGTAAATTGTTTCGGAAATTTGCGTCTGCTTCTGAAACACCCGCCCGCCTCAATGTCAAGCGTCTTTCCAGAGAACGGCCGCGATCACTTGCTCTTGCCTGTTTAATACGTTCATC
>CALECP010000267.1 GCA_937949915.1 uncultured Anaerolineae bacterium
ATTTCATAATTTATTCCGTAGGAGCGAAACAGTTTTCGCCGATGCACCAACCCGTTTCAACGCATGGCCGTTTCGCCCTAAAATACAAAGTAACAAGGTCAGTATAGCGCGTAGGGCGATGGTGTGCTGACATACGCGCCACTTCTCACTATAATTTCACCCATGATAATACACGAGGTTGCCATTGGTGACACGGTTCAGCTTAAAAAAACGCATCCATGTGGTGGGCTGATCTGGAAAATTGATCGAATCGGGGTTGATATTGGCATGGTGTGCCAAACGTGCGAGCGGCGCGTTGTTGTTCCGCGCAGCAAATTTAACAAGCGCGTCAAAAAGGTGCTGACTCCGTAAAATCCTGCACAGATAAAAGTATGGAAGTTTGGTTGGTTCGTTTGTACGTCCTCGTTGTGACGGGGCTGGCTGTGTATGGTTGTCTGGGGGCTGTCACACTCTTTTTGTATGGGTGGCACGGCCGCACCAAAACGGCCGCGCCATCACCACAAGCTCCCATCGACCTCCCTCGCGTCACCGTCCAGCTACCGATTTACAATGAGCAATTTGTCGTACAACGGCTGATCGATGCGGCCGTCGCCCTCGATTACCCGGCCGCAAAAGTGGAAATCCAAGTGATCGATGATTCGACTGATGGCACGGCCGAGCTTGCCGCGCAACGTGTGCGCCACCACCAAGCACAAGGGGTGGCGATCTCCTATTTGCACCGGCCGCAACGCACAGGCTACAAGGCGGGCGCACTGGCAGCCGCCACCGCCCAAGCGACTGGCGATCTGTTCGCTATTTTCGATGCCGATTTTTTACCCGGCCGCGATTTTTTGCAGCAGACGATCCCCCATTTTGCCACCAATCCCCGCCTCGGATTTTTGCAGGCGCGGTGGGCGCACTTAAATGCGGCCGCCTCCTCATTGACCCACGCCCAAGCGATTGCGCTCGATCAACATTTTTTGATGGAGCAAACAGTTCAGCATCGCGCTGGCATGTTTCCCAAATTTAATGGCTCGGCCGGGGTGTGGCGGCGCACCTGCCTAGAAGAAGCTGGCGGTTGGCGGACAGAAACGGTGTGCGAAGATTTATGTCTCAGTACCCGCGCCGGGTTACAGGGGTGGCAGTTCCTGTTTTTACCCAGCGTGACCGCCCCGGCCGAATTGCCTACCACCCTTCGCGCTTTCAAAAACCAGCAAGCACGGTGGGCAAAAGGGTCGTTGCAATGCTTGCTCACTTACTTCCGGCCGATCTTGACGGCCGCTCATTATCCTCTGACGGCGCGGCTTTATTCGCTGCTTGCCATGTCCCGCTACTGCGCCAACTTATTGCTGATGATGTTGCTCATTTTGCAGTTGCCCCTGTTGCTGCTCGATGCACGGCCGCCCAGTTGGCTGTCATGGTATGGGCTGACGGCGTTCGCACAAGTGGGGTTGTTTGTGTTGCCTCAAATGCGTCTGTACAGCGATTGGAAACGGCGCATCTGGCACATTCCGTCACTCATTTTGCTCGTGGTCGGTATGTCGCCCAACCAGACCCGCGCTATGCTGTCACTTCTTTTTCAGCGCGAACACCCGTTTATCCGCACGCCCAAAGGGAACGGCGATTATCGCTTGCCGTTTGACTGGATCGTGCTGGTGGAGGGCTTGGCGGCCGTGTACGCGCTGGTCGGCGCGATCCTCTCTATCCATCTGGACAAAGTGGGGCATCTACCATTTTTTATGGTGTGTTTATTGGGGTTTGGATATGTGATTTATGCGGATACTTAGGCGTATAAACACAATCGGGTAAACGTAGAAGTCGGCCGGACACAGTGGTTTATAATGGTCGATAGGTTCATGTTGGTGAATTTGGAACTTTTTGTTCCTTCGCAACGTATTAGTGATAGCGATAAAAACGAAAGGCTGGCACGGCCGTATGGTGTGTGCAGCGATTATGTGAGGAAATAACAAATGAAAAATGCAGTTTATTCACTTGTAGGCTTGTTGGGCATCGGTGCCGTTGTGTTGGTGGCATGGCTGATGTTTGCCAACAACAATTTTGTTCCGGCCGATGATGCGGCCGTGCCAGAAGAACGGATCGTCGATGCTGTGCCAGCGGCCGAGCAGACAGACACAGGCGCGGAGGCGGACGAAAGCGCGCCGTCGATTTTGAAGGAGCTAGAGCTGGACGAATTAGAAACGTCGATGCCAGCCCCCCATTTTAATAGTGGCTTGACGGCCGAAATGGTGTTGGACACCGCTTTTCCAGAAACACCGGCTAGCGGCAAGATATTGATCTATCAGCAGCCAGACCCATTGACGACAGAAGAAATGGACACGATCATCGCTCAGTTGGGCATAGAAGGCAGTTTGTACCAGCAAGTGCATAATATCCCAGAGGAAGAAGCGGCCGCAATGGCTGAAATGATGGTCGAAATGCCCAATGAGTACGTGGTGATCGACGGCAATACACGCCTCTCTTTTCATGGTGGAAGTGTGTCGATGTACGATATGTCAAATATGCGCCACATGCCGCCCACCGGTGATGAGAAGCTGCCATTTGACGAAGCGGCCGAAATTGTCACAAACAAGCTCAACGAACTAGATGCACTGGACTATGAACATGAAATGCGCCGTCGTTATGGCAATGAGATCGAAGTGCTGGAATACATTGATGGGAGTTTAATCGACCGGCCGCGTGCGAACGTATCGCTTGATGTCGATGGCAATATCGTCGGACTACACTATCAATACAACAGTGCTTATGCGGATGTAGGTTCGTTTGATGTGATGTCGGCCGAAGACGCATGGAACAGTTTTATCGCTGATCCCGGCCGCGTTGAAATGGACTATATGCCCGATGATGAGATGATGATGGAACCGCCCTATAACCATTGGCAACGGGAATACTCAGACAATAGTGAAGTCACGCTCAATACATGGTTTGAGGTATATGAGGCTATTGACGGCACGCATACTGTGTTGTTTGCAGATGGTTATATCATCGAAGGGGATGACAGCCTCATCGCCGAATTGATCGCACAAGAAAACCGTAGTGTGTTGTTGACAGGTAACATTTTCAATGAAGGCGATACACGCCGATTGGTATTGACCAGTTGGCAAACGGCGGCGCAGATGAGTAGCGATGTGAACCTAAACGGCATTGTCGAACGAGATGGCGATACAGTCACATTGGTGGTTGCTGGTGGGTTGACTATGATCATTCCCGATGCCCCGGCCGAACTAGAAGCAGGTGCAAATATCCATGTGTACGGCCGTAGCATCGACACGGTAGAAGGCAGTTTGCCCGTCATCAATTGGATGAACATCGACCAAATGCCCAGCATGGAAGAGATGCAGGCGTTTGAAGAAAAGATGGGTGGTATGGAAGGAGATATGGGCCCGTATGGCGCAGAATCGATCACGTTTAACAAGATCAGCCTCGCCCACCGCTATTACTGGATAGACAATCCAACAGCATCCTCGCTCTTCGACGAAGAGACCGCGATCAAGTTGATGGAAAGCGGCGAAATGTTTGCACCTTATTGGCAATTTACTGGTGAGACAAACGGTGGACAAGAAGTATCGTTCTTTGTTCCAGCGTTGGCCGATAGTTAGT
>CALECP010000268.1 GCA_937949915.1 uncultured Anaerolineae bacterium
TTCCGTCCCCGCATTTCAAGAAATACCTGCCATTCATTTATCCACTATCTTCTTATTTTTCTTTATATTTTGCTCTTTCATCGCCTTGTTGCTTCAAGACCCACATATTCTAAGTATGAATACCACCTCAGGTTTTGGAAGGCTGTTTAAGGGGGTTCTCGTCATGCTCATATGGCCTTTAATGACAATGTTAATGGCGCTTAGCGTATGGCAACAATTAAACATCAACGATTTACTTCCCCTACCTTCAACCAATGCCCCACTTTTAACTAAAACACCCCTTCCAACTAGCACCCTTCTGCCAACTAGCACCCCTCTTCCAACCTACACGCCTTTCCCAACTTATACCCCCCTTCCAACCAATACGCCTCTTCCAGCAAATACTATCCGTCCAATCAATACGCCTTTTCCAACTAATACGCCCCGTCCAATCAATACGCCTCTTCCAACTAATACTATCCGCCCAACTAATACGCCTTTTCCAACCAGCACCCCTCGTCCAATCAACACACCTTATCCAACTAACACAATTAAGCCTATTGGGACTTGGTTGTTTAACTATGATTGGGGTTGCCTTAATGAAAATTGGGCTACTGTAAGAATGATCATCAAGTCTGATGGTACGCTCGTAACAGAAATAGACGGTATCAAAAATTCTCCACCAGCAAGTGCTATAGGTAATTGGGAAGTTTTAGAAGATGATTTAGTGATTCGTATATCAAATGGTAATTTTTATCGTAGTACTGAAGCTGATTGGAATAACGTATCGGGTACGTCTGAAACCCCTGCTGGAGAGAAAGGCTGTTGGAATATGAGAAGATAAGGGTTTTCAATTCATCAATGTCGCAAACAAATCATCTAACGTCTCTGCACGGCGAATGAGCGTGATCGTGCCATCCGGCCGCAACACATACTCGGCCGATCTCAGCTTGCCATTATAGTTAAAGCCCATCGCGTGACCGTGTGCGCCCGTATCGTGAATCACCAACACATCCCCCCTTTCTAGGGGCGGTAACGGCCGATCAATCGCAAATTTGTCGTTGTTTTCGCACAACGAGCCAGTCACATCAACCACTTGATCATGCGGCAGATGCGCCTTCGCTGGCACGGTGATGTGATGGTACGCGCCATACATGCCCGGCCGCATCAAATTGTGCATACTCGCATCTACCCCCACAAACGTCTTGAACGCGCGCTTCACATGGCGCACCCGCGTCACCAAATAGCCGTGCGGCCCCGTCACATACCGGCCGCACTCCATCAACAATTTGAGCGGCGACAACCGGTTCGCCACAATGATCGTCTGATACGCCTGCTTGATGCCTTCGCTAATAATTTGGGGGTCAATCGGTTGCTGGCTCGGCCGATACGGGATGCCCAACCCACCGCCCAGATTCACAAACTCAAACCGAATGCCTAGTTGCGCCGTCAGCGAGGCAACTAACTCGAACAGAAGCGCGGCCGTCTCCACAAAGTACGCATTGTCCAGCTCATTTGAAGCAACCATCGTATGCAGCCCAAAGCGCGTCACCCCCGCGTCCCGTGCGGCCGCGTATGCCGCAAAAAGCTGCTCACGCGGCATCCCAAACTTTGCCTCCTCCGGGCGGCCGATGATCGCATTCCCCGTTTTCTGACGGCCGGGGTTATACCGAAAGCTGATCAGGTCGGGCAGACCCGCGCATTCAGCCAAAAACGGCAAATGCCCCCCGTCGTCCAAATTAATAATCGCCCCCATCTCCCGCGCCAGCATAAAATCAGACGCGGCCGTATTGTTCGATGTAAACATCACATCCTCCCCCCCCATCCCGATCCGGGCAGTCAATGCCAGTTCGGCCGTGCTGCTGCAATCCATCCCCATCCCCTCATCCCGCAAAATACCCAAAATATGCGGATTGGGAGTCGCCTTTACCGCAAAATAGTTACGAAACCCCTCATGCCACGCAAACGCCCCCAAAAACCGCCGCGCATTCTCCCGTATTTCCTGCTCATCATACAAATAAAACGGGGTCGCAGATTGCTCGAAACGTGCATCAAAAAATGGCATCATAACGCCAAGTTTAAGACACTCCACAACACAAGCAAAACCGTACCTCAAACGCGCCTATCATTTTCTACTCACACAGCCACCACAAAATCACAACATTTGCCCGGTATCGTTGATTTGTATGAAACAAACCGCCTATTGAGGCCAACAACAAACAACACACCATAGGAGCAAATCATGATGTTCAACTTTATCAACCGTCACCGTATCAACGGTGGCATTATGCTCGTCTTGCTATCGCTGCTGATTGCACTGATCGCTGTGCCAAGCGCAATGGCACACGGCCGACGCGGCCGTGACAGAGAGCGAGATCGCCGCAGCGAGACAACACAACCACGCAACGACGACACAGAAACGGCCGACGACACGAACAACGATGACGACGTATCGGCCGATATGGCCCAATTCCTTGACTACCGCACACTAGACGGCAGCGGCAACAATCTTACCGATGCGACGCTCGGCATGGCTGGCTTACCATACGGCCGGATCACAGCCCCAGTTTATGCAGATGGCATCGACGAGATGGCTCTCACCGTTGACCCACGCTTCGTCAGTAATCGCATCTATAACGACCAAGCTCTTAACCTATTTTCCGAAAGCGGTGTAACGCATTGGGGGTTTGTCTGGGGGCAATTTATCGATCATTCGATGGGACTACGCGCCACAGACGAAAGCGAACCGATGATGCAATTCCCGTTTAATGCAGATGATCCGCTAGAGGATTTCACGAACGATTTAGGGGCGCTAGCGTTTACGCGCTCGGCCGCGGCCGCTGGCACGGGCAGCACCACCCCACGCGACCAGATCAACACACTCAGCCCATATCTTGATGCCGGGGCAGTATACGGCGTAACGGCCGAACGGCTCGATTGGCTGCGTGTCGGCTCGCTCGATGGCAACCCAGACAACAATCAGGCGGAGTTGCTTTTGTCGGCCGAGCAATACCTGCCCAGCGTCTCTGAAAGAGGCGACGCAAGCAATGCGCCCAGCATGAATTTGATGGGGCCTCTGCGCGTCGATCCGAGCAACGCGCTGGTAGCCGGTGATGTCCGCGCCAACGAAAATTTGGGTCTAACCGCCATCCAAACGCTATTCGCCCGTGAGCATAACCGGATCGTCTCTGAACTGTCTGACACATTGACCGAAAACGTCAAATTTGAGATTGCACGGCGCGTCGTAGCCGCCACGCAACAATTTATCACCTACAGCGAGTTTTTACCGGCATTCGGCATCGATCTGCCCCGCTATACCGGCTATGATGCTACCGTTGACCCAACGGTAGCGAATGAATTTGCGACGGTCGGCTATCGCGCCCATTCGATGATTCATGGCGAATTTGAGATGGCGGCGGATGCGGCCGACTACACCGCCGCACAGCTCGCCCAACTGGAAGAAGCGGGCATCGAGATTGAGCGTGACGGGGACGAAATCGAGTTTGCTATTCCGCTTAATGTCGCGTTCGGCCGCCCCCATTTGCTAGAAGAAGTGGGCTTGGATGCTGTGTTGCTGGGGCTGGCTTCAGAAGCACAATACGCCAACGACGAAACAATCGACAACCAACTCCGCAGTGTCTTGTTCCAAATTCCCGCGCCGAATGCAGAAGACCCGGCCGCGTGTTTGGATGGCGAACTGTTGCCCGATTGCTATACGCTCGTCAATGATTTAGGCGTTCTCGATATGCTGCGAGCGTATGACCACGGCATTCCCAACTACAACGATTTGCGCGAAGCGTACGGATTGCCGCGTGTCACCTCGTTCACACAATTGACGGGTGAAAGCACGGCCGAGTTCCCTGATGACCCGTTGATCGATGCGGACGATCCGCTCAATGATCGCAACATTCTCGACGTGGTGACATTGATCGATGCGGATGGTAATGTCGTATCGGCCGACGACCCCGAATCGCTGCCCGTCGAAGTGATCCAGCGTACCACCCTCGCCGCCCGTCTCGCCGCCATCTACGGCAGTGTGGACAACATCGACGCATTTACCGGCATGATGTCCGAGCCGCATATCGCGGGTACCGAGTTTGGCCCACTGCAATTAGCGATGTGGGAAAAGCAATTTACCGACTTGCGTGACGGCGACCGCTTCTTTTACCAGAACGACCCTGTGCTCGACACAATTCGGGCGCAATTTGGCATCAATTATCGCCAAACATTAGCGACCGTGATCGCCAACAACACCGACTACAATCGCCGTGATGTACCTGCCAACGTTTTTGTGACCGAATAAGCACACATTATTGACGATGAGGAAACGCGCTGATGAGGAAACGCGCTATGGTTTCCTCATCGTCAACTACACCCGAACAGCCCCAAAATCAATAGCACCAACAGCCCCATCACATCTATAATTGGCTCACACTATTTCCAACGATATGTGTTTCCAGCGAAGCGCGTATTTAACCTAAAACTTGAGACCACATTATGACCAACAAATTTAATCGGGCTGCATTCGTGATGAACCCCGTCTTTCAATATCTGGAAGAAGAAGACAAATATCTAGTCGCACGGCCGCAACCTCAATACCGTTTCAATTTGATCGGGGCTGGCATCATCGGACAAGAGCATATTCGCGTGACGCTGATGGAAGGCCGCGCCACCATTCACGGCATGTACGACCCTAATCCGCGCAGCCTTGCGGTGGCGCAAAAGATGGCAGAACATTATCAGCCCGGTCTGAAACTGCATGTGTACGATTCGCTCGAAGCGGCGTGTAACGACCCCGATGTCGATGGCTTGATCATCTGTACGCCCAATCACACACACATCGACGTGATCAAACCAGCGGCCGCATCGGGCAAGCACATTTTGCTCGAAAAACCGATTGCCACCACCGTGCCAGACGCACACGAAATCATGTTGATGGCGCAAAATTATCCGGCCGTCTTCCAGTTGGGGCTGCAATATCGCTTCAAACCACAATACAGCGAAGCACTGCACGAGGTACTAGAGCGCAAGGCGATTGGTGACGTGAAAACGGTAAGCATGATGGAGCATCGCATCCCGTTTTTGGACAAGGTAGATCAGTGGAACAAGTTCGCCGATCAGTCGGGCGATACGCTGCTAGAGAAGTGCTGTCATTACTTCGATTTGATGAATGCGATGGCGGGGAGTCGGCCGAAAACGGCGTATGCCGTCGGCAGCATGGCAGTCAACTTTAAGGATTTGACGCACGACGGCCGCCAGTCAGACATTCTCGATAACGGCATGGTGATCGTGACCTACGAAAACGGGGTGACGGCCAACTTTAATTTGTGTATGTTCGCGCCGATGTTTTATGAAGAGCTTGTCGTGTGCGGGGATGAAGGGCGGCTCAAAACGACAGAATACGAAGATTTTCTGCCGCACGAAGTCGCACCGACGAAGCTGGAAATTATGACGGTTGATGATCGGCCGAGCCGCCTGACCACGCCGATGTACCCAAAGCTGATCCAGCATTCGGGGCATCAGGGCGCGACATACATCGAGCATATTGAGTTTGTCAATCAGATCGAGGGACAGGCGAGCAAGGCCGCGTCGGCCGAAGAAGGGTTCTGGTCGATTGTGGTCGCTGCGGCCGCGCAAGAGTCGATTAAAACAGGGCAGCCGGTGGTGATCAATGAGCTATTGAGTACGTTCGGACTGCTGCCAAAGTGAGATTGTGCTGTGTCTCTAGTCATACGACAGGATGACGGCCGACACTATCGGCCGTATCCCTTCTCCGCGACAATAAACGTAACGGAGAAATCGAATGAAAAACGACAACCACAACCATCCCACCCATTTTCGCGCAACTGTTGCCAAGAGCTTGATTATCGCTTTGCTTATCTTGGTGATTTATTTGCAGATAACAGGGGCGACAACTCAGCTATAATCGTTTGATGATTGCCCCTTCGTCCTTGCTGATGACCACTTTTCGTGCGGCCGTTGCGCTCAAGATTTTGGGCGTGTTGGTCGGTCTGGCATCGAATCAGGTGATTCTCGGCCGGACATTGATCGAACGGTGGTGGATGGCGTTGCTGACCGGCATTGTGCTGCTCATCATTTTGCTGCCACGCTGGACACAGGCACGGCACACTCAGTTGATCGTGGCATTGACTTTTGCGTTGCTGGCGCACTCATTCGACATCATTCAAACAACCCATGTACCGTTTGAGCCGTTGGTCGCGGCATCCCCTTTTGGGCCATCGCTGGTGTACACCGAGTACGAGGGCAATAACATGCACCAGTTGGGCGCGATCTTTTGGGCGGTGCCAGTGGTGCTGGCGTGTTGGCAATACGAATATCGCGGGTTGTTTGCGCTGCTGGGGGCGGGGGTGCTGTATGCGCTTACGCCGTTGCTGTTGCCGGGTGATGCGTTTGAATGGGTGTACTACACGGTGCAGGGGTTTGTGGTGTTGGGGACGACGCTGATTTTGGCGTTGACGGTGGCGGCACTGTCCCGCGCCCAACGACGAGAGCAGGCGCAATTGCAGGCGGCGCACCAGCAGTTGGCAGCGTACACGATGACGCAGGAGCAATTGGTGGTCAGCCGGGAGCGTAACCGGATCGCACGTGAACTGCATGATACGCTGGCGCACGCGCTGTCTGGTACGGCGATTCAGTTGCAGGCGGTGCAGACGTTGCTGCCGCTTGATCGGGAGGCGGCCGGGCAGGAGCTGGCGGCCGCTCGCACGCAGATCAAGCAAGGGCTGGAGGAGTCTCGGCGAGCGATTGGCGCGTTGCGGGCTTCCCCGGTGGAGAATCTGGGCATCATGGGGGCGGTGCAAGAACGGTGCGATGCGTGTGCGGCAAGCACGGGGGCGCGGATGGTGCTGACCATGAATAGCCCCATTTCCCACCATCTTGAGCAGGTGGTGTATCGCATTGTCGATGAAGCGTTGACCAATGTGGAGCGACATGCGCGGCCGCGTGTGGTGCGGGTGACGGTCGATGTGCTTCCGGCCGTGCTACGCTTGACGATTGCAGATGATGGTGTGGGGTTTGATGTGACGGCCAACCGGGAGGGCTATGGCTTGCTGGGGATGCGCGAACGGGCGCGGCTGGCGGGTGGCACATTTCAGGTGGCGAGTGACGAGAGCGGGACAATGATAACGGTGGAGATACCAGCATGATTCGTGTGCTAATTTGTGATGATCAAGAGGTGGTGCGGCGTGGTTTGCAGGTGATTTTGGCTCATGCGGCCGGGATTGAGGTGGTGGGTACGGCGAGCAATGGGGAGCAGGCGGTGGCGTATACGGCCGAGCTTGCGCCTGATGTGGTTTTGATCGATTTGAAGATGCCGATCTTGACGGGGGTGGAGGCGACGCGGCAGATCGTGCGGGGTTTTCCGGCCGTGCGGGTGCTGGTGCTGACGACGTATGATGCGGATGAGTGGGTGTTTGATGCGCTCCGGGCTGGGGCGAGTGGGTATCTGTTGAAAGAGACGGATAGTGTTGATCTGATACGGGCTATCCATGAGACGGCCGCGGGGCAAACACGGCTTGATCCGCAAGTGGCGGGAAAGGTGGTGGCTGGTTTTCGGCAGGGGGTGCGGCCGGTGTCGGCCGCGGCTCTGGCGCAATTTACGGAACGGGAGCGTACCGTTTTGCAGTTGATGGCAAATGGCAAGACGAATCAAGAGATTGCGGCCGAGCTATTTTTGGCGGTCGGCACAGTCAAAAACAATGTGAGCAATATCATCGGCAAGCTGCACGTCCATGATCGCACACAGGCGGTCATTCATGCGCTGCGCTTGGGCATTGTGTCGCTGGAAGCGTGAAAGAGTGTTGGCATCCGTCTCGATAAATGCCGTTTAGAGGATTCTCTTTGCGTATGGCACACGATAAATAATCGATGAAATAGCCAGCGATCCTAAAAAGACGACGGATGACACCAAAGGTATCATCACAATCGGTTGGTAATCATTCGCGCCATACCCCACATAATTTAGCACTTCGATCAATATAGGATGAATGAGGTAAACACCAAGTGTCAAAATTGAAAGTTTCTTTGTCAATGATTGGCTGATAATCGGTTTGTTCCACGCTTTCAGTATGTACATCAGGCTGATTGACATCGGAATGACTGTGACGCTCAAATTGCCATAAAAATACAACCCTGCTTCTAAACTAACG
>CALECP010000269.1 GCA_937949915.1 uncultured Anaerolineae bacterium
ATCAAACTATTTTTAAGTGCATCAATTGATACATTTTCCTCAAGCGTGATCGTTTGGTCAAGGAGCGCGTCTGCCTCATCTGGCTCAATAGTCAATGTACGGTTGCGGGGTGCTTTTTTCTTCATCAGCCGACCAACGTTCCTTTTAGTACCGTTACGGCTTGGCCCTGCAAGGCGACACGATCACCGTTGAGCGATAGTTTGAGAATGCCGCCACGTGCCGACGCTTGATAGGCGAGCAACTCTGTTTTGCCCAGCTCGGCCGCCCAGATCGGGGAAAGCAAACAGTGTGCTGACCCTGTCACGGGGTCTTCGGGAATGCCGACGAGAGGCGCGAAATAGCGGCTGACAATATCAAATTGTCCATCACCCTCGGCTGTTACGATCAAGCCACGCATAGCGGGGAAGGCAGCAAGACGGCCACTGTCCGGCCGCAACGCTCGCACTTGCTCGGCTCGCTCAAGCATGACGACGGCACGGTGTTGTGTTTCATTGTAAGCATTACGGAAATAACGGCCGTCGGCTACACCCAATGCGTCGAGCAGCCCAGCGGGCATCGTTAGCTCCTCATACGCCAAGGCGGGAAAATCCATCGTGATCCAGCCTGATTGGTCGTAGGTGCAAGTGAGACGGCCGCTCAACGTGTCAAATTTTGCCAATTCGTCGGGGCGCAAATACCCCTCTGTCCAGAGCGCGTGGGCGGTGGCAAGCGTCGCATGGCCGCATAGCTGCACCTCGCTAACGGGCGTGAACCAACGCAATTGCCAAGCGCGTTTGAATGGATCGGCGTGGGGTGTGACAAACGCTGTTTCGGACAGGTTCATCTCGGCCGCGACCGCTTGCATCCATTGGTCGGTCTGCGGTTTGGGCAAAATACAGACGGCGGCCGGATTGCCTGCAAACGGCCGATCTGTGAACGCATCTATTTGAAGGAGGGGATAGGATTCCATAGTAGGAAAGATAAGGCGAGCGTGTAGATTCGTCAACTAGCGGCCGACAACGACTTGCACCCCTGCAAAAACATCGTCTGCATAGACACCGATCCGGCCGCCAGCCAGCGTGAAGAGCGACACACGCACGTCATACTTTTCGGGGAGCGTGTCGGGTAGCGACAAGAGTAGTTCGACGGTGTTGGTTGCGCCCGGTTGCCATGCGCGTGATGGTTGTCCGGCGATGTCTACGAGAGGCGCATCGACGGCCGCATATTCGGGTGCGTCGTCTGGTGCAGCGGGGTCGGTGATGCCGACGTGAACGGTAAAATCTTGACGGCCGCCATCGAGCCACAGCAGCCGGACGAGCATCGTCTGATCAAAAACGCGCACCCCGCCGCCAGCCATCGTCGCCGCATCGACGAACTGCCAGGGGGTGTCTGTGTTGATGATGAGCGGAGCGGCCGCGTCATTGTTTTCTATTTTGCCGATCAAGCGCGTTTGACCACCTACTGCGATTGTCTCGCTCTGCATCTGGGGGGCGAAGGGGTGATCGGCCGTGACGATGAGCCATGCGTCGGCCGTGATATCGCCTTGTGTAGCGGGGCGCAATGGCACGACGGGGCCGGGGTAGAAATGGGCAACGGCCGGGACATTGTCGGTGAAAACGGGCGGGTAAGGTGGCTGGGCGGTGCGGGTGATGTGACGGGCGGCCGTGCTTTCCACTTCGCCCCATCCGATGGGTAAAATGTGCTGGGCTACCGGTCGGCCGCCCAGCAGCCAATTGTATGCCAGCAATGGATACGCTCCATTGAAAACCGCATACGCCACGGCCAACAATAGCAACGGGCGCGACCACTTTTTGCCAACGGCCGCGATGCCCAGTCCGGCCCCAATGGTGAGCAGCAGCATGATCGGCAGCGCATAGCGATCATACGAGCGCGTCGATTGCTCTAGCCCGAAGATAAACAGGCTGCTAAATAACAGAAGCAGCCCAAGCGCACGGAAGGAGACCGGCCGTTTGAAAAGCGCAATGACCACGCCGACCAATACGACGGGTGAAAGGCGAAATAAAATGGCGAGCGGGTAGTAGAGGAGAGACGGATCGGCCGTCATTTCGCCCATAAAAAAGGTGGGTATCACTTTGCCTACTTCGATGGTGGCGCTGCGCTGGAGGACGGCGATGACGTGAGCAGGGTCGAGCCAAACGGTCGGCAACAGCAGCGTGACGGCCGTCAAAATGCCTATCGCCCATATCAGCAGGTCGCGCATTGTTGTCTTGATAACAATGGGTGTTTTGGCGATGAGAAAAAGTGGGACACACCCGATCAAAATCAGACCGGGCAATTTATTGAGAAAAGCGAGGGCGGTGATGGTGCCGATGAAAAAGAGCAAGCGCGTAGACGGCCGTTGACGCGGCAACACCGCCAGCAGAGCGATCACAACGCACAATCCGAGCAGCGCGTCGCTGATGAGTAGCCCAGATAAACCGGCCAAAAACGGATCGATTGCCAGCAGCAGCCCGACGAGCCATGCGCCTTTTTGCGACTGGGTACGCTGAAATAGATAGACGATGACAAGGATGGCGAGGCTGGTGAGCAGGATGGTGATGAGGCGGCTGGCGGGGAGGAAGACACCGAGATTGTGGTAGGGCGCGGCCGCTTCGGTACTGAGCCATGCGAGGGTATGCGCCCAATCGAGGTTGGCGTGGGTGTGCGGTCGTAGCCAGAGCGTCAATTGGATACCGGCCGCGCCGATCCAGGTGGTGATGATGCCTGGTTGCCCTGTTTGAATGACGGCCGACCAATCGCCAGCCAGTACCCCTTCGCGCACCCGCATTCCCAAAAATTGCCAAAAAGCCTCGTCTGGTGTCGCGTATCGGCCGAGCGCAGACACACGCATTATCACCGCCAAACAAAATAAACTGACCGAACGCCATCGCATACAGCAGATGGTAACGCAAATAAGAGTGACGAGCTACGAGTGACGAATGACGAGTGGTGCGCGGACAACTTGGTTGGTGATGCTGTCATAACCACATAATCAAAACAGAAAAAAAACGCGCTCTGCATCATCCCCATTCGTCAATAGAGTGACGAATGACGAGCTACGAGTGACGAGTGGTGCGCGGAGCTTGTTCGATAGCGGTAGCCCCATCACGACACAATCAAAACAGAAGAAACAAAACGCGCTCTGCATCATCCCCACTCGTCGTTTATAATTCTTCTCTATGGATACCATCG
This sequence comes from uncultured Anaerolineae bacterium, assembly GCA_937949915.1. Classification (GTDB taxonomy): domain Bacteria; phylum Chloroflexota; class Anaerolineae; order Promineifilales; family Promineifilaceae; genus CALECP01. The sequence goes on from CALECP010000269.1 coordinate 3,172, forward strand.
AAACAATTTTGACTCAATACTTGAGCATTGATCCGAACTATCAAATTTTGCGGAAGGCGGTACAGACGGTGGTGATCGTCGTCGGTATGTTGATCATTCGGGCGGTGCTGCAACGGTTGCTGGCGCGGCAGATGAAGGATGCGGACAATCGCTATCGCTGGCACAAAGTGGTGCAGTATGTGTGTGATGGCATGGCTGTTTTGCTGGTGATCAGTATTTGGTTTCAGTCGGGACAATCGTTTGCGACATACTTTGGTTTGGTGTCGGCCGGGGTGGCGATTGCGCTGCAAGACCCGATTGCCAATATCTTTGCGTGGCTGTACATCATCTATAAAAATCCGTTTGATGTCGGGGATCGGATTGAGATAGACGGGCATAAGGGGGATGTAGTCGATACGCATTTTCTCGAATTTACAATGTTAGAAGTAGGTGGCCATTGGGTGGATGCTGACCAAAATACCGGCCGATTGGTGCATGTGCCGAACCGGACAGTGTTCAAACAGCCACTGTATAACGAAACGCAAGAGTGGCCGTTTATTTGGCATGAGATTCCGGTAACAGTGACTTTTGAAAGCGATTGGGAACGCGCCAAACATTTGGTGAATGAGATTATGAATAAGCAGGTGGCAGACGTGGTGCAATCGGCCGATCAGTACCGCAAACACCGCCAGAAAAATCATATATTGATGCGACACGGACACATTACGCCGATTGTATATACCAATGTAGAAGCGAGCGGGATTGAGTTGACGATGCGCTTTTTGTGCGAACCCCGGATGCGGCGCACGCGCACAGAATCGATCTGGGAGGCGCTGCTGCGGCAACTGCCATACGAGCCGCAGGTACATTTAGCTTACCCGACCAATCGTATGATCACGTCGAAACCGTTGCCGGATACGCCTGCCGGGTAAGGGCAACAGAGATAAGAATGAGACCAGACAGCATAAGGGTGACAAGCCAAGTAGAAACGGCCGTGGCGTTGGTGTGGCTGACTGTGACGGCCGTAGCCAATGGTTCGATCTCAAAGTTGAGACGGTAGGTGGTGACATCAGTCGGGTTGGTTTGTTGTGTCCAGAACGTGTAGTCACCAGCCGGTAAGATATTATCAAACCCAATCGCGCCGCCAGATGATCCCATTGAGGGCAACAGGTTGGTCATGGATGAGGTGAAGTGCAGCCAACCCAACAAACTGGAAGCGGAGGGCGAAGCGGCATCGACTGTAAAAGTTGTGCCAGATTGCACGGCGATAAAGGCGGTCTGGTCGGCCGTCGAATCATACGCCTCTAGCAGCACTTGTTTCAATTGGTGTCCGGCGGGGACAGTGACCACAAAATACTCAAGATCGCCCCGGACGGATGAGGCGGTGACACGGTTGTTTCCGGCCGTTACAGACAAGACGGTCGGCGCAAGACGGTCTCCCGATAGATCGCCGTCGATGCTTTCGTCATAGCTGGTATCGGCCGTGACCGAAACAACCCCCATAAATAGCAATGAGATAAGCAAAAGGAATACATAGACTTGTTTGGCTTGTTTTTTATTTTGCATAATTATTCTCCGCTTCAGATTCTTATTAATCGTACACGATGATACCGTGTTTGTGAATAGCGACTTGGAGCATTTGCCGAGATGAAAAAGGGTGCGCTAACGACTTGTCAGGCAATTTGCAAATTGCCATTGACAAATACAGAAGCACACGAACTTTCTGTTGGATTTGAGCCTAACATGATGAATTTAGTCATCTGAAAACTCCGGAAAACTTTAATCAGGAAATGAATTCCAAAATATCGGACCATTCGGGGGAGGTATGTTCCGCTTGTTGCTTAAGCAATTCAACGTGCTGATGAGTGAGTAACGCGCTCAATCCAGCCAAGAAATAGTGT
>CALECP010000270.1 GCA_937949915.1 uncultured Anaerolineae bacterium
GGTGCGCTTTGCGGCCGATGATAAACCAGAGTCGCTTGCTGCTCTGATCGATGACAAAACGGCCGCCGTCTATGGCGAGTCGATTGGCAACCCGGCCGGAAACATCCTCGACATCGAAGCGGTCGCCGCCATGGCGCACAGTCACGGTGTCCCGCTCATCATCGACAACACCGTCGCCTCCCCCGCACTGATCAAGCCAATTGATTATGGTGCAAACGTTGTCGTCCATTCGCTCACCAAATATATGGGCGGACACGGCAACTCGATTGGTGGCGTAATTGTCGATGGCGGCAATTTCGACTGGGCTGCCCACTCAGATCGCTTCCCGATGTTGTCTACGCCTGAACCGTCGTATCACGGCGTAGTCTATACCGATGCGCTCGGCCCGGCCGCCTATATCGGCCGCGCTCGTACCGTTGCCCTCCGCAACACCGGGTCTGCCCTCAGCCCATTCAATGCGTTTTTGATTTTGCAGGGGATGGAAACATTGTCTCTGAGAATGGAACGACATACTGAAAATGCGATTGCTGTCGCTAACTATTTGAATGATCACGCCAAAGTCGCTTGGGTCAGCTATGCCGGTTTGCCCGATTCGCCCTACCATGCGCTGGCGCAAAAGTACACCAATGGACGGCCGTCTGCCTTGCTCACGTTCGGTATCAAGGGTGGATTTGATGCGGGAGTCAAATGTTATGATGCGCTCAACATCTTCAAGCGGCTGGTCAACATCGGTGATGCAAAATCTCTTGCCTCGCACCCCGCTTCGACCACGCATCGTCAATTGACAGACGTAGAATTGACGGCCGCTGGTGTCACCCCAGACATGATCCGCCTCTGTGTCGGCATCGAACACATCGACGACATCATCGCTGATCTCGAACAAGCCCTCGCGGCCGCCTAATTATTCTCGTAGAGACGCAAAATCTTGCGTCTCTCTTCTCTTTTCTTTTTGCGATCTTGTACTGCACAAGAATCAAAAAATAAATCAAGAAAGAGCCGCAAAATCTTGCGGCTCTACGTTTTTTATCACGTGCGATAATCAGCGTTGATCGTCACATAATCGTGCGTCAAATCCCCCGTCCACACCGTCGCTTGTCCGTCGCCGTCCCCAACTTCTAGCTTGATCTTAAATTCCGGTTGTGCAAAAATGTCGTCTACCATCGCCTCAGATTCGTTGATCACAGGCAATCCATTTTCCAACAAACAGACATAGCTATTTTCATTTAAGGGTGCGATCCAGAGGAACGTTTTGTTTTGGTCAAACGGTACACCTGCCCGTCCGGCCGCTGCCAAAATCCGCCCCCAGTTGGCATCGCTGCCAGCGAACGCCGTCTTGACCAACGGCGAGGTCGCTATCGTGTTCGCAATTTGATGCGCGGCCGCATGATCGGGCGCACCAGATACATATATCTCCACAAATTTGGTCACACCCTCACCATCGCGCACCACCATGTGCGCCAGCCGCTTGCACACCTCATTCAGTGCCGCCTGGAACAGTGCCAGCCCCGCGTCATCATCAATCGTTACGCCGCTTGCACCATTCGCCAGCAGTAGTACACAATCGCTCGTACTTGTATCGCCATCGACCGTGATGCGGTTGAAACTGGTGTTGTTTGCGGCCGTCAGTGCGCGTTGCAGAAACGGCTGAGGCACGGCCGCGTCGGTCGTAATCATGCCCAACATCGTCGCCATGTTCGGGTGGATCATGCCACTTCCTTTCGCAATGCCACCAATCGTGACCGTCTTGCCACCGATCTCAAATTGTGCCGCCACGTGCTTCGGCCGTGTGTCGGTCGTCATAATCGCCTTCGCCGCATCGATCCCCCGTTTGCCCAATTTGAGCGCAGAAATCTCGATCCCTTGTCCGATTTTGTCCAACGGCATTTGTACCCCGATCACGCCTGTCGAAAGCATAAATAGTTGCTCCGGCTCACAATTGAGGATCGCCCCCGCCTGTTTTTGGCAAAGCTGTACCGCCTCGATACCTGGCTCGCCCGTACACGCATTGCTGTATTTGGCGTTGGCGATAATGCCGCGAATACGCGATCCATTTTTTGCCAACACCGCCATATCAACCAAAATCGGCGCACCTTTGACCTGGCTGGTGGTGAACACCCCGGCCGCCGTGCAGTCTACTTCTGACACGATCAATGTCACATCATACGCGCCGCCACTCTTCATGCCGGTCGCGGCCGCGCCTGCCACAAATTGCTGTGCCGAAGTCACCGAACCATCTTCCAAAATCGTAAAATCACCCATTGTTATGCTCCAACCAATTAAAGTTCTTGAATAAAAGTAAATTATTGAGCGTTAGTTGCCCGCGAATTTCTTGCTCGGCCGTGGCCCACACCTCGGCCGATACAAACGCCCACGACCACGCCGGTTGCCAATAGCCGTCTGTATGCTGTTCTGCGACGCGGTGAGCCAAATCGGCCGTCACATCAAACAAGCCAGCAAACACGCTTTCGGGCGACGACACCATATCAAGCGGCCGCAACCCATAGTCGCCCCATTGCGCCGGATCGGCCGACACATTGGCCGCTATCGCCGGACGCAACGCTGTCAGCAAGCGATCATAATCGGCCGCCGCCAAACCGGGCGACTCCAGCAGCCGTTGATAACAAAACAGATCGTGCATTTCTACATCGGCCGCTTTTTGATTAGCTAAATGATCGATGTGAGCCGTCACCAAACCGGGCATACTGGCACCGTGTTCGACCAAATAGCCCGCCACTTCGGCCGCTGGGTTGGCAAAATTGACTGCGACATGATCACCGTCGGCCGACCACCAGGGCGCATGGGGCGCATCGCTCACGTTGTCCGGCACATTGCGCCAGCCACCCGCGGCCGTGCGCTGTGCCAGCAAATAGGCAATCGCTTTTTGCACCATCGGCGCATCGGCCGTCGCCTTGATCTGGCGCAATTTTTGCAGCGCCACCGTCGTACACAGCACCGACGAAGCAGGCAGCCGCACGTCTGACTCTAGCCCATGCCCAAAGCCACCATCATTATTCTGGAAGGGGGCTAAGGCAGCGAGAACGGCCGCGGCCGCGCCATTCTCAAAATGGTAGTCATACTGTGCTAGCTCCAGCGGCCGGGCGTTTTTCTGTAGCCAATCGGCCGCCTTTTGTGCATTTTCACTCGTCAATTTTGTCATCTGCTATGTGCTTGGTGGGGCGTAGGGACACGATTCATCGTGTCCCTACAAATAGCTAATCTCGCTTAAACTTCGTGTAATCAGGCTCGTCGCCCTTCACATCACTCGACCGGCTCATCTCTTGCAAAGCCAGCACCTTCATCTGCAAGCCAAACAAATTGATGAAGCCCTCCGCCTCGCTCTGGTCATACACATCTTCCTGACCAAACGTAGCGAAATCCTCACGATAGAGGCTGTTTGCACTGTAGCGGCCGGCCACGATCACGTTGCCTTTGTACAGTTTCAATTTGACCCAGCCCGTCATTTTTTGCTGCGTCTCACTGATGAAAGCCTGCATCGCTTCACGGAGCGGGTGATACCATTTGCCGTTATAAATCAGTTCGGCATAGCGCACGTTGAGCATCTCTTTGAAGTGCAGCGTATCGCGGTCTAGCACCAGCGATTCCAGTTCGCGGTGTGCATCATAGAGCAGTGTGCCGCCCGGTGTTTCGTACACACCCCGCGACTTCATGCCCACCAGCCGGTTCTCGACAAGATCGATCCGGCCGATAGCGTTTCGCGCCCCGATCTCGTTCAATTTCATCACCAAATTGGCAGGAGAAAGCGTCGCGTCGTTGACCATTTTCGGGACACCCGCTTCAAAATGGATCGTCACATATTCAGGCGTGTCGGGCGCATCTTCGGGGCTGACCGACAGCATGTACATATCTTCTTCTGGCTCGGCCGCCGGGTCTTCCAAAATGCCGCCCTCATGGGACAAATGCCACAAATTCGCGTCACGACTATAGATTTTCTTTTTGGTGTGTATCACCGGAACGTCGTGCTTCTTTGCGTAGTCAATCGCATCTTCACGGCTGCGAATATCCCATTCACGCCAGGGAGCAACCACCTTCAAATGAGGGTTCAGTGCCTTGTACGTTAGCTCAAACCGCACTTGATCGTTGCCCTTACCCGTCGCACCATGCGCCACCGCATCAGCTCCGTACTCTTCGGCGACTGCCACCTGCCATTTGGCGATCAACGGCCGCGCAATAGACGTACCGAGCAGATAACGCTTTTCGTACATCGCGCCCGATTGCAGCATGGGGAACAGGAAATCGGCCGCAAATTCTTCGCGCAAATCCTTGATCACCACATCGCTTGCACCGCTTGCCAAGCCCTTTTCGCGTAGCCCTTCTAGCTCAAAATCGCCCTGTCCTAAATCGGCACAAAACGCAATTACTTCACATCCATAATTTTCGCGCAGCCACGGCACGATCACGGATGTATCCAAACCGCCTGAGTAGGCGAGTACCACTTTTTTCACATCTGGTTTAGACATCTATTCTCCAATAGTTACGAATGACGAGTAGCTTTTACCCGCCACTTGTATTTGTTCAATATATCCTTCTACAAGGATGATTGGGCGCGTCCCCATTCATCATTTGTATTCGTTAGACATAACATTTTACGATGATGATCTGGTGCATTGCCACTCGTCACTCGTCGTTCGTCACTCGTTATTTGTATTTGTTACTCGTCATTTGCAAAAACGTGTTTCAAAACTTGATCGATCCGGCCGACTTCGATAAATGCCAAATCTTCGCGCAGCTTTTCCGGTATCTCTTGCAGATCGGTGTGATTTTTCTCCGGCATGATAAACGTTTTGATGCCGACACGCCGTGCTGCCAATGCTTTTTCACGAATGCCACCGACAGGCAACACCCGGCCGCGCAGTGTAATCTCGCCCGTCATACCCACGTCGCGCCGAATCTTTTTGCCCGTAAACGCCGAGATCAGTGCAATCGTGAGCGGCACTCCGGCCGATGGGCCATCCTTCGGCACAGCGCCTTCTGGCACATGCAAATGGATGTCCATTTCCTTAAATTTTGCCGGATCGATTTTTAATGTTTTCGCATTGCTCCGTGTGTATGTTAGGGCTGCCTGTGCGCTTTCCTTCATCACGTCGCCCAATTGCCCGGTCAGCACCAATTTGCCACTTCCCGGCATCAAATTGACCTCGATTTCAAGCGTCGTACCACCGACAGGTGTCCAAGCTACCCCGGTGGCAATGCCCACTTCATCTTTGCGCCGGATCAGCTCTTTCGGGAAGCGGGGCGCACCGAGCAACGCATCCAGCGCTTTGGCGGTGACCCGTTTGGGGTGCTTGCCTTTCTCAGCCACTTTCCGAGCGATTTTGCGGCACACATTGGCGATCTCGCGCTCCAAATTGCGGACACCCGCTTCATACGTGTATTGGCGGATCAGCATTTTAAGCGCCGAATCCTCGAAGCGAATCCGTCGTTTGAGCAAGCCATGCTGCTCTAGCTGGCGCGGGATGATAAATTGTCGCGCAATCTCGATTTTCTCTTCATCTAAATAGCTCGTGAATTCGATCACTTCCATGCGGTCGCGCAACGGGGCAGGGATGGGCGAGAGGGCGTTGGCGGTGGTGATAAACAGCACATCGGACAGATCAAAATCTAGCTCAAGGAAATGATCGCGAAAGGTGTCGTTTTGTTCGGGATCAAGCACTTCTAGCAACGCGGATGCAGGATCGCCCCGAAAATCTTGCCCGATTTTATCGATCTCATCGAGCATAAAGACGGGGTTTTTGCTGCCCACTTTGCGGATAGACTGGATGACGCGCCCCGGCAGTGCGCCGATGTAGGTACGGCGATGGCCGCGTATCTCTGCTTCGTCGCGCACACCGCCCAAACTCATCCGTACAAATTCACGATCCAGCGCACGGGCAATCGACCGGCCGATACTCGTTTTGCCCGTTCCAGGAGGCCCCACAAAGCACAAAATCGGGGTGGTCATTTTGTCGGCCGCCAGTTGCTTGACAGCGATATATTCCAAAATGCGATCCTTCACTTTATCGAGCGCATAATGGTCGTTGTTCAGCACGTCCTCTGCTTTGCCTACGTCCAGGCTATCGTCGGAGCGCACGTCCCAGGGCATTTCGATCAACCAATCAAGATAGTTGCGAATGACACCCATCTCAGGCGACATCGGATTCATTGCGCCCAAACGTGCCATTTCCTTGTCGATTTTTGCCTTGACATCGGCCGGAAATGATCGCGCCTCAATCGACGCTTTTAGCTCATTGACTTCCTGCGTAAACGCATCGGCTTCGCCCAATTCCCCCTGGATCGCGCGCATCTGTTCGCGCAAAAAATGCTCGCGCTGCGTTTTGTCTATCTCTTGCTGAACGCGGTTGTGGATGCGCGTTTCCGCTTGCAATAGCTCCATTTCCTGCGCCAGCATGATGCTCACCCGGTTGAGGCGCACCATCGCGTTTGTTTCTTGCAGCAGGTCTTGGCGCAACGCCATCGGAATATCGAGCGTGCTGGCAACAAAGTCAGCCAACCAGCCCGGTTTGTCGGCATTGATCGCAAATGTCATCGCCTCGGCCGGAATTTTGCGGCTCATTTCGACCACTTGCTCAAACAAATCGATCACGGCCCGCATTAGCGGCTCAGTTTCCGATTCCCAGTCACTGACTTCTTCGAGCGGCCGTACACGTACCCGAATGTATGGCTCCCATTGCACACATTCGACAATCTCCATACGCTGATTGCCCTGGCATAGCACACTTTGACTATTATCGGGCAGGCGCAACGTGCGGCCGATGCTGATCTCTGTCCCAAACGTGTACATATCGTCCATGCTGGGATCGCCGACTTCATCATCTTTCTGCGCCACGGCCAACATCGTCTCGCCATTGGCCACGGCCGCTTGCAGCGCCGCCATCGACTTGTCGCGCCCCACAAAGAGCGGCGTGACCATATTGGGATAGATCACAGTCCCGCGCAACGGCAACAATGGCATCTCTACCAAGCCATCTGCATCCAGTTCGCGCTCCGGTTCAGGCTCATCTTGTCCCATATTCATAATCGCACCCAGCAGGTTCGGGAATTGCGGAAGTTCAAATGTCTCGTCTTCTTGCATCAATACTCACTTTCATGCTTAAATCGCACGTGCTTGCATTGTAGAACGTTCCTATAATTAGGCAAATGTTTATGCGTTGTGAAAACGATGATATAACGCATGTATGCAAGCTAAAAAAGTAGGGGCAGTGCCTTGTGCCTGCCTCAGCCACAGGGCGACCACAAGGGTGCGCTCCGACTAGATAAGGAAAGATAATGATAGACACAATCACACAAATCGACGGATTTTTATCGAATACCACCAGCATGTTTTTCTTGATTATTGGCGTGTGGGGGTTGCTTCGCAGTGTGCGTGGTCAAGGTGTAGATGGTAGCTATTTTGGGGCGCTGGCGGTGGGCGAAATGTTGTTTGCAGTGCTGCTGGTGTTCGATGTGGTGTTGTTTGTGACCGGTCAGACACCGGAGCGCATGGGACTGCATTATCTGTATGCGCTATTTGCGGTGCTGCTGTTGCCATTTTTGTACACCAGTACGCTCAAGGGGGATGATAGCAATCGCGCCCAGTGGATTTATACGTTTGCGGCCGTCTTCCTCTGGGGGATCGTAGATCGTGCTGTGACGACGGGGTTGTGAAGAAAGTGGAATGTTAAAAAGTAGGAAAGTAAAAAGTAGGAAAGTAAGAAAGTAAGAAAGTAAGAAAGTAAGAAAGTAAGAAAGTAAGAAGGTTAAGATGATGCAACCGATTACAGATGTTCCCCTTCTCGTTGTTGTGGGTGTGACGGGGGTGGGCAAAACGACGACGGTCAACGCTTTGCACGACGCGGGTCTCCTATTAAACGTGCTGCCCAATCGGCGCGTTTTGACTGACCAATTAATTATTCCTGAAATGCAGCGCGATAATGACACGGCCGTACACACAGTCAGCGACCGCGCCCAGCGCTTTGCGCTCACCCGCCAATATCGCCAAAAATACGCGGGCGGCATGGCACACGCGCTGGCACAGCTACAGGTTGACAATGATCCGACGTTGCGCCTGTTCGATGGCTTGCGGGGCGCGAACGAAGTGGCGTATGCGGTGACGGCGCTCCCTCTGGCGCACTTTTTGGTGCTAGACGCGCCCCACGCGGTACGGGTGCAACGGCTGCTCGGCCGTCATGATGCGTTTGACCAAATTGCCGCGCACGATGACGATGATGACAGAAGCACGGCCGCAGGTGGCACACTGGATGATATGGTCGCTGGTGTCAGTGCGTTGTTTGCAGATGATGAACGGGTGCAGCTAGAGGCGCTGGTACAGTCGGGCGCGGTCAGTACGGCCGACATGGCGGCCAAGCTGGCTATCGTTGCCAAAGAAGCAGAGAACTATGACCCAGCGGTCGCCATCGCCACGCTGCAAGCGGCCGCCCCAGAGCGCACCATTCTGATCGACACGACCCAGATGCGGCCGGACGAGATCGCGGCGATGGTCATCAATTCTCTCCCCTCGTAGAGACGCAAAATCTTGCGTCTCTTTCTTAAAACAGGATTGGTGCAAGCGCGTATCTTTGCGTAGGGACATGGCGCGCCATGTCCCTACGTGTGGCTCGTCACCGCTCCGGTTGAAACCGGCTGCTACGCCGATAGAAACCCGTTTGAAACGGGTTTTTCGCAACGACGTAAGTCGATCAGACAGACCGTGTGTTTCAACACCGGGCGAAACCGGGGCGGCAAATAGCCGATAGTGCGTCAATCCTAGAAATGCAAGAGCAAGAGCAAGAAAAGAGAGACGTAAAATGTTACGTCTCTACTGAATGGGAAAAAGTTTATGACAACAATTGCTGATATTCGCACCACCCCCTTTCGTTTGCCGATTCGCAGCCCGCTTAAATGGGGCAAGCATAGCGTGATGACAGAAGCGCACCATGTGCTTGTACAAGTGACGCTGAGTGATGGCGCGATGGGCGCGGCCGAAGCGTTGCCCCGGCCGACCATTTATGGCGAAACGCCCTGGAGCGTGTGCGCGGTGATCGAGCATGAATTGAAGCGGCGCGTAGTGGGC
>CALECP010000271.1 GCA_937949915.1 uncultured Anaerolineae bacterium
GCGATGCAGAGTAGGTACATGGCAAGCCATGTACCTACGAACTCTCGGCAGGGATTGAGGGGGGAATGTCAGCACGCAAATTTCCTGACAAAGACGATTCTGTTTGACGAGGGGCAACATTGCGGCCGGATCGGTATAATGGAGCGACTAAAGGACGCGCACAAATGAAACCCAATTTTCCAGATCGTTACTCACTCGCCCATTTGCCTACCCCTATCGAACCGTTGGCAAGGCTGACACGCCATCTCGGTGGGCCGGAACTATGGATCAAACGAGATGATCTGACTGGTTTGGCGGGGGGTGGCAATAAGACGCGCAAGCTCGAATTTTTGGTGGCGGCCGCACAGGCGCAGGGATGCGATCATCTGATTACGATGGGCGCGGTACAGAGCAACCATTGTCGGCAAACGGCCGCGGCCGCAGCCAAAGCCGGGATGGGATGCAGTCTTGTTTTGCGGGGCGAAAAGCCCGTACAGGATAGCCGCCGTAACGGCAATTTGCTGCTCGATCAACTGTTAGGGGCGCACATTTACTGGAGCGGCGAGAAAAAACCAACGGCTGTAGCTGAGGCTGTCGCCGCCAATCAAAAAAAGCTCGGCCGCACACCCGCCATCATTCCCTACGGTGGCTCGAATGTGGTGGGCGCGACCAGCTATGTGTGGGCGATGCAAGAAGCGATGACACAACTTGAGCAAATGCGGCTCAATTTTGACTTTATCGTCTTTGCCAGCAGTAGCGGGGGGACACAGAGCGGCATCGTTTTGGGGGCGCACGTCTATGGTTTTCGCGGCCGTGTGCTGGGGATTAGTGTCGATAGCGCGGCCGAATCGCTCAAGACAAAAGTAGCCTCATTAGCCACCGCCACGGCCGCCCACCTCAGCCTGGGAACGGTGTCGCTGGCAGATCGTGTCGAAGTCAACGCCGACTACATCGAACCGGGATACGCTGTCCTGACCGAAACAGAGCGTGAAGCGATTCAATTGACAGCGCAAATGGAAGGGATTTTGCTTGATCCGGTCTACACCGGCCGGGCGATGGGCGGCTTGATCGATCTCATTCGCTGGGGGGCATTTACACGGGGACAGAAAATTTTGTTCTGGCACACAGGCGGTTTCCCTGCCCTATTTGCGTATGATGCCCCACTGACGGCCGCATGATAATTAGAGCGGTTGCGGCCGTTCTTTCTGACAATTCCAGCACAACGCAAAATTCCCGTCCACCTTTTCACCACATGTCAAACAAATCCAGGGGCCCACTGTTTTGTCGTCCATCGGCTGATCGATTTCCTCAATCAATTTGAGCGCAAATATCTCATCCGATGCCGCCACGACAACACGGACAGGATCGACCCCGCCCGTGACGATGGTCAATGGATCCCACGCCGCGATTGATCCGCCCCACAGATGCGTGGTCACGCCATTCAGTTCGAGAACATGTTTGATCCAAGTCGCGTCCTGTATGTTGGCTTTGGCGACGATAGAGAAAGTGGTGTTGGACATAAGTTGCTTTTGAAATAGGTGCTTTTGAGTGAGCGTGTATGATGCGCCACGTACTGCCAGCAAGCAGTAGCCAGCCCACCAGCCACCATGCTCCGGCTGTACTCCCGGCCGCTTTTTTTAGCGTAATGGCTAGCGGCACGGCCGACGCGAATTTGGTGATGAACATATCATAATCGCCGTTGTGGGTGGTGTCTCTGGCGGCCGGGGTGGTACACAAATCGGCCGATAACGTTTGCCCCACCACGTATACGCCGTCTGGTTCGATGGTGAGATCGAGGATTTGATCCCACCTGCTGCCGCCAAAATAGCGACTGTGATTGAGCGTCGGCTGCCCCGGCGTGAGGGCGGTGATAAACGCATCTTCTGCCCCATTGAGAACGGTATTATCGGTGATCGGAAAATCGGCCGAGCCTGTCATACCAGCCAGCCAAATCTCATTGCCGTTTGTCGTGATGGTGTTGATCTGGTCAAACATTGCACCGCCCAAGTACGTGCTATAGAGCAGTGCATTATCATTGATAACGGCGACAAAGCCATCGTAGCCAACGCCGCTAAATGTGGAATCAAATGCTGTCGGTGTGATCGGAAAATCGGCCGAGCCTGTACGCCCCGCTACAACCACATCGCCGTCCGCATTGATCGCCAGCGCATACGCCCGGTCGCCATCTGCGCCGCCCACATAGCTGACCATTTGCCATGTCGTGCCATCTGCGCTCAACCGCGCCACATACGCATCGACATCTCCGTTGGCGGTGCTGTCAAACGCATTGACGACGGGCAGATCGGTCGAATATGTCCAGCCCGTGATCCACGTGTTTTCGGCCGTATCGTGCAATAGTTTGAGTCCTGACTCTTGCCCGCTGCCGCCCAACAGCTTGCTGTAATTGAGCGATGTGCCATCGGCCACTACTTGCAGCACAAAGATGTCGCGCGCGGCCGGGGTGCCGGGGCTGCCAGAAAAATCGTCCGACCATGTGCCGCCGGTGACTGTCACGCGGCCGTCTGGCAAAACAGCCATATCGCGCACAATATCGACATTGTTGCCGCCGATGTAGGTGCAGTAGGCGATAGTGCCGTCCACGTTTTGTTTGTAGATGAAGCCGTCTCCGTTGCCATTGTAGGTGGTGTCGTAGCCGATGGCCGAGATGCTGGCGCAAAAGTCGGCCGAGCGTGTTTCGCCTGCCACATACCAGTTCCCGGCCGCGTCTAGCCCGATGGCGCGGCCGTAATCTTCATCATTTTCGGCGAGCGGGTTGATCCATTGTAGATTGTCGGCCGTCGTGCCGTCTGCACTCAGCCGGAATGAGACCGCATCGACTCCGTGCTGGGGTGCTTGGCGTTGTGTAGTGGTTGTGGCAGTGATAGGAAAAGCAATCGAAAATGTTGTGCCAGCGATGTAGGCACGGCCGTCATCGTCAACCGCTATCGCCGCCCCTTCTTCTGCCGCGCTGTCACCGATATAGGTGCTGTAGACGACATCGGCAGGGCATATTTGGGCAACGGCCGCACCCTGCCATAGCAGCCAAATCAGCCCCACAAACAGACAGTTTTTTGTCATCATCATTTAATCCTTTGTTCGTATATAGAAACGGTGTATGCCGACCGTCCCGATGATCGCGGCTATCACCAAAACGAACATAGACAGATTTTGCTGCCCTGCTGCTGTGTTGCTGGTGTGCGATGTCTGTAGGGGGGTGGGCATTGTCGGTGTCGGTGTATCAGTTGGTGTCGGCGTGTTTGTGGGCGTATCGGTTGGTGTCGGGGTATTGCACCCGGTATCAAAGACGGCCGTCACTGTGTAGCGGCCGAACGAACTGCCGCCCCCGTTGTGTTCGCTCACCACATACATTGTCGAAAGATCATAGCTGAACGTGACTCCGCTTGCATCTTGGAAAGTAGGCAGGGCTTGGGTGGCGATGATCGCGGCTGATGTGTAACTGCTGCCCACATCGATCTGGAGCAATGTCTGGCTCAGATCGCTGGTGACAAACAATGTGCCATCCGCGGCCGCATAAATGCCAGACGCATCATTGAGCTGGGGCAGGGTGAGCGTGGGGGTGAGTGTCGTGCCTGTCCAAGTGGTTTCGTAGACGGCTGCGGGTTGTTCCTGCACCACATAAAAACGGGCATTGGTCTGATCGGCGCTGCCAGTGGCTGACCCCGGCACAAACGCGATCCCCTCGGCCGCAGACCCATCGGCCGCAATCGCGGGTAGGGTGCTGATCTGGTGGATTACGTGCGCGGCCGTGACGCTTGTTAATGATGGATCATCAGGCAAATCGACGATGTAGATGCCGTTTTGCTCGCTCAAAATCGCGTAAGTGTCCGCATACATCCACGCTACCCCTTCGATGTCGGCCGATGGCGCAAACTGCATCGTGCGGCGCAGCGTGGGCGAGCCGTGACAATCGAGATCAAACTCATGCAGTACAAAATCGGCGGCCGCATCCAAGCGCCCATCATCGACCACCAGCAGCCGATTGCGATCTTCATTTAATGTGATGCCCGAAAACTCGTTCGTACCACTTCCCAAATCAGTTGTCATCTCTTCGGCAAGCGTGTATGGCAAATGCGTGTCCGGCCGTGCGTATCGGCCGAACTGGATCGCTGTGCCTGTGCCATTGATCGCCGGATCATCTTCACTGACCACCACCATCACGCTCATATCTGCATTAAACGTCAACCCTTCCGCTTGTTCGTAGTCGCTGGGCAGCGTTTGTTGAGAGAAAATTTCGACCGCGCCAAAGTCTGCATCAAAACCGACTTCCATGATCACATTGTCTTCGTGGCTGAGTAGGTAGAGTATGCCTGTTGGCGATAGGTAGATGTCTGATAAATCGGTCAACCCCGGTACAGCGAGCGGCCCCGTTGTTGTACCGTCCCACGCGATGCGTGTGATTTCGGCCGGATTTTCTTCGACTACATAGAAAATCGCATCTGCTTGCTCGGCCGCGCTCGTTGCCGAACGGCGGTCAAACGCCACCCCCTCTGCTCCCGAACCGCTAAACCCCGATCCATTTTCCGCGATGCCGGTGTTGATCGTATGGACGATGTGCGTTGCATCGACGGCTGTCAAACCGACCGCATCTGGCAGATCAACAATGTAGATCGCCCCACCATTCTCACTCAAAATAGCATAGGTATCTGCATACATCCATGCGATCCCTTCGATGTCTGTTTGAGGCGTGTTGATGTCGATGGTGCGCCGCAGCCCGACAATGGCGAGATCGCCTGTTACATCCAGTTCGTGTAGCTGGTTGTTATCCTCGACAATGAGCAGCCGATTACGGCCGGGATTGTACGCCACACCAGAGAACTCATCGGCCCCACCCGCAAATGGCGATCCGACGATCAACTGCTGCTCCAGATACGGCAATGGCCCCTGTTCGCCCGGTGTCGTGACGGCCGTTTGGGGTGACGCATCTATTTGCCCCACCCAAAACACCAGCAAGCCTGCCACCCATGCAAACATACCAAGCAAAAAACGCTGATGGTTGATGTGAAGTAATGTGAGGTGATTCATCGCTCTCTTCCGTTCTAATTTATCCAGTATAACCTTTCTAGCTCGCTGGTTAGCATAACCGCTTTTTCTATCTGCGTCTATACGGGCATATTGGTCGAAAATTTTAATCTTCCCCATATGCTGTGGTCTTATCCCTCATAACTCGCTCCCATTCTCCACCGATGCCCCACTGGAAACGAAATAGATAGCAAATGGGAGAGATGACAGGTTGATCGCGGCACGAGCGACCTACGGAAATTGTACGGAATGACCCCTATTTCCCTCTTTTGTGCTTTTTGCCCCTTTACAACAAGGGAAACAACGGGATAATCGCTTGGATTTATAGATACAGTAGGCGTAAATATATGTTAAATATGGGTCGTAAAGCGAGTATGCTGATAGGGCTACTCATTATTTTAGTTGGTGCTGTGGGCTGTCAGCCAGATGTTGAGTCGGCCGTACAGCTCGCGCAAGCGATGCCGTCTGCTACCATGACCAGCACGGCGATACCGCCTACCGATACCCCGACACTCGCGCCCACAAATACGTTGCCTTCGCCGTATGTTGCAGTCGAGCAATTGCCTTCGCTCACACCGACAGATGTGCCCACGGCCGTTCCTACCAACACCCCGCGGCCGACCCGTACAAAACGGCCGACCCGCACCCCCCGGCCGACTGAAACAGTCGCCCCCACACCCACCGAAACCCAGCTTGCGCCTACGCCATCTACCGTTGCGGCCGCGCCCGTCGAAAATGGCTGTCTGCCATTGAGCCAAACACGGGGCATTGCGTCGCCTTACAAAGTGTACGCCGCCAATTGGACACGGCCGGGTGCGTGGGACAGCGAGGTGTACACGGGCAACGTATCATACAATATGATTCACTTGGGCTTCGATGTCGAAGGGCATCCTACGCATTTGGGCAAATTGCTCGATGTGCTGGACAAGCACGGCATCAAGACCACGATGTTTGTCGTCGGTGGCTGGTCGCAATCATACTCTGATTGGATTCAGGACATCGCCAGTCGCGGACATGAATTTGCCAACCACACATGGTCACACGCCAATATGCGCGATCTGACCGGTGATCAAGTTAAAAAAGAGCTAAATGACACAGAACTTTTGATCCAGCAGTTGACCGGACAAACAACCAAGCCCTGGTTCCGGCCGCCGTTCGGTTCGCGCTCCAAAGAGTCGTTGCAAGCGGCTTACGAAGCTGGTTGGACGCACGTCATTTGGTCTGGTAGTGCAGAAGATTGGCGTGAAGGCACAACGGTTGAGCGCATGTGTGCAACATTGAAGCAAGGGGCTTATCCCGGCTCGATTTTGTACGCGCATACATCCAATCCCGGCATTGTCGAAGCAGTAGATCGCTTTATCGGCGAGATGCACATGCAAGGATTTACATTTGTGCCGCTTTCTGTCATCATGTCTACTGCCCCCGGCAATTATTTAGTTTCACAGTAGAGACGTAAAACCTTACGTCTTTTTTTAAGAGGGAGACGCAAAATGTTGCGTCTCTACATATTATTATTCACAATAACCAGTCTGCCCCGCCATCTATTCTGAATAAGGAGCGCGGTGAGGGAAACTGTATTGCTTACAAACACACAAGAAGAGGATTAAGGTCTTATGAATTTAGGTCGTCACCTACGATTACGATGGTTGATCGTATTGCTTTTAATGATTGGTACAGTGGCATGTAATAGTGCGCCTGAGCCAGAACCCACACCGACTACAGAAGAGGTGGCGGAGGTTGCCCAGCAACCGACTGGCTCGCCTGCTGCTACTGACACGGCCGAACCAGAACCAACGGCCGAGCCGCTAACAGATACGCCAGAGCCTGTGCCAACCGAGACGGATGAGCCAGAGCCTGTGCCAACCGAGACTGATACGCCAGAGCCAACTGATACACCTGAGCCGACGGACACACCAGAGCCGACCGATACACCTGAACGGGTCAATGTATTGGCCGCCGCGAGGGCAGAAGATGAAGCCGAGCCAGAACCGACGGCCGAGCCAACATCTGAACCAACCGCCGAGCCGACGGCCGAACCTGAGCCGACCCAGATCGTCGTCTCTTTGCAAGAAGCGGCCGGGACAGTTGTGCCTACGCTTATCCCTTCAGCCACTCCCGAACCAACGGCGACGACTGAGCCGACAGCGACCAGCATTCCAACCGAAACCCCTTGGCCGACCAATACGCCCAAGCCATTTAACACCAATACGCCGTGGCCGACCAACACCCCGGCTGTCACCAATGCGCCAGAATCGGCCGCTACTATAGTCCCGACAAACGAACCAGAAGACGAGCCAGAAGCGACAGTTGCACCGACGGCCGAATCGACCACCATTGCCAGTGCGCCCACGCCGCCGCCCATTGTGCCAGGTACAACGTTTGGCGGCCGTCCAGCCACCAATGCTGTCCCCGGCGCACCCGCCCCCTACCTCTCTCGCTACCAGATGATCACTTTCTATGGTAGCCCCTGGGGACGTGCGCTCGGCATTTTGGGCAACCAACCCCGCACCGAAACAAACCGCATGTTGCGCGAACACGCTTCTTGGTTCCAGCCATACAGCACCCGCTTTGCGATGCCTACTTACCACATGGTGACAACGGTAGCGAACCCCAACCCGCCTGATTATCGACATCATGTCGATTTTGAAACGATTGACAATTGGATCGCGGCGGCCGATGCGAATGGGTTTGGTGTGATCATGGACATTCAGCCCGGCCGGGTCGATGTGATGGAAGAGTTGCAACGCATTCGGTACACGATGTACAACCCGCACGTCCACCTCGCTATCGATCCCGAATTTATGATGAACGAGAACCAAGTGCCAAACGTACATATTGGGCAAGTGACGGCCGCGCAAATCAACGAATTGCAGGCTGATCTAAACCAGATCGCACTTGAGATCGGGGTCAAAAAAGTGTTGATGATCCATCAGTTCAAAGATTCGATGATCGTGGACAAAGAGAACATCCAAAACTATGCCAATGTAGAGGTATTGATCGATTCCGACGGCGCGTTTAATGCGGCCATTAAGATGCAAAGCTATCGTCAATACGGCACAGAGCCGGGCTTCGATTTTGGTGGGATCAAAGTGTTCTATAACTATGACGATTATGTGATTACGCCAGAAGAGTTGATGTCTCTTGAGCCGCAACCCGCGATTGTGATCTATCAGTAAATCAACGAAATCGGTAAATTGACTGGCAAACTGAATTTTGAAAAAGGCGCATGATTGCGCCTTTTTTATATTCACACGGGTATAATATGCGCTATGACAAAACAACCGCCTCCTGCTTGGACAAAGTGGATACTGTACTTGGCCATGCTCATCGTTGCTGTTTCGATATTTTCGGCCGGTATCAACAAATTAGTGCCATCTTTCGCCACTTATGAGCAATTGTGGCAACAATTTGTCGATTTTGGCTATAGCAAAACGTTTTTTACGATAACGGGTGTGATCGAAGTCGCGGCCGCTTTCCTGATTTTGCTGCGGCCGACCCGGCCGCTGGGCGCGTTCTTGATCATCGCTACCATGATGGGGGCGGCTTACTCTAATTTCGGCGTGGGCGCGTATAATTTTTTGCCCGTCAATGTGATGCTGGCTTTGCTGGCGGCCGTGGTGGCATGGCTCGATAGACGGCATTCAGTCGTCATTCAACGGAGATAAGCATGAGTGATTGGGTCAAATTAGGACAAGTCGCTGATTTTGAAGAAGGGCAAACAGTTGTCCACGATTTTGAGTATGAGACGGCCGTCATTTGGCGCGTCGGTGAAAAATTCTATGCTATCGAAGATCGCTGCTCCCACGACGACGGGCCATTAGCCGAAGGCGAACTGGAAGGCTGCCAAATCATCTGTCCTCGGCACGGCGCACGGTTCGACATTCGCACAGGGGAGGCGTTGACAATGCCCGCTATCGAAGATGTCAACGCCTATGCGCTCAAAGTAGAAGAGGGAATTGTGTGGATTCAAGCACCCGAAGAAGAAGCGTGGTAGCAGATCGGCCTGTCTTACCCTCTATTTCCCGGTGCAGATTACTGCAATAGGGCGGTCGAAAAAACGACGTGAAAGGGCATACAGTAAATCAAAACACCTTCGTATAGCGAAAGATCGACCTCGGCCGGAATCTCATAATTTTGTGCGCCCACATTGCCTTTGAGCGAACCCAGATCAACATAATTCCCGATGCCATCATGGTTTGTGCCGTCGATATTTTCTACCAGCAACACATGCAAATCTGGCCCATTGGTCACGCTGAAATCATCGAAGCGCAACACCCGCTCGTCCCCTAGCTGAAAGATGGTGGCATTGCCAGCTCCTTTATGTGCTTGGTCAGCGTCTTGGAATGTGCCAGATGAAAGCTGAATGACGGCCGGTGCGGCCGTGGCTGTCGGTTCTGGAATAGCGGTTGGTTCGGCCGTGGGGACATCTGTCGGCTCGATTATTGATTCGATAGTAGGGGGCGGTGTTTCGTCTGGCACGGCCGTCGGTTCATCTGTTGGCGCAATGGTGGGGACACTGTTGATAGTCGCTGTCGCCGTTGGTGCGGCCGTGGGGATAGTCTCGGCCGCCGCTACCTGTGTCGGCAAAGCAAACGGAAGCGGTTCATCTACCACATCATCCCGAAATAAAGGAGAAGCCAGCCACCACACTAGGGGCAAGATAATCAGCAGAGCAACCAAAGCAGGAATTATAATTTTTGCAGGACTTTTGAAGAAGTTCATCATTTCACCCTTTTTTCACACTATTTAGTTCGCTCCCACGCACAGTTTCGGGAAATAGTGCCGTTTTAATATTTTCCTTTTTGCATAAGTCGGGCTTATGCAAAATCGGCAGGTAGGGACACGACGCGCCGTGTTTAATACATACCAAGCCAAGTGTTTTACGCGCTACCGCTCCGGTTGAAACCGGCTGCTACGCCGACTGAAACCCGTTTGAAACGGGTTTTTCGCAGCGCCGTCAGGCGCACTGACAGCCCGTGTGTTTCAACACCGGGCGAGACCGGTGCCACAAATCGCCGATGATGTGCAGATTCGACCGATTTTCGCCTTAGCTTGATACCAATGGGACACGGTTAACCGTGTCCCTACGCATCTAGC
Organism: uncultured Anaerolineae bacterium; assembly: GCA_937949915.1. Lineage (GTDB taxonomy): Bacteria > Chloroflexota > Anaerolineae > Promineifilales > Promineifilaceae > CALECP01. The sequence continues at coordinate 10,117 of CALECP010000271.1, forward strand.
ACAGGCACGGCCGTTGACCGGAGAACGCTGTCAATGATTTCGGTAGCCGCGTTGCGCTGCATCCATAGTTCGGGGCTGAGGATCAAGCGGTGCGTGAGGGCGGCATGACCAAATTGCTTGACATCATCGGGCAAAACGAAGTCGCGGCCGTCTAACGCCGCTTTTGCCCGTGCCAGCTTGAGCAACGCCAGCGACCCACGCGGACTAGCCCCCACCGTGACCCGGCCGCTGGTGCGCGTCGCCCGGACAAGATCGACGATATATTGCTCGATGTCTGGGTTGACGTGGACGTTTTCGATTTGCTCACGCATTGTCAGCAACGTAGCCCCACTGGTAACAGCGTTGAGCGTCGCCTCCTCTGTTTTGCGGCTGATGCGCCGATGCAGGATTTCGCGCTCGTCGGCGGCCGAAGGATACCCCATCGACAATTTGACCAAAAAGCGATCCAATTGCGCCTCTGGCAACGGGAATGTTCCTTCATATTCGACTGGGTTTTGCGTAGCGATCACGATAAACGGTTCGGGCAACGCCATCGTCTCCCCTTCGATTGTCACCTGATGCTCTTGCATCGCTTCTAGCAGTGCCGATTGCGTTTTTGGCGTGGCACGGTTGATCTCGTCGGCCAAAATAATGTTGGCAAAAATAGGGCCGGGGCGCAGCTCAAAGTCGCCTGATTTGCGATTGAAAATGTAACCACCTGTGATGTCGCCGGGGAGCAGATCGGGCGTGAACTGGATGCGCTTAAAGTTGAGTCCGAGCGCGGTGGCAAAGCTCTTGGCAAGCATCGTTTTGCCCAGCCCGGGGTAATCTTCGAGCAGCACATGTCCGTCGGCGAGAATGGCGGTTAGCACATCATGGATGAGATCGGTTTTGCCGATGATCATCTTTTCGATTTCGGCCGTCACCTGGGCGGCCATGGTAGCAAGCGGTGTCTGGTTTGTCATAAGTTGATTCGACGCAAAAAGCGTAAGGTTAAAAACAGGCTAACGATCAGCACAAGGGCGATCAGCATGAGCCAGCGAGGGTTTAGGGTAAGCAAACGCGCATTGATTATAAAGTAGAGAAAGGTGGTGGTAGCGGCCGTGATGAGCAAGGGGATGAAGTAGGGGCGGTAAACGGGGTTTGTCAGCTTGCGGGTGCGCCATGCCACATCTTCCAGATACCACGCGGCGAGGCTGGTAAGCAGAGAAAAGAGGAGCAGGGCGGTGTTTTTTTCGATGACGACAGCAAAGAGGATGGCAACGGCCGTGCTAAAAAGATAGGCGTGCATCCAACCGCGTGAGCGTGACCAAGCGGCCGCCCACGCGACAAACGGCAGCGTCCACAAAATAAGCGTGTACTGTGTCGGCTGTACCAGCGTCGCAGCCGCCAGCGCACACAGCGAACTGATCGCCAGCAAGCGATGCGTCCATAATAACTGTAACTGTTTCATCGTCGTCCTCCGTGCGGCCGTCGCAAATAAGTACGCACCAATTGCTCAAGTGGCTGTTCGGCCGACCATTCGACAACCTGAATCCCGGCCGCGGCTAAATTATTGATCAATATGACCCGCTCCATTTGGGCAATCCGGCGGCCGCGATCATGAATGCGCTTGGGCGGCAAATGCGCCACTTCATGGGCGATGGGATCGGGCGCAATCACGAGCAAACTGTATCCGTGTGCGCGGATTTTTTGCAGTGCGGGGAGGTCGCTGGGCAACAACGGGCTGAACAGTACGATTTGCGATTTTGGCGGAAAAAGGCGGGTGGGCAAATGGTCGAGCGTACTGTGAATTTGGCTATCGCCCGGTTTGATCTGGGAGAGCAAATTGAGGATGCGCTGCCGTTGTATTTTGCCGTAGCCCGGAATGGTATGTTGCAGCACGTCGCCATACGCCAGCATACTAACGCGATTTCCGGCCGTGATAAATGCCTCGGCAAAAGCAGACGCGGCCGCAATCCCTTGTTCAAACAGCGCATTGTTATCGGCTAATTGGACAGACCTGCGCCGCGCATCGACAATCAGCCCCACGTCAGCGACACGCGCTTGTTCAAATTCATTCGTAAAAAGAGCATCAGGCTGCCGTGCGGTCAGCCGCCAATTGACGTGGCGCAACGAATCACCCGGCCGATACGGCCGTACCCCAAAAAAGTCGCTGCCACTGCCTGCAAGCGACGCGGGAATGTTGCCAGCAAAGGCGCGTGTTTGGCGCGGCCGGATCGTGATGTCGCTCACCTTCTCTGGCTGGATCAACACTGTCAGGCGAATCTGGCCGTTCACTTCGATCTGTTTGCTCACGCCCATCAGCCCGACACGATTGGAAACTGTGACATCGGTATGGGTAAAGTACCAGACACCACGTGCGGGGCGCACCCGCCATGTCAGCGTCAATGTTTCTCCTTTAGCCAGACGGCGCACGGCCGTATTTTCGCCTTCTTCAATGGTTAGCTCTGGGGGGCAAATGTCGCTGAGAATCAATTCGTCAATCGTATCGCCATCGTTGCGAACAGTCAGCGTGATGTCGGCCGTTTCGCCGACGGTGATCTGCGCGGCCGAGAGGGTGCGCGTCGCTGTTAGGGCGACCGTATCGGCCGACTGCGCCAAGCTGAGAACGATCAAGCACAAAAACGGCAACGCAAACAGCAACAGGGTGCTATTGGGCGCGATTAACCCGACGAGCAAAAACAGACACGTGACGGTGATCAACACGAACAAGCGCATTATCTGCTGGCTCCCTTACCTAGCCATTCGATTACTTCGTCTACCCGCTCTGGCTCAACCATCCCTTTGCGTTCGGCAAAATAATCGATCACTTCGGGCGGTGCGTCAGATGCTGCAATTAATTTGTTGAGTGTTCCCCATTTTGTGTCGTCTTGGTATGTTAGTGACAGGGAGACGACTTTGCGGAGTTGGCGGTTGAGTTGGTCGGCCGCAAAGCCACTGTTGTCACTGTCGATTACAAACTTGCTGTACAGTTCGACACGGCCGACAACCGGATCGCTCAGAGGTGGCGGCGGTTTCAGTTCCACCAAATCAGCGAGGTAGCGAAAAATTTCGAGCATGACGATGGGCAGAAAAATCAATAACAGCACCATCCACACGCCACGTTGAGGCGTTCGGGTCAATGTGGCGATTATCAGCCCACCTATATTGACGATGATACGGCTCAACTGAGCGATCAAGCTGGATGAAGCGAGCAACAGCGTCAGCCCAAGCAGTGCCACAATCGGCACAAATAGCCATCTAAACTGTTTCATCGTCTGCCCTCACAAGCGCGGCTACAATCGCGGCGAGGGCGATACGGGCGCGTTGTTCGTCTTGTGCGGATGCGGTGTAGACACCGTAGCGCACTTGCTCAAAAAGCCGGGTCAAAGTATCGACGGCCGGAGCTGGCAATATCCGATCATTGGCTAATTGTGTTGAAAATTCGCGGGGGGTCACGGCCGCTTTGCGTCGAATATGGCGCGTCTCGCCAATCGTTTGTTGCATCGCTCGGTAGGCGGACAAAATCACGTTTTCTAACTGTTCGCCTGCATCCAATCGCGTCAGGGCATCACGGGCAATATCGGCCGCGGGGTGTTCTTCGGCCGTGCTGTCAGGTTGCGGCCGTCGCCGCCACCACCACACGTATGTCCCAATCCCCACGATCAAGCCACTGATCAGCAAGCTAAACAGCCACCGATAAATGCCATGCTGCTCGATCAATAACTCGATCTGGTAGGGTGAATAACGTCGGCCGATCCCATCGATCACATCTACCACGCGCTCTTCTAAAGGTCCATCACGATATATCCAAAAGATAGATGCTGATAATACAGTCAGAATAACAGACTTAGATCGCCCTTTGCGGGTCAACAGTGCCGCCAATATAGCAAGCGGAATGATAATGGGGAATCCATTGCCTTCTCCATTCCATAAATAGGGCAGTGATTTCTCTTGCGCTTCCGGTGATTCGATAATTTGCGCGTCAATCGGCCAATCAAAGATCGTCGTCGAAAACGTTTGCATAGAAAATTCAAGTGTAGAAATAATGACAGCAACAATGATCAAGCATAAAAGCACGACAATAGAAACAAACAACGCTTTGCGGTGTGATTTTTGTTCAAAGTTAAGCATTTTAACAACGGTTTTATCGAATAATTGAAGTACAAACAGCCAACACGACAGACATGATACTAATGGAAAATAGACATGGAAGCAAAAAAAGTCCTGATTCTCAATCCAAAAGCAGGATCAATCTAATGGCTCAATGTCGCTGCCATTTTTCGTATCTTTAACTTGCCAGCCCAACGTGTTGATCTGATCACGTAGCTCGTCAGAACGCTGCCACTGTTTTTGCTGGCGGGCGATGTTGCGGATTTCGAGCAGTTTTAGCACGGCCGCTGGGGGAATGGGCTGGCGCGGCCGGTTGGCGACGCGCACCGCTTCTTGCCAAATGGCGGGATCAATATCGGCCGTCCCCGCCTCCTGCCATTGACCCAACCGCCCGATCTCAAACACCGACCCGGCCGGGATCGTTTCCTCACCCGTTGATCGGTTGATCACAATCCCTGTTTTGCCCATCACATGACACATCCCGGCCGCTGGATCGATAATCAACGCCGAATGTTCACACAAACCGATAATCGTATGCGCGGCCGGAATCAAATCGCGCAACTGCTCGAACCGATTGCGCCCCAAATAACAGCAACTCGTGTCTAACCCCGCACCACCATCACTATTGTCCCAATGTGGCACAAACGAAACAGACAGCCCAAAACGGCTGAAAAAGTCAACGCCTTCCTGCCAATGCAACTCCTGCCCCACCTTGTAAATTTCGTACACCGCCATCGTGTATTTGCTAAACGCCAACGTAGCAGAGCTGGACAAAAAAAGCGTCGCCCCCAATTGATGTCGCGCCTTGATCATTTCAGCAGCGACACTACCACGCAACTGCCGCGCCGCATACGTCGGGCTACCGGGCCCCAGCAAAATCTCGTCGGCCGCCAAGATCGGCCGCACGATATCTACATTATCCGGGCTGCACATCGTCCCCTTTTTACGGGCAGCCAACACCTCGATAGTCGGCTTGTAATTTTGCAGTCGTCGCGCCAAAAAAGTGGCGATCTTCCCCGCTACCTGCGCCGAGTTTGGTTCAAATCCGGCCGGAGTCTCCAAGATAGCGATAGATGGATTAGGCGGGAAACGCTGGGCGATAAATTCGTGTGTTTTGCTGCTCGATGGCAATGTTTCGCCAGAGCCAAGCAACGCGATCAGACCAGGTTGTGTCATAAAATGTCGTTGTTGAATTGTCGGATAAGAGCGGTTAATTGGGCAGGACGATGCACGTGAATATCATGGTCAGTCTGCTCGAACCAATGGGTCGTGGCATGGCGCAATTGGGTATCGGCCGCGTTTACTTGTTGCTGCTGGTGTGGGTCTGGTTTGTCTTGTTGCGCGGCCGTGATCAACACCGGCGCAGTGACAAGCGGGTAAAGCGTTTGCGGCCGTTGCACCCACAGCGCATACAAAATTTGACGATGCCGCGCCCACGTCAGCCAGGGACGGATCGTGCCATCAGGTAAATGCTCAAAATTAGCCAGCGTCCCCGCGATGCCCTCTTCATCCCAATCGGAGTGCGCCTGACGCATGTATTGCGAGATTTGAGCCAGGGGCATACCGGCCAACGGAGGCGGCTTCAGCTTTTGCTCAATCTGCTCCCATGTTGCATCCGGCCGTGCTTGAATATCGAGAAAGCCACCATCGACAAACACCAGTCCCCGCGCCCTGTCTGGATAACGTGCGCCAAATGCCAGCACCACATTACCCCCCCACGACTGCCCCGCAACAAGCGGTTTTTGCCAGCCCAATTGGGTGAGCAGCGCATTGAGATCGGCCGTTACTGTCTCAAAATCGTAGCCATCATCTGGCTTATCGCTCAGACCATGCCCACGCTGATCCACCGCGACAACAGGATGTCCCCACGCCGCCAGTCGCCCAGCCACGCCGTCCCACGTTTGCGCGTTGCTAGACAAGCCATGCACCAGCAAAACAGGTGTTTCTGTCCCGTCCATGCCCCATTGGCGCACATGCAGTTTTATTCCAATATCGATCCAGTGTTGTGTCATCATAGGTGTCTGCGAGTGGAGTTTAGCAACCGCACTGATTGATTTCAATAGTGCAGAGGGGTTGATTACGGCCAGGTTAGCAGGCCATCCTCCAGCAGAAATCTATGCTGAATTGGTCGCGTTGCAAGGCAAAATCAACTTGTACCAGACGATTTTTACGCTTGAAACGCTCGTCAATAAGCAAACGGTGACGAAGTGAGACGAGATGTTGTTACAGCGCGTCAAAAATGTTGTTCACACGATAGAGGCGCGGAGTGAGGGGGCAGCTTTTGGTGAAATAATAGACCTTATCGGAAATAAAAATCGATGAGAGAAACTGTCTCAACGGGTGAACGATTACTCACTCGAAGGTTATG
>CALECP010000272.1 GCA_937949915.1 uncultured Anaerolineae bacterium
TGATTTTATCGCAAATTGGGAACCTTAATTCACTGTCTAATTATTGGGGGGCATTATAGGTAGCTATCCCATGGGGTTCCATCCTTTTGGTTTCCTTCACGTTCACCATCTTGACGCAACATAGGAACTTTTTGTACATCATTCTCGTAAGTAGTATGCCAAGTCCACTGATAAACCCAAGAAACACCAAAGTCGTTTTTGAGTCGATTACCTGTATTATTGCCGCCTGATGCACCTTTTGGTGAGATAGATGCTATGGTTTCATTATACGCAAAGACATACGTGCTTCCTACTAGTACTAGTAAAACTAGTATTGAAACAAGAAGAAACAGCCATCTCAGCCGCGACTGAAACATTGAATTAATCATCGTTATTTAACTCCTTATAGTGAAATTTGAATATATGCAAAATATTTTCAACTGGCATTGCATATACCCAAAAGATTATTGTAGAGATAAATTAGCTACATCTGATTTGTAGATTAAGAACCTCTAAAGTGAAAATTAAATACAAGCAAAATGTTCTTTAGTAAGAAACAACGTGTGTATTTAAGGATTAGTATAAAGATGTTTTTGGTCTGCCGTAATGTAAAGGGGGTATACACTTTAGAGGCTTTTTCATAAGTTTTTTTAGCAAATCGGCCGATTCCGCTCAAAAATTCAAGGAATAAAGTGAGTTGTTCTCTATCAAAGCATAGTCGCCGAGACGCAAAGGGGAAAGTTTGCACGAGCATACTAAATCCCGTGCATTGCGTTACGCGATGAGGCACAATGTAGGCAAACAGACATGGGAGACTATATGCACCTTTATTTGATTCGACATGGTGAAGCAGAATCTAATTTGCCAGACTGGAAGACGACCCAGATCGTCGATACGGCGTTGACGGCGCGGGGACACAGGCAGGCAGAGGCGGCCGCGCAATGGGTGAAAACCAATTTACCCAAGCCAGATGCGATCTATAGTAGCACCCTGTTGCGTACCCGGCAGACGGCCGTGCAGTTTGAGCAAGCGATGGAGATAGAAGCTGTTTTTGATGATCGCATCCGCGAGATCGGCAACAACTACTCTGACCATACGCCGATCTTGCACGACACGGCGATGATCAGTTACAACGATTATTGGGCGACTGAGTTTCCATTTTCTCCGGCCGTCAATAGCATCAACGGCGAGAATTTACTGCATTTTCGGGCGCGGCTCGGCATGTTTCTACACGAAGTAACGGGCAAGCATCGTGATCAAATGGTGGTTGTGATCTGTCATGGCTTTGTGGTCGATGCGATGCTCGATCTGGCGTTTAATGTGGGCGCACACCGCAATTGTGAGGTATGGACAAGCAACACGGGCATCACCCATTTGCAGTATATCGCGCATCCGGGGCGGGAAAGGTGGCGGCTGCATTATCAAAATCGGGTGGAGCATTTGGCGAAAGTGGGTGGTTTGGGGTTGACGTTGCGTGGTGAGATGAGCGCACATGATTGAGAAAGGGTTAAAAAGTGGGAAAGTTAAGAAGGTTAGAAAGTGGGAAGGTAAGAAGGTGAGTGAGGTTTTATGACTACATGGATGAAATGGGTACAGCGGATTGCACGGATCGGGTTGCTTTTGTTATTGGTGGCGGTGGTTGGGTTTTTGGTGTGGGCGGTTAATCCGGTTGCGCCGACTGATCGGGCGTTGACGGCCGTTGAGACAGCCCGTGAGGTGGATGGTGCGTGGGTGTTTGGCGCGGAGAGTGAGACGGGGCTGATTTTGTATCCGGGCGGCCGGGTGGATGCGCGTGCGTATGCGGCCGTGGCGGAGGCGATTGCGGCCGAAGGGTATTTGGTGATCGTACCGGAGGTGTTGCTCAATTTGGCGGTGTTTGATGCCAATCGGGCAGATGAGATTATCGCGGCGTATCCGGCCGTAGAAGCGTGGGCAATCGGGGGGCATTCGCTGGGGGGTGCGATGGCGGCCGCGTACACGAACGATCATCTGGGCATTATCGACGGGCTGGTGCTGTGGGCGGCGTATCCGGCCGGATCAGATGATCTATCGACGGCCGATCTGCCTGTTGTGAGCATTTATGGCACGCTGGATGGCTTGGCGACAATTGATAAGATCGACGCATCGCGGCCGTTGCTTCCGGCCGATACACAGTTCGTTCCCATCATGGGTGGCAATCACGCGCAATTTGGCGATTATGGTGAGCAAGGTGGGGACAATGCGGCCGCCATTACAACGGAGGCGCAACAAGCACAAATGACGGCCGCGACGCTGGCATTATTGGCACAAATAGATGGGTCGGGACGGTGAATGTTGGTGTCGTTGTATTGCTCGGCCGCGCCCAAAGGGCTAACCAGTGACCAACCAATCTATTATCCGACTATCCAATGGCTATCCGATCAAATAGTTGACTTTTGCGACGGGATGGATAGAATCCTCAGTCGCTATAGAAAAGCGAAGGTTTAATCATGTCACGTAAATGTAAACTATCCGGCAAAAAACCATTGGTAGGCAACAACGTCTCTTTCTCACAGAAAAAGACCAAGCGTCGCCAGCTCCCCAATCTTCAAAACAAGCGTGTGTACGTTCCAGAGTTGGATCGCACCGTGCGTATCCGTATGTCTACCCGCGCCATGCGTACTATAGACAAAATCGGGTTGATGACCTATTTGAAGAAGCAAGGGCTGCAACTCAAAGACGTTGTTAGTTAACGCCACCCAATACAATCGGCCGACACTTCTATAAAATCAAGCCTGATCAGACTATCTCGATCAGGCTTTTTGTGTTCGGTACAGTACAGTTAGGAATAGCTATGCACATTTCCCAGACCACAACGGCCGCCACCCTGCACACCATCACCCAACAAACGATGTCACCCACACTGATCATGTGGCTGGGCTTCGTCATCACGCTTTTCATTTTCATTTTTGTCATCTGGCTCTACCAATCAAAATCGAAAAGATAGCTCCATGCGCCTACCCGCCGATCTCACCCCTCACACCGATTGCGACGATCCACAGCTAGGTCTCGCTCCATTAGCAATTGGCTGGTTGCATCGTCGGGCGCGTTTTGAGACAGGGCGTGTGCCAAAGAGCTTTGCAGCACGGCTTCGGCCGTACTGTCACCCTTCCCAAACAGTCAACCAAGCCCCCCAAGCGCGGCCGTGTCCTCTGTGCAATCAACGTATTTTGCTCGATGAAAACCTGCTCGGCGCGGCCGAAATTCGCGTACTGGGTGAAGACGACATCTTCGCCGCACCCGATCTCGTCTACCATTACGTCACCGTCCACGGCTACCAACCCCCTCAGATATTTGTCGATGCCGTTCTCAATGGATATGCTCCCGACTCGGCCGCCCATCGCGCACTCATCAACACCTTACAACAATTGTGACTGAGACCACCATTAAACGACTCGTCCAGCAAATTCACGCCGCTGATGGCGAATTGGTGTTGGCAACGGCCGGAGGTGGCACAAACGCCGTCGCGTGGCTGCTGGGCGCACCGGGCGCAAGCCGCACCGTGCTAGAAATCATCGTGCCATACAGTCGCGCCGCCTTCGACGATTTTCTCGGCCGCCCGGCCGCGCAATACGCATCTGCCCAAGCTGGGCAATGGCTGGCGGGCTGCGCCCTTGCTCGCGCCCAAACATTATCAGACAAACAAGTGATCGGTGTCTCTTGCACGGCCGCCATCGCCACAGACCGGCCGAAAAAAGGCACACACCGCGCCCATATTACGCTCTGGACACACCAAGCAGTGATTAGCCATCATCTTGTTTTGCACAAAGGCGGCCGGACACGCGCAGGCGAAGAAGAAACAGTCAGCCGTGTGCTGCTCAACAGCATCGCCCAAGCGTATGGCATCGCCGCCCAGCTACCCATCGCATGGCAAGACGGCGACCGCGTGACAAGCACCACCTACAACATCGCTGCCCCACTCACCCAACTGTATGATCGTCAAATCGACTGGATGGGTGTGTACGATACCGGCCGCGTCCGCACCGACGGCATCAGCCCCCAACTGCTCCTCTCTGGCTCATTCAATCCTCTCCATGCCGGACACCTTGCCCTTGCCCAAGCGGCCAGCGACTTTATCGGGCAGCCAATTGCATTCGAGCTACCCATGATCAATGCAGACAAACCGGCTGTGCCACAAGCAGAAGCGTCACGCCGCTTGGCACAATTTGCAGGACGCTACCCCGTCTACATCTCTAACGCGCCCACATTTGCCGAAAAAACACAGCTATACGGGGCGACCACATTTGTTGTCGGGTTCGATACGGCCGCACGTATTCTCATGCCTCGTTTTTACAATAATAGCGAGCGCGACATGACGGCCGCCCTCACGCAACTGTCTGCACAAGGCGGCCGTTTCCTCGTCGCCGGACGCATCGATCAGCATGGCGACTACCGGGCGGCCGAGACATTGATCGTCCCAGAGCCGTTACAACCCCTATTCATTCCCCTGCCCAATTTCCGTGTCGATCTTTCCTCCACCCAGTTACGCCGTCGCCCATAAAGCGTAGCTATCAGGGAGCAAATGCCATCATCCGGCCGAAAATGTCGGCCGCAAAGTGATGATGGTCTGCACAAACCGTCTCAAGATCGCGCTCGATCTGTAGCCCCACGGCCGCCAATGCGGCCGTCAACGCACAGACAGGCAGCCCCACCACATTGACATAACAGCCCGCCAAATCAGCCACCAATTGATGCACTGGATGCTGAATGCCATACGCCCCCGCCTTGTCCATCGGGTCGCCCGTAGCGATGTAGGCGCCGATTTCTGCATCGCTGTACGGCCGCATTTGCACAACGGTTGTGCAGACGGCCGTCTCTGTTTGTCCCGTCGTCGTGTTGATGACAGCCAGCCCCGTATGCACATGATGTTGACGGCCGCGCAGCATAGATAATGTGTCGAAGGCGTGGTCTTCGTCGTGCGGTTTGCCCAAAATGAGATCGCCAAACGCGACATTTGTATCAGCCCCAACCACAATGCTATCGGGATAATCAGGCGCAACGGCCGTCGCTTTCAGCAGGGCGGTGTCGATGGCGTTTTGCGCGGGGTCTGGGGTAGTGATGCTCAGTTCATCCACGTCGGCCGTACAAAAAACAACAGGACGGCCGAACAGGCGAATCAACTGGCGACGACGAGGAGAACCGGAGGCGAGAATCAATTGCATAGCGGCGAGTATAGCGTATTATTCGGCAGATATGAACCCACTCGATCACCTTCCACCCCACCCATTTGACTGGACGATCACAGGCTCGGAACGGCCGCTCCAAGATCGCTGGCTGTCCGTCCGCGCCGACACCGTACAGATGCCCAACGGCAACATTCTCTCACCATTTTACGCGCTCGAATACCCGCACTATGTCCATGTTGTGCCGATCACGGCCGCCGATGAGATCGTGCTGGTGCGACAGTATCGACATGGGGTGCAACGCACGTTGTTAGAGATTCCGGCCGGGACGATGGATGCGAACGAAACACTGCTTGCAACGGCTCAACGGGAATTGTTGGAGGAGACAGGCTACACGGCCGCGACATGGCACGAATTGCCGATCACATCCCCTAATCCGGCGACACACACCAATCTCGGCTTTAATTTGCTGGCGCTCGGGGCAGAATTGACGGCCGTGCAGGCGCTCGACGATAGCGAACAAATCGAAGTGGTTGTCATGCCGCTCGACGAGTTTGTGCCACAATTTTTGGCAGGCGGCATGTTGGGTGCGCTCAATGCGAGCGCGGTCTTTTATGCGTTGCTCAAGCTCGGCCAGATTTAATAGACATAATCAAAAAATGTGAAATGCGCTAACCACACTCAGTTTGTGCTATATTTTATGCACACTTGTTGGGACACCTATAGAGACAACAACG
>CALECP010000273.1 GCA_937949915.1 uncultured Anaerolineae bacterium
CCGCAAAATGTCCAGTTGCTATCATTGCTGGGCGGTGCGATGGGGGTATCGGCCGGAGCATATAGCCAGCACGCTTTTGTCACATCATACGCCGCAAAATCTTGTTCGACGAACGGGTTGCCTAAAGTGCTATCGTTGCAATCGACCCCATTCGCCCCCGGCACAATCCAAGCGTAATTAAATATTTTGAGCGGCGTGTTCCCAATCGCCGAATAGTCTCCATATGCGATCAAATAACTGTCGTCGATGTCGCATACCTGCCCTTCTTCGGCGCAATAAACCCAGCGTGCATTGCCCGTTCTTTCCGCATTGTTAAAGGCGGGTGTGGGGTTCTCGTGTCCGTTCCATGCCCCGGCCGGTTCTGGGGTGGGCGTGGGTGGCAATGGAACGGTGAGATATGGCAAGTAAACATGGTGATCAAGGAGCGATCCGGCCGTTACCGACCCAACCACCAATAACCCCACAAGCACCATTAGCCACCGCAGTGACCTCATTTTATCCTTCATCCTTCATCCCTCTCTTCCTCAACTCATGCGTCTTGGCCGCCACCAAAAACGGATACCAAAATGCCTGAAAAAAGCAATAATATAATCCTTCTTTGCCATCGAGAAAGCCCAGCTTGAAAAAGTAGCGATAGACAAAAAAGATGAGGGGTTCAAGCCAAAAGGGGAGGCGCATCAGCACTTTGTCACGGATGCGATTGCGCCAGCGGCCTTCTAAATTGCCTGCTTGTTGGTGCAGGTTGCGCTGTGCGTTTTGATCGAGCCGATAGACGGCCGCCATGTCGGAGATACGATTATGTTTGGCGATCCAAAAATTGATGCCGCGCTGATCTTCATGGTGCATCATGCCGGTTAGCCGTGCCGTTTCGCCGTCCAGATGGACGTACTCGCGGTCTCCGGCCGGGATAATCCGGGTCGCTTCCGGCCGGGTGAGCCGCAGCACGTAGTTGGGCGCGTAGCCACCGTGTTTCAGGATGCGTCCCATGAAGGTGCGAGTGCGGTTGGTGTAGTAACCGACGATGCTGGCGGGGGCGTTTGGTAGCGTCTGGGCGATTTCGGCCGCAAGTGGCGGGGTGATCAATTCATCTGCATCGAGCCACAGCACCCAGGGCGTTTCAATCGGGATGTTGTCCATCGCCCAATTGCGTTGCACTGCCCAATTTTCCCATTCGTTTTGGTGAACCTGCACACCATATTCGGCCGCGATTGCCAGCGTTCTGTCACTGCTATATGAATCGACCACATAGACAGCGTGCGCCCAGCCACAAACGGTATCGAGGGCGTGGGGCAAATTAGCCTCTTCGTTGTAGGTCAGAATAAAAACAGTGACTTCTGGGCAAGCATCCTTTCGGGCATCGTTCACAATATGTTCTCCAAATAAGTGAAATAACCCGTTGGCTAACGGCCGTGCATTCCCAAAACAACCGCCACCGTCTTGATGATAGTACGGATGTCTAAATACAATGTTTGGTTCTTGATATAAAACAGATCATATTCTAGCTTCATGCGTGAATCGTCAACCGAAGCACCATACCCAAAATTGACTTGCGCCCAGCCGGTCAGCCCTGGCTTGACCGCATGACGCGCCCGATAAAATGGGATTTGTTTGACCAACTCTTCGACGACCGAGATGCTTTCCGGCCGGGGGCCAATCAAGCTCATATCACCCCGTAGAATGTTCCAAAATTGCGGTATTTCATCGACGCGCACTTTGCGAATGGCACGGCCGACGGGCGTGATGCGCGGATCGTCTGCTTCTGTCCATAGCGAGTCGGAGAACTGGCTTGTATCGACCAACATCGAACGGAATTTGATCATTTCAAAAGGCTTGCCCCCTTTGCCCGCCCGTTGGTGACGGAAAAAGAGATCACCGGGATCAGTCAAACGATTGGCGACCCAAATGATGGGAATGAGCAGCCCCATGATGATGCAACCGATTAGCCCCACGACAATATCGAGCAAACGACGTGCGAACTGATAAAAACGATAAGAGGTCGGCCGTTGGATCGGCAAAATGACATGGATGTTTGACCCGATGTGCGTCACTGGAATGCGCCCCGTGATGCGCTCAAACATATCGAGCATCATCGTCACATCTATGCCTTGCTCACGCGCTTCGATGATAGACTCAACCAAGTTACCATTCAGCAACTCAGATTGATCGATTGCGATGATCAACTCATCTGGCTGTTGTTGGCGCACGATAGCAGGCAGATCAGACGTGTTGCCCAGCATTGTGAGACCATTCAGCGTTTCGCTTGCTTGGTCTTCATCGGCGGCGACGAAACCGGCGATCTGATACCCGACACCCGCGTATTCACCATCGACTGGCTCTGCACCGATGCGTGGCAGGGCGGCCAGAAGTGCGTTCGCGCTTTTGCCTACCCCTACGATGATGGCGCGACGCGAAAAGATCGGCTGCAAGAAAATAAGACCGTAGATGATGCGCCATAACACAAGCGCGGCCGTGGCGAATAAAGGAAAGAAAAAGAGATAAATGCGCCGGGTGGGCAATGCGGGTGAGATGCCCGGTGTGAGAGAAAATATAAGCGTGGCGATCAATGTGACAATACCCACCTCAAATGCGGAACGGAGCGGGTTGGTAGCTTTTCGCAAATTAAATATCTCGACCAAAACGCCGAGGGTCAACCATATTGTTGACAGCACGGCCGACCATACAAGCCCCACAATGACACGCGGCAGGCCAGCCATCACGCCCGTTGTATGTGCATAAATAGCGACGGCCGAAGCTGCCATCACACCATTCAAAATCAGCAAGTCGGGAACGACAAGCAGCCAGCGTCTTTCAGAGTAGCGCAGGCTGAAGCGTGATTTTTCGGCCGTGGGTGTTTGGTTCATCACCTCTTCCATGTTTGTTACCTTTGCGTATGTCCTGATAGCGTCCGTTCGGCTGGAATGGCGGCCGTACCATCAAACAGCTCGCGCATCAGCCGTTCGTAACGAATGACGGCCGATGAGAGCGAATAATGCTTGAGAAACGCCTGGTAGCCGTTGTCGCTCATCTGTTGCAATCGCAACGGGTCTGCCAATAGTTGACGAATCAATGCTGCCACTTGTTCACCTGTCGGCGCGGGTAGCACCACGCCACACTCGTTTTCTGTCACTGTCAGCGCAATCTCGCTATCGGCGGCGAGAAAAGCGAGGATCGGCCGTCCGGCCGCCATCATGCCATACGTTTTGCTCGGCACAGACAGCCCGGTAAATTCGTTGCCGAGGCAGACCATCGCCATGTCGGGCGCGGTCAGCACCAGGTCTAGTTCTTCAAATGGTTGGTATGGCAAAAATTGGACGTTTTTTAATCCTTTTTGGGCGACCAGTTCGACCAGTTTTTCCCGTTTTGCGCCGTCACCGATCAATTGGATCATGACCGGTTCATCTTGAAGGAGCGCGGCCGCTTCGATCAATGGCTCGATGTTGTGGGTGCGCCCCATCCGGCCGGAGTATTGGACAACGAAATGACCGCTTGGATAATGCAGTTCGGCAAAGGCGTTAAATTGACGCGGAATCGGCCGGATTTTGCGTTCGTCCGACCAGTTGGGAATGAGGACAATGCGCTGGCTTTGGTCACGCAGCTTGGCACGGACGATTTTTTCCATGTCCCGGCCGATCACGATCAACCCTTTCGCCTGACGAAAAATGAGCCGTGTGATCTGCTCCCATAGCCGTACCACGGCCGAGCCTGACTTGAACACATCCAAACGCACCGCAATATCTGGGTACACATCGTACACGATTACCGCATACGGAATGTTCAGCACCCATTTGGCAAACACCGCCACCAGCCCGATAAAGGGTGGGTTGGTCGTCACCATGATCCCGCTCAAATCGCGCCGATCCCGCAACACAGCCAGCAGCACCGACAACATGAACGAGATCGCAAACAGGCCGCGCTGCGCCACACTGCCCCGATGATCGCCCCACGTTGCCACGCGCACAATCTCCACGCCTTCGTGTGTCATGCGCGGCGGGACAATCTCGTTTTGCTGGCTGTCATCTTTGTAGACGGGGGGCGCACAGTAGACGCG
>CALECP010000274.1 GCA_937949915.1 uncultured Anaerolineae bacterium
GCCGATCAAGTCGAACGGCTACGCACTGCACGGCTCGACTACTTAACATTGGGCGACCGTGCCGTGCGCCTCGCCTTTGAAGAAAGCTGGCACATTCTCACCCCCGATCAGCGCCACACATTTAAGTTGCTCGGTTTGTTCGAGCAGCTAGAGATCGATGCCGATGCGATTGCTGTTTTGACCGACCACCCCCGTTTCCGCGCTGTCGATCAATTGGAACGCTTTGTCTCCCTTTCGTTGCTGCACCCGGCCGGAAAAAATTATCGACAACACGCGCTCCTGACCCAATTCGCCCATGAAAAATTGACGGCCGATCCTGATCTTTATGCCCAGATGCAGATGCGTTTTGCCACGCACTATTACACTGTTGCCGAAACGGCCGCCGATTACCACACGCTGCAACCGTTCTGGGCGCATTTTCAACGGGGGATCGCCTTTGCCCACGCCCAAGCACAATGGCAACACGTCTATGATTTTGTGATGCAGCTATCGGCCGCATGGTTTGCCCAAGCGCGTCTGACGGAGGGCCGTGTGGCATACGCATTAGCATTAGACGCGGCCGAACAATTAGCCGATCCGGCCGCTATCGCCACCATTGCGCTCAATTGCGGCCGTGCCTGCCTGCAACAAAGCGACAACACGGCCGCACAAGCACTCCTCGAACGCGCCCTGCAACTGTACCGCGACATCGACCACCCGGCCGGTATATCAGATGCACTTGTCTGGTACGGCTATCATTGCGCCAATAATTTGCACGACTACGAAGGCGCACACGAACATTGGATCGAATGCCAAGCGATCAAAAAACAAATCGATGATCGCAATGGCTTTTGGCTTGCACAATGTTTTCTTGCCAGCGTCCACCGCATGGTGGGTCACGATGTCAGCAGTGCAGAACGACTGCTGCGCGAGATAGTGTCGGCCGATCAAGAATCACCACTTGATCCCTCACTCGTCATCGACACATTGCGCGATTTAGCCATACTCTGTATGGAAAGAGGGGATGCGGATGAAGCCAGTCAACTGTGTGACGATGCAATCGCATTGTGCGAAGCGACCCAAAACAGCGACAGCCGAGGCGCGATTATGCTGACCCGTCTCATGCTCTGTCGCACACAAGGCAATAGCGTGGATGGATTGCGCTACGGCAAACAGTGCCGCCAATGGTTTGAGGAAATCGGTGTGCCGCGCTATGTGGCACTCACCCTGAATGAGATGGCAGAGCTTTATCGCTCTGCTGTACACGATTATTCACAAGCGAAAAAATTGCTCAACGAAGCGATAGAAATTCAAGAGCGCATCGGCGAACGCACCAATTTAATCGTTTCACATTATATTCTGGCACTTGTTTACCATGATGAAGGCTCGTTTGAATCTGCCATTGCTCTCCTTGAAGAAACGATTGCGGCCGCCCGGCCGCTCTCGCACTTTTACACACCATCTATGCTCAAAAAATTGGAAATATGGACTCAGTAACATTCCGTCAGCCATAGCTCCGTTTGAATCCGTTCCTCAACTTCACTACAATCTGCCAGTTAAAAGCTAAAAGCTAAAAGCTAAAAGCTAAAAGCCAAAAACCCATGACCAAACGCTTTGATCGCGGCTACCTCATCGTCCTTGCCATCTGCTTCCTCGCTGTATGGCCGTTCATTAGCCGTGCCAGCCTGCCAGCCCACACCGACACCGAGCTACACATCTATCGTCTAGCCGAACTACTCCGCATGTGGGAGGGCGGTGTGATCTATCCGCGCTGGGCCGCCAATTTTTATTATGGCTACGGCTATCCCATTTTCAATTATTACGCTCCGCTTGCTTACTATGTCGGTTTGGTGATCACGCTTTTGCCCGGTGTCAGTATCGTCGGCAGTGTCAAAGCGGTGTTTGTGCTGAGTACGCTGGGCGCGGCCGTCGGCATGTATGGATTCGTGCGCGACAATTGGGGCAAACCGGCCGCTTGGACAGCCACGGCCGCCTACATCTACGCGCCCTATCTGCAATTCATCGATCCCCATGCCAGAGGCGTATTGCCCGAAACAGCCAGCTTTGCCATCTTTTCACTCGCGTTGTGGTCGCTAGATCGCTTGCGAAAACAGCCCACCGCGCCCCGCTTTATCACCGCCGCCTTGCTCCTTGCCGCCATCATCACCACGCATAATTTGATGGCATTTATCATGGGGCCCTTGCTCTTTGTGTGGACACTGTTTCACCTCACGCGCTCCCCGCATTCCGGCCGGGTGTGGGCGGTGCTAATGGTGGCATTCACGCTCGGAGTCGCTCTCGCTGCCTTCTTCTGGCTGCCGATGGTCGCCGAGCAAAACGCCATCAAGATCAACACCGTCATCGGGGCAGGCAGCCATTACGACTTTAACAGCCACTTTCTCACGCTCCGCGAACTGCTGTCCCCATCCCAACGGCTTGACTGGCGGGCTTCTGCTCCCGCGTACCATTTTAATCTGGGCATCGTGCAATGGGTGGTTGCGTTGCTCGCTATTTTTACGACCAAAAAATGGGGGCAACACGCTTTTTACAGCATCACGGCCGCCGTTCTCATTTTGCTCATGCTGCCCATCGCCAGCCCTATCTGGGATACGCTGCCCCTGCTGCCCTATCTCCAATTTCCGTGGCGATTGCTCGGTGTCACGGCCGCCATGCTTGCCATTTTGTGCGGTATCTTTGTCCATCGTTTCCCGCGCCTCGCGCCTATCGTGATCGCCCTCATTTTGTTCTGTGCGCTGCCGCTCACCCATGTGCCACCCTGGGGCGACTTTGGCAAAACAGATGTGCTGACAGTTGTCGTGCATGAATTACAGGGGGCTTGGCTCGGTACGACATCGACGGCCGACTTTGTGCCAACCACCGTCGATAATTTATCTGTCATCGACGAAACAGTCAGTCGAGACTTGATCGAAGGACGCACCCCGGACTGGCTCAATCGCGCCACGTTGGGTGATACGGCCGTCACGGCCGAAACGATCACGCCCGTCCACACGCGCTACGCTGTCGATGCGCCCGACCCGTTTACGATGCGCTTTTATCGCTTCGCGTTCCCTGGCTGGACGGCGACGATAGACGGCGAACCGGTCGCGCTGGGCATAGCCAAACCAGAAGGATGGCTGACGCTCTCGCTCCCGGCCGGACAGTACACGGTCGATTTGCGCTTTGGC
>CALECP010000275.1 GCA_937949915.1 uncultured Anaerolineae bacterium
GACCAATGTTTTGCCGATATTGACCACTTCGATGGGCAACTCTAGCTCCTGCCCGACAGTCGGGAACGCTATCGGTTGGAAAAAGCTCACTTGGAATTTCGGTTGCGCTTCCACGATGAGGCTGAGGACAAACGCTTCATCATACGTCGCTTCGTCTGCATCTTCGCAGGCCAAATCGAGCGGCAGCGTGTACGGCCGTGCATCGGCCCCACCTTCCACGATCAACTGCTGCGATAACTTGTACGTCTCGCCCTCTGGCAACAGTGGCACGAACTGCCGATTACCGGCATTGACGATGGCGAACGGCGACAATTGTGCGCCGCCGGGCCCACCCAGCGTGAGTTCCAGATTTTCGGCCGGGGCATCCCCCACATTGCGAACGGTCACATCCATATCAAAGAAACCCCCTGGCTCAATGCGGTCTGCGATCTCATAGCCCACCAAAATCAAGCGCGGTTGTGCCGTCGATGTTTTGCTACCAATCGTTAGCCCCACCGTTTGCTGTGAATTAAATTGTTCGCCATCTTTGTCCCTGTACGAAATGTCAAAATTGAGCGTGTATTGCCCTTTTGCCAACTCATCGCTGATCACCAACGGCAACTCGACCCGGCTGCGGCCGGACGTGCCGATCTGCTCAATAATGCGTACATTGCTGTCCGATTCTGGCAAGGCCACCGACGGCGAATTGAGCGTGATTTCGACATCTTGCGCCGCGCTATCGCCCAGATTGGCCAGATCAAATTCGAGTGTCACGCTGTCGCCGGGAATCACATTGGGGATGCTTGTTTCTGTGTTGCGAATCAGTAGTTGCGGCTGCGCGTTCGACGATGATTCGCCCACTGTTAGCCCAATCGACTGCTGTGTTTGGTACAGTGCGCCGTCGCTATCATAAAACTGGATGCTAAAGTCGAGGCTCTTTTGACCACTATCAAGATCGTCGTTGACGACAAGCGGCAATTCGACCGAGCCAGATTCATTCGCATTGATCCGGCCGACCACGCGCACATTGCTGCCCGACTCTGGCAGTGCCACACCGGGCGAGTTTAAGGTCACTTGCACACTGCGGGCAGACCGGCCGCCCACATTGTCCAGATCAAACGACAAATTGATGTCGTCACCCGGTTTGATGCTCGCCGTTCCCGTATCGGTGTTGCTGATCAACAGTTGGGGCGCGGTCAAAACGCTTGCCGTGCCTGCATTGTCGTCGTACACCGAAATCGTGCCGGTACTCCATTCGTGCGTTTGGTTTTCGCGCACCACTTGCACCGCATACGCTTTTTCGTCCATCTGGGCTGGCACTTGCGCGGTCAATGTCGTTTCGTTGATGTACGTTGTGCCAAGGATGCCATAGCCGACCAAGCGCACCACTGTCCCTTGTGTAAAGCCATTGCCAAATATCGTTAAATTGCCGCCGCTACTGTCCTCGAAGCGCACCGGCTCGGCCGATGAAATCCACAACGGCTTTTGCCCCGGATCATCGATCAGCAAACTGCCATTGCCCCAGCGCCGCACCATTTCGCCGCGTACCACTTCGACATTGTAGTTGCCGCCTGTCACTCCGGCCGGAACTTGTGCCGAAAGCGTCGTCTCATTGACAAACGTCGTTGGCAAAATGCCATAATTGACGAGCCGCACGGCCGCAATCGCCGTAAACCCACTGCCCAGCACTGTAATTGTGCCGCCGGTCTCACTTTCGATTTTCGCTGGCTCAACACTGCTCACACTCATCGCCGCATTGTTCGGATCAGTCACGCTTACCTTGCCATTCCACCCCACCGTTTTGTTATCGCGCACCACTTCCAGCGCATAGCTACCCCCTTTCACACCGGGCGGCACCGTCGCTTGCAGCGTCGTCGCATTCAGGTAGGTGGTCGCCAGCACACCATGCCCCACCAGCCGCACAAACGATCCTTGCGTAAAGCCAGCGCCCTGCACCGTCAGCAAGCCGCCATTTTCATCAAACTGTTTCGGCTCAACACTCTTGACGCTCATCGCCGCCTTGCTGGGGTCTGTGATGTTGACTTTGCCCGTCCATGACACCGTGCGGTCATCGCGCACCACGTCCAGTCCATAAGAACCGCCGTCGATGTTGGGCGGTACGGTCGCTTGCAATGTGGTTGCATTCAGATAGGTGGTCGCTAACACGCCGTAGCCAGCCAGCCGCACAAATGTGCCTTGTGTAAACCCTGCGCCGCGCACCGTCAGCAAACCGCCTGTTTCATCAAATTGCCCCGGTTCAATGCTGCTCAATCCCATCGGCACACTGTTGGGATCGGTGATATTCACCTTGCCCGTCCATGCCGTTACATCGTTTTCGCGCACCACTTCTAGCGTGTAGCTGCCACCCTTTACGTTGGGCGGCACAGTCACTTGCAGCGTCGTTTCATTCAGGTACGTCGTCGCCAGCACCCCATAGCCGACCATGCGGACAAATGTACCTTGTGTAAATCCTTTGCCCTGCACTGTCATCGTGCCGCCGTCTTCGTCAAATTGCGTTGGCTCGATGCTGCCTACTTGCAATGGGTCTGTGCCGGGGTCACGGATGATGATGTTGACATTCCAGCCAGCGACATCGTTATCGCGCACCACTTGCAGCCCATACGCACCCCCTTTTGCACCGATTGGCACGGCCGCTGAGAGGGTCGATTCGTTGATATATGTCGTGGGTAGCACACCGTATCCCACCAGCCGCACCACCGCTTGCTGCGTAAAATTGTTGCCGCGCACCGTGATCGTGCCGCCGTCTGTTGACTCAAATTGGGTCGGCTCAACACTACTGACGCTCAATTTGCCCGGCCCCGGCGTGGGTGTTGCCGTCGCGGCATCGCGGATAAACAGTTGTGCGCCGCGCTTTGTCTCATCATCGCGCACCACTTCGACAGGATACCCTTTGATGTCGAGTCCGGGCGGAACAGTAGCCAAGAGCGTGTTTTCGCTCACAAATTGTGTCACCAGCACCCCATAGCCGACCAAGCGCACAAACGATGCTTGGGTAAAACCAGAGCCTGAGACAGTCAATTGACCGCCGAGATTCTTTTGCATCGAAGTCGGTTCGATGCCGCCGATATTTAAGGGATCGGTCGATTTGGTGGGGTCTGTGATTTGGACAAACGTATTGAAGGAGGCTGTTTGATCGTCGCGCACCACTTCCACTTCGTACCAACCCGCGTTTACGCCCGGTGGTATGGTGGCGACTAATGTTGTCTCGTTGAGGTACTGTGTGGACAGTACGCCATAGCCGACCAAGCGCACGACGCTGTTTTGTGTAAAGCCTGTGCCGCGTACTGTCAATTGACCGCCTGTGGTGTTCTCAATGGAAGCGGGTTCAAGCCCCGTAATCGACAAACCGGCCGGGGGTGGGGTGGCGGTCTGTGCTTCTTCGATGGTCAGAAAAACGCCGCTTGTGTCGGCTTCGTCACCCCGTTGCACTTGCACTTCGTACCGGCCGGCACTGATGCCCGGTGGCACAGTCGCCAGCAGCGATGTTTCGTTGATGTACTGGGTAGACAAAATGCCGTAGCCGATTAAACGGGCGACTGTTCCGGCCGTAAAGCCGCTCCCCAGCACTGTCAGCGATCCGCCCGTCGTCTTTAGCACGTTTGGCTCGATAGAGATGATGTTGATCGGATCGGGGCTAGGGGTGCTAGTGGGCTGTGGTGTGTTGGTCGGCCGGGGGGTGTTAGTCGGTTCCGGCCGCGCTTCAATCCGCAACACGCCTTCCCAGCGCACTTCGGCATCGCCACGGACAACCACGACACGATACACGCCTGTTGGCACACCGGGCGGTATTTGCGCGGTCAGTGATCCATTGTCGATCACGTTTGTGCCGAGCAAGCCATACCCGATCAGCCGTACATTGGTGACGGGCGCACCACCAGCGACATCGGCCGCTGTCGTAAACCCACTCCCAAATATCGTGATCGTCCCGCCCGATTCGGTCATCAATTCAGTCGGTTCGACATTGTTGATCGTCAGTGCGGCCGTGGCTTGTAGACGGGGGGCAGCCCCCACATTCAAATTGACCGCAAGCAGGGCGAGCAACACAAGCGGGAACAAGAACAGAACGTGCGATTGAGACAGTTTAGACATAGCAGTTTGACGCATCGGTTAGCCTTCTATTATTTTGCCATCGCGGATGCGAATAAAGCGGTTGGTAATTTTGAGCAGTTCTTCATCGTGCGTCACCATCACAATGGTGCGCCCTTCTGCATTGAGTGATTTCAAGATGTTGACCACATCATCCCCCGATTTGCTATCGAGATTCCCGGTTGGCTCGTCTGCAAGGATAATTTTGGGGTCGTTGACCAGCGCACGCGAGATCGCCACACGTTGCTGTTGTCCACCCGATAGCTCGGTCGGTTTGTGGTCAACCCGTTCGCCCAGCCCCACCGAACTGAG
>CALECP010000276.1 GCA_937949915.1 uncultured Anaerolineae bacterium
ATTCTTCCAATGACAGATACACGGCCGGAATCGGTTCGGAAAGCCAAATGCCATTCATTTCGCGGTAAAACGAGATGCCGTCTTGCCATGCACGGCCGGACGCGACGCGAAGAATAACAGGGTGTGGGGTGCGCCGTTTGCCTACCCGGATCGCTGTAGCGGTATCGGCCGACAAATGAACATATTGCCGCTTCATCGGCCGCAGCCCCTCCCGCATGATCGCATCCAGCACCTTGTCTGCTGTGCCATGATACAGCGTGTCAGGCGGCTGGGCGGCCGTCTTCTCAATTTTTTGCGCCACCGAATGCCCATATATCGCCCGGATTTGCTCGCCCACAATTTCATAGCGTTGCTTGTTTCCGGCCGCCATCATCGCTTCGATGTCGTTTTGTGTCAAAGTGCGCCACGCGGCACGACGCGGCCGTAACGTCGCCAACAGCGCATCGATCTGACACCACCCTTGCGCGTCCAGCGTCAGGTTGTATTGTCCCGGCGCATGACGCAGCGCGTGAGACATCGTTTTGCTCAGTCGTGTGTATTGTTTCGGGTCAAGGTTTGTCATCGTTGGGCTTCATTATAGCGGATGCGCCATTTGCTTTCCGCACGGTGGTGATGGCGGCCGCTACAATCGCGCCATGCAGCCAAAAAGCAGGTGTCTTTGCGGCCGTTTCACGCACTGTCACGCCCGTTGGCACACACGCACCCACACTGTACGCCCCCGCACCATACGCGCCTATGCCGTAAGGCACACATGCCGCGCCTGATTGTGCGGCCGTGATTCCGTAGGGCAGTCCGGCCGCGATAGTGGCGGCCGTCAATTTGAGAAATTTCCGTCGATTGATCGCTGCTTGTTTATCCATTGACCATCACCACATTGGCGGCACTGGTTGCGCCCGTGCCACCCGTACCGCCCATCACATTGTCCTGCACTGTGCCGATCACCTGGCAATGTTCGGTGCTGCTCCCTAGAAAGAAGCCGTACCGTTGATGGTTGCCCCGGCCGCCTTCATCTTTGTCATACGCGCTGCACCCGATCAATTGGATGCGATTGCCCCAGGGCAGATGAAAGCCGTCAAATTGTGCATTGTTCCCGGCCGGATCGTCCGGTTTCCAACTGTTGGAGTCAGCATGGCAGCCCACAAATGAGTTGGGGCCGCTGCCACAGTAAAAGCCGTGTCCCTCGTTGTCTTGCGATTCACACGCCGAAAATTGATTGCGAACGGCCGCGATATGCCACCCATTCAAATCAGAATACCAGCTTTTGCAATTGCTAAACCGGTTGTTCGATCCCGCCACATAGAAGCCACTGCCAGACGCGCTCCCCGCCTCGCATTGCACAAAAAACGAGTCGGGATGCTCGACGAAAAAGCCGTGCGCGACTGTGTTGCCTTCATCGCCGCAATTATAGACGCGCACCCGGCTGATCTTGTTGGCTCGCATCCGGCCGCCCTTTGTGTGGAAGCCGTGCTGGGTGGTGCGATACACATATAAATCGGTGAAATAATGCCCCGCGTCGGGCCCTTCGTCGAACGTGCTGTCGTCGTTGATGTGATAGTACACGCCTTGCACGTCGCCGCCATTCCAACGGTTGCCGTCCAGCGCCAGGTAGCCGACCAATGTCTTGCTTGTGCCGGTGTCTAACGGTTCGATCAGTGCGCCAATCGGTTCGCCATCGTGGGCCGCCCATGTCCCCATCGCCTGCAAAATAGTGGCCCGGCCGTTGCCGAATAAAGTGGTGCGCGTTCGCATCAAAACAGCCCCGGCACAATGAAATGTCCCGGCCGATAATTGCACCCGGCCGCCCACCGCGCCCAGATCAGCCAACGCTTGGTTGATCTCGATGTGGTCGTCTGTGCCATCGCAAATGTAATGTGCGGCCGCCTTGATCACCGGCAGCGCATCGGCCGCAGCCACCAACAACGCGCCTGACTGCGCCTTTTGTGTCCCATCAGCATTGTGTGCCACCAGCAAAAAATCGTTGAGCAATTCGCCCCAGTTGCCGTCATCTTGTCCCGGAATCGGTAATCGTGCCATCATGTTCATTGTCCTTGTAGAGACGCAAAATCTTGCGTCTCTCTTTTTTTGAAACAGGAAGTGCAAAATCTTGTCTCTCTTTTTTTGAAACAGGAAGTGCAAAATCTTGTGTCTCTTTTTTTGAAACAGGAAGTGCAAAACCTTACGTCTATCTTTTCTTGAATGAGGAGACGTAAAATCTTACGTCTCTACGAAACCATTATAAATCCAGTATAATTGAGTCTGTGCGATATAAACAGAGCCACAACCAATTAGGACGATAACGATGCAAATACAATTTCACGGCGCGGTACGTACTGTCACCGGGTCACAACATCTACTCACTGTGAACGACACGAAAATTTTGCTTGATTGCGGTCTGTTTCAGGGCAAGCGCAAACAGAGCTTTGAGCGTAACCGCAACCTGCCGTATGACGCGAGCGAAGTCGATATTCTTGTGTTGTCACACGCGCACATCGACCATAGCGGCAACATTCCCAATCTGGTGAAGAGCGGCTTTACGGGTGATATTTATTGCACGTATGCGACCCGCGATCTGTGCGCGATTATGTTGCGCGATAGTGCCAAAATTCAGGAGTCGGACGCGAAATATGCGAATAAGCGCAACCGTAAGAAGGGGCTGCCATTGGTCGAGCCGATCTATGAAATCAAAGATGCGGTTGAGAGCATGAAATACTTTATGAGTATCGCGTATGATCGGCCGCGTACCATTGCACCCGGTATCACACTCACGTTTGTCGATGCAGGGCATATTTTGGGGTCAGCCACCGTTATTTTGGACATCGAAGATGAGGCAGGGAAACGGGATGTGCGCGTCGTCTTTTCGGGTGACATCGGCCGTAACCACCGTCCCATTCTCAAAGACCCTGTACCTGTCGATTCGGCCGACATTCTGATCATCGAAAGCACGTATGGCAACCGGGAACACAAAATCGACGCGGTAAGCGATACCGAGTTGGTCGATGTGATCAACCGCACGGCCGCACGGGGCGGCAAAGTGATCGTGCCAGCGTTCGCGGTCGGCCGTTCCCAAGAGTTGGTCTATCGCATCCATCGCCAAATCCACGAAGGCAACATCAGCAACGAGCTGCCCGTTTTTGTCGATAGTCCGCTTGCTATCAATGCGACCAGCGTCTATCGACTGCATCCCGAAGCGTATGACGATGAAATGGCGAAATTCATGCTCGAAGATACCCAACACAGCGATCCATTTGGCTTTGACCGCATGATGTACACCCGTGCTGTCGAACAATCGAAGGCATTGAATGATCTAGAAGAACCGGCCGTGATCATCAGTGCAAGCGGCATGGCCGAGAGCGGCCGGATTTTGCACCACATCAAAAACAATGCGGCCGATCCCCGCAACACCATTTTGCTCGTCGGGTGGGCTGCCCCGCACACGCTGGCGCGCCGCATCGCCGAGCGCAGAGAGATCATTCGCGTCTTTGGTGAAGAGTATCAATTGAACGCCGAAGTAGCGACTATCAATGGCTTTTCAGGCCATGCAGATCGCAGTGAATTACTCGACTGGGTGGGTCATCTCAACAAGCCGCCACGCCACACCTTTATCGTGCATGGGGACGAACAAGTGTCGCTCGATTTCGCGCAAGAGCTACGAAAAGTAGGCATCAAAAATGCGGCCGTGCCGGAAATAGACCAAAAGTTTCAGATTTGATTCTGGCTTTATTTTGAGCGCGGCCGAAATTGTGCTTCTGGTGTGACACGGCCGATGTACGGGCCTAAGTTTTTGTGTCCCATCGCTGACCGCAACGCTTGCATTTCGCCCAAGTGATACCAGTAGTGCCATGTGTGGCGCAAAATGACTGTCCCGATGTCGTCCCAGAAGGGGGTGCCGTTTGGCAATTTTAGATAAACAGTCATGTCCGCGTCTGTTAACGTGTCAAGGTACACATTGCAGACAGGCATGACGGTATGCCACGACGCAAATACATCAGCCAGGGGCGGCGTGGTGGCTGGTTCGCCAAAATCAAACGCTTTGAGCGAGGGGTCTACCAGTTTGCCTTGCGCCAGTTCGCACCATGTTAGCTGCTCAAAACAGGCGAGATGCCCCACCATCCAGCTTGGGCAATTGGCTTCGCCTAGTCGCGTCGTTGCGTCTGTTTCAGAAAGGTTCTCGTAGCCCGTCAGCCATTTTTCACGGGCAAATTTGAGTTGATCAACCAAGTAGTGTGTCATTGTTTTCTGTCCTTTTGAGCAAGCCGACGAGATGAATGTTGGGCAGATATTGCTCTACGGCCGTTGCCAAGCGAAAGAGGCTGGGCGTGAAGGCAAGGTATGTCGGATCGCTGATTAAATGAAGCGTATGTAGCATTAAGCCCGCTTTTTTTGCCAGGTTGTACAGGGCAGTCGGGGTGTTGGCGCGGTAGTGAATGGCGAATGTGTCTGCTTCGGCACGGCCGTACAGCGTTTCGACCAATCTATCCTGCAACTGGGTTCGTGCCAGCGCGTAATTTGCCCACAATAGCGGGTGTTGGGCGTTGGGCGTGATGAAAACGAACGCACCGCCCGGTTTGAGAATGCGCCCGATCTCGCTTAGTTCGCGCTGGGGGTGCGCCCAATGTTCTAGCACCCAACTAGCATAAATGAGATCGAAGGAGGCGGCCGCAAATGGCAACGGCGACAAACCATTGACCCGCGCAATATCGAGTCTGTGTTCGCGTAGCGAGTCGTGATCGGGATCGATGCCGATGATTTGCGCGTGGGGGTGGGCTAACTGTTCGACCAATCCGCCCCGGCCGCAGCCGAGGTCTAGCACCCGCGCTGTGGGGGTGAGATGTTGGCGCACAGTGTCAGCAAATTGTTCTGTCGCTGGTTGCCAGCCCGGTTGGGTGGCGCGTAGGCGTTCGCGGAGTGCATTTTGACGGCCGAGTGTGAGCATAATCCCAGTTTACCTCATTTACCCCAACCATGATTTTCGAGTAGACTCTGCACATGGCAAATATAATTGATGGCAAAGCGATAGCGAAACAGATACGCACCCGATTGACCGATGAGGCGGCACAATTGCTGGCGCAGGGCGTTACCCCGACGCTGGCGACGGTGCTGGTGGGCGATAATTCAGAGTCAGCGACTTATGTGCGGATGAAACACCGCGCTTGTACGAAAATAGGATTGGGCATTGTGGACAAGCGATTGGACAACACGGCGACACAGGCTGATCTAGAGGCGGTGGTGCAGGCGTTGAATGATGATCCGGCCGTGCATGGCATTTTGGTGCAGATGCCGTTGTTGGCGGGGATGGATGAG
>CALECP010000277.1 GCA_937949915.1 uncultured Anaerolineae bacterium
TGCCCTTCAACAAGACATCCTAGACTTTGATCGTTGGCAACCGCTCTCTTTTGATGTGTTCCGCGATCAAGGCGGCAACATTCGCTACGATACCGTCACCGAATTTGTGGGCGCGGAATGGGGGCAGGTTGTGCCATTCGCACTGTCCAAAGAAGATTTGATCATTTACACCCGCGAAGAAGAGCGAAATGTCAAATTGACCAACGGCGATGGTGAAGAAGAGGAAGATCAGACTGTACAAGGAGAATACTGGGTTTACCACAATCCGGGTGAGCCGCCTCGTTTTGAAGATGGTGAAAATGAGCTGTTTCAATGGGCGTTTATGCTTGTGCCACAGTGGGGGGCGCAGCTTGATCCGGCCGATGGGGAGACGATGGATATTTCCCCCGGCGCACTGGGCAATAACAGCGACTATCCCACTGAGTGGGAGGATTATCCGAGCTTTTATGCGGAAGATGGTGGCGATAACAGTCCCGGCCGAGCCTTGAATCCGATCACGGGCGAGCCTTATGCACCCAATGTGGTGAAACGGGGTGATTACGGCCGTGTGATCGCCGAATTTTGGGCAGATGGCCCCGATTCGGAAACACCGCCCGGTCACTGGTTTACGCTACTCAATGAGATCAGCGATCATCCTGACATCGAAAAACGGTATCGCAATCATGGGTATACATTAAGTGATTTGGAGTGGGATGTGAAATCATATTTCATATTGGGTGGGGCAATGCACGATACGGCCGTAGCGGTATGGGGCAACAAAGGTTGGTACGACTATGTGCGGCCGATCTCGGTCATTCGCTATATGGCAGACGAAGGGCAAAGTAGCGACCCCGATCTGCCCAACTATTCACCCAAAGGATTGCCGCTCATCGAAGGTTTTTCTGAAATCATTACGGAAGATGACCCACTGGCCGGAGACGATGGCGAAAATGTGGGCAAGGTCAAACTATACACATGGCGTGGTCATCAATTCATTCGCAACATGGAAACAGATGTGGCTGGCGTGGGCTGGGTTCCGGCCGATAGCTGGTGGACGTATCAACGGCCGACCTTTGTCACACCGCCCTTTGCTGGCTATGTTTCTGGTCACTCGACCTACTCCCGTGCAGCGGCCGAAGTGCTGACTATGCTCACAGGCAGCCCCTACTTCCCTGGCGGACTAGGCGAATTTGTTGCACCCAAAAACGAATTTCTGATCTTTGAAGATGGGCCAAGCGAGGATGTCGTTCTACAATGGGCAACGTATCAGGACGCGGCCGACCAATCAGGCATTTCGCGCATTTGGGGCGGCATTCACCCACCGATAGACGACATTCCCGGCCGCTTGATGGGCATAACGATTGGACAAGATGCGTTCGCGTTTGCCGACTCTTTTTTCAACGTGCCAGCCCCCCCAACGCCAACACCCACGCCACTCCCTACCCATACGCCAACAAACACACCGATACCCACGAACACGCCGACACCGGCACCTACGAACACACCCACACCAACTGAGACCCCAATTCCGACAGAAACCCCCATTCCAACACTCTCGGAAAGAGCGGCCGAAAACGTGCAATCACTGATGGCATCGGTGCCATTTATCATTGGGGGCGTTGTCGTGCTGACGCTCTTATTGGGCTACAGTCGGCGCAATCGATCAGAGTAAGCAAACAGAGTTATTTGGTAGCGTAGCCCATCAAGTGCCATCCGAAACGGCGCACCAACGGCCGGGGGATCGCATTAAACCCTTTGACAAAAATATCGTTGTACAGCGTCGCCTTTAGCCCAGTATGCAACTCCGTTGCGACAGGAAAGCGTTCTGGCACGATCTCGACCGTTGGAAACGGAGACAACATCGCCTGAAATTCGCCAATTGAAAATGTGCCAAAAGCAGGTGCGTCATCATGCTCTAGCGAGGTACGTGTCAGGGCAGACATCAACGGTAGCCACGACACGCGGTTGTACACCATCGCTATCAGACGGCCGCCCGGTTTCAAAACGCGATAGCTCTCTCGAATGATCGCATCGGGATCGGCCGCATACTGCAAAACCCCATGCGCGTACACCACATCAAACGTCTCATCCTCAAAGAGCATCGCCTCCCCATCCATCAATAAAAAGTCGGCCGTTACCCCTGCATGTGCCGCATATTGTTGCGCCAGCGCAATCGACGTATCGGCAAGGTCAATACCGGTACAAATCGCTCCCGCCTGTGCAAATCGCATCATATCTATGCCTACGCCACAGCCGATTTCTAGCAGTTTTTTTCCATGAAATTCGGTAAAATCGACTTGCTGAGGCAAATAACGTAATTTGTTGTAGCGGTAAGTAGCAAGTTCTTGAAAAAAGGCGGCCGAACCCACCGGACTTCGCGCTATTTCAAGGTCATGTATGTGGTCATTCCAGTATTGTCGAATCGCTTCCGTTGTTATATTCACGGCCGTAATTATGCGGTCAATCGTCGGTAATGGGTAGGGGAATCGTTTCGATTTCATTTCGCAACAGCCGCCAGTGCATTCGATAATTACACCATTCATCAACCAAACAGTAGTTTTTGTAAGAGAGATATGTCACACCGGATCGTTCATAGCATTCAAAAAACGGCCGTCGGATGGAGCGCAATCATCGTCATTACGCTGATCGCCCTCGGCCTACGCCTCTATCGTTTCGACACATTCAGCTTGTGGATAGACGAAATGTACACTTTGCGCGATGCGCTCATACGCGACAAACCGCAGCTCACATTCACCCTCACGCGCCTCTTTACCAGCCAGTACGGGGTTAGCGAATGGTCGTTACGGCTGCCGTCTCTGCTCATCGGCACAATCACCATTCCCATCACGTGGGCATTGTTGCGTAAAATGTTCGATCCGCTCGTCGCTATCATCGCGGCCGCCATTCTCGCCGTCTCCCCCTGGCACATTTATTGGAGTCAAAACGCACGCTTCTACATCTCTATTTTCCTTTTCTACAATCTCGCGCTTGTCACCTTTTATTGGGCAACGGAAGACGGAAAAGTACGCTGGGGATGGCTAGCACTCTCTACCTTGCTACTCGGTGTCGCCGTTGCAGACCGCATCACTGCATTGGTGTTTGTCCCTGTTGCGGTCGCATGGCTACTCATCGGCCCCATTTTACGGCCGTCCTTCCATTGGAAACCTGTCCAACTGCAAAAGATCGGGCTATTCGCGGCTATCAGCTTTGGCATCATCGCCCCCCTGCACACAACACAGTTCAGTGGCTTCTTCTCCTACTTTGTCGGTGCATCCAACTATCATCCGATCATGCTCGTCGGCCGCATCGCAGCATGGATCGGCATCCCGCTTTTCATCACAGGTGTCGCCACCACCGGCTACCTCGCCGTCAAGCGCAGCCCGGCCGAGACAATCGCCCTACTCGCTGCATGGGTGCCGCTTGTCGCGCTCTCCGTCATCGCCACCTTCACCATGACCTTTCCCCGCTACGGCTTCATGGTTCTATTTGGATGGGCGATATTGGGCGCAATTGCAGTGCGCGAACTGATCCATCGGCTGCCCGGCCGGGGGCAATGGCTCGCCATCGGTGTCCTCGCCATCCTACTCATCGAGCCGCTCATCCAGTACGCTAACTACCAAGCGGCCGATGGTTTCCGGCCGAACTGGCAAGCCGCCTATGCAGAAATAGACGCACAATCCCCCACACCGCAAGACCTAATCATTGCGCCATGGCCCGAGATCGGCCGTTTCTACACGCCCCTGCCCCACATCGAATGGCCAACCGATGTCACCCCCGACCAAGTAGAACAGTACGGCCGTACCTGGCTCGTCGAAGGCATGTGGACGTTTACAGGCGAATGGCGTGATTACGCCGATACACACTGCCGCGTCACCGGTATCTACGACCAACAACGCCTCATCCAACTCATTCAAATGCGCGTCTACAGTTGCACCCCCGATTAGCACATGCTATAATTTTCGTCCGCACAAATGAGTGCGGTTTTGTTTGTAAATTTCCAAATGTACGCAAGTAGTTACATACGGACGACAGTCTCATCTCAAACGGTTGCACGCTACCGGCCGTTTACAAGCGGATGCGATGTCGAAGAAAGTAGCAGTCAATTTAAGGATATAGATGTCTAAATATACTGGCCCAAAAGTAAGAATATCGCGCAAACTTGGTGTTGCTCTCACCCCGAAAGCAGCCAAAGTAATGGAAAAGAAACCGTATCCGCCAGGACAGCACGGCCCAGCAAAACAGTACCGTCGCTCGCGCCCTTCTCCATACAAAGGCCAGCTTATGGAAAAGCAAAAGCTCCGCGCACAATACAACATTCATGAAAAACAGTTGCGGAACTACTACAAAAAAGCAGCCCAGCGCAAAGGCAACACGCCAGACAACTTGATTGCATTATTGGAAACACGCTTAGATAATATCGTTTATCGTAGCGGCTTTGCCCGAACGATTTATCAGGCTCGCCAATTCGTCAATCATGGACACTTTCACGTAGACGGAAAACGTGTTAATATCCCAAGTTATAATGTCAATCCCGGTCAGGTAGTGACATTACGCCAAAAAAGTCGTACAATGACAGCAGTCGAAGACGCTATCGCTGGCGCACCGGGGACACCGGATTACATTTCAGTTAATTCGGACCAGAGAACAGCAACATTGAACAGCGTACCAACCTACGAACAATCACAGGTTTTCGCAGACGTTCCAAAAGTTGTTGAGTTCTACTCACGTTAACTTACCCCCTCCCCCCCTCCTAGCCTGCCACATATATTTTTATGTGGCAGGTTTTTTTTATCTATTTGCCAAGCAAACCTGATGAGCGAAGCCACCACCAAAAACATAGTCGAAGAAGTCAGTAACCGCCGCACCTTTGCAATTATCTCGCATCCAGATGCAGGAAAGACAACGCTAACTGAGAAACTATTGCTGTACGGAAACGCCATTCACATGGCGGGGAGTGTACGCGCCCGTCGCAACCAGAAAAACGCGGTGTCTGACTGGATGAAGATGGAGCGTGAGCGTGGTATTTCGATCACGTCTACCGTACTGCAATTTCCCTACAAAGGG
The DNA here is from genome assembly GCA_937949915.1 of uncultured Anaerolineae bacterium. Classification (GTDB taxonomy): domain Bacteria; phylum Chloroflexota; class Anaerolineae; order Promineifilales; family Promineifilaceae; genus CALECP01. The sequence goes on from CALECP010000277.1 coordinate 5,044, forward strand.
CGCACGGTTAATTTGCTCGATACTCCCGGTCATCAAGATTTCTCAGAAGACACCTATCGTACCCTGATGGCGGCCGACTGTGCGGTGATGGTACTAGACGCGGCAAAAGGAGTGGAGGCACAGACACGCAAGCTGTTCGATGTGTGTCGGCAGCGCGGCATTCCGGTATTCACTTTCATCAACAAAATGGATCGCCCCGCTCTCGATGTGCTAGAGCTACTAGACGAATTGGAGAAAGTGCTGGGGATGCAGCCTGTGCCGATGAATTACCCTATCGGAGACGGCGACACATTTATGGGCGTGTATGACCGCGCCACAGAAGATGTCTATCTGTTTGACCGTACCGTTCGCAACCAAACGATTGCACCCGAAACGATGACGACACTGGACGACCCACGCATCGAACAAACGTTGAACGCGCATCAATTTGATGATATGCACACCAATATCGCGCTGATCGATGAACTGGCGCAGTATGACGAAGAGGCGTTTTTGGCGGGTGAGCAAACCCCGGTTTACTTCGGTAGTGCGCTGACCAATTTTGGGGTGCAACTGTTTTTAGACGATTTTGTGGAGATGGCCCCCGAACCGGCCGCCTACGAGAGCGACGCAGGGGAAGTTGACCCAGATGGTGCGCCATTTAGCGGCTTTATCTTCAAGATTCAGGCCAATATGGACCCGAACCACCGGGACAGTGTGGCGTATATGCGGATTGTGAGCGGCCGTTTTGAGCGCAACATGCAAGTCAAACATCCACGAACGGGCAAAATGCTGAAATTGTCCCGGCCGTACTCCTTTTTTGCAGACGAGCGCAAAGTGGTCGATGAAGCGTTCGCGGGGGACATCATCGGTTTACCGGGCAACAAACTATACACGATAGGCGACACCCTGAGCGCAAGCGGTAGCTTCAACTTTGCGCCGATTCCGCGCTTTGCCAGTGAACATTTCGGCCGGTTGATCAACCTTGATATGGGCAAAGCGAAAAATTTCAATAAAGGGGTTGACCAACTAGAAACAGAAGGCGCAATGCAAGTGCTTTACGATGCCGATGCGATGCGCCGCGACCCGATTTTGGCGGTAGTCGGTGTATTGCAGTTTGAAGTCGTAAAAGCACGATTGGAAGACGAATATAACATCAAAACAAAGCTAGAAATGCTACCCCAACGATTGGCTCGCTGGGTGATAGGGCCAGATGAATTGGTCGAAAAATTGCCGTGGCGAATGGGGGTTTTGCGGGTGGAAGATAACGAAGGGCGATTGGTGGCGCTGTTCAATTCGATCCACGAACTCAATTATTATGCAAATAAATATCCTGAGATTGCATTTCGTGATTCGATTTAGAGCAGAGCGTCTTACGCAAAGATGCGATTTTGTATACGGCCGTTATTTTTCAGAGTCGCTATCGATAATAGTTTTTAACATCTGCTCGGCCGACAATTGCCCCACATTCTCAAATACCATCGTGAGCGATTGATCATAGAGCGCAAAACTTTCGTCTGTCCGGCCGCCATTAATAGTACGCCGTGATGCAAAGAGATCGCGCACAGCATCGGGCTGCGGCAACGTCGCCCACGTGAAAAAGTCGGGCTGCAAATGCCACTCTCCCAAATGGGGCGCACGATTGGCGACAAAGACGATTTCGTAGCCGAGTGACCCATCAAACAACCGCGCATACAGTTGGCTGGTCAATGGATAACGGCCGGGCAAGCGAGACACCACGCCATACGTGCGATTGGAGTCGATAATGTAATAGTCGGCCGTCGCCATCTTCTCAAAATTTTCGCGCAATTTATCTTCTGTATCGAGCGTATCGACGTAGGACAGCCAATTGACCTTTTGATCGATCACATAGCCGCGTTCTTCTGGCGCAAAACGTTCGTCATCAACCCAGTAGCGTACCGGCAGACGGTCGCCCCATATTTCGGTGGTGATGATCGCGCCGTCTGGCACATTTTCGTACACCCAAGCGGAAGCTGTCATCCAGGGGTGCGGATCGCGGTAGAGGTTAACGAACGCAAACGCATAGACGGCCGTGCTTGCCACAACAACCGCGATCAACCCTCTGCGTAGCCACTTCCAGCGCACGGCCGACAGCATGGCGGCCGCATATAGCACCAAAAACGGCGTGAGCGGCAACAGGTAGCGCATAAATTTGACAAAGAAACGCCCCGATACCAGCGCAAACGGAATGATCCACAAATAGATGATCAGATGGCTCATCTTTTGCTCGGTGTGGCGCAGCGCCGCCCAAAACGACCACACGATGCCCACGAGCGACGCGATTGCCAACGGCCAGCCCATGCCCCACCGCGCCACCATTTCACCAAAGTAGATGAACGGCAATGTGCCTGTGTATTGGCGGGTAAATGGCACGTCGCCCGCCCCGCTCACCATGCTGCTTTGTTTGGCAACATTAAAGAGGTAGCAACTGCCCCAATTGATTTCCGGGATGTTCCAGAAGGCGGGTGTGATCGCGTCGCATGTCCAATCGAGAACGGCGAATGGGTTGGTGAGGACGAATGTCCCGGCCGCCAGCAGCAACACAAGCAGGGTGCTAAAAATGATGCGCGACGTGCGATAATTGCGTTCGTTGTGGACGATGACAGCCGTGACCAGCAACGGCAAACCTAGCATGATCGCGCTAAATTTTGAGCCGACAGCCAGCCCGGTAAAGAGAGCGGCCGCGCCCAACGACAGTCGGCCGCCATTAATCGCCTTCACCATATTCAAAATAGCGGCCACGACAAACAGAGCCATCCACGGATCGGTGATGAAAAAGTGAGCCGATTGGATGTGCATGACGGTCAGCGCGAGTAAAACGGCCGCCAGCAGCCCCACCTTGACATCAAACACGATTTTGCCCAAGCGAAAGATCAGCAGCACTGTCAGCGCATCAACGACGGCCGCCATCGCCCGGCCGATCACCGTCACATAATCAAACTCGATCAACTCTGCCCCATTGAGCAATTTTTGATTGATAAATCCTGTATCGCCAAACGGGGGAATTTGCTCCAATAAGCGCGTCACCAACACCGTCGCATAAATCGGCAAATGTCCATACGCAAAGTTACGCGGCTCGTCTTGTGGCACTTTGATTCCGGCCGTTGTGTCGATGGCGGGCCAATAAAATAAGTTGAGTGTAGAACGGTGGGGATCGAACGCTTCATCCAGTGTAGACGGCCGTTCAATCGTCGCCGCCACCCATGAAATGTATCGTTCGTCAGGGTGAAAATGCTCATACGCATCCCAATCATTGCCAAACAACCGCAACCCGGCCGCCAGCAGCACAATGGGAATGATCAATAAGTTGAGCCAGAGGGTTGGGCGTGGAGACATAAGCATTTAGGTCGCGTTGTACGAATGAACAATGTAACGCAAAAAGGTCGGCTGTGCGGCCGACCTTTTTCACTTTAATCAGTAGAGACGTAACATTTTACGCCTCATGTATTGAATATCAAGAAAGACGCAAAATTTCGCGTCTCTACTCAACAACCATCAGGTCGAGGTGCATCAAATCGCCGCGTGTGAGATGACGTTGCAGCTCTTGGACAACTGTTTTGTGGGCCGTGCCATCAACGGTGACGGTGATCTGTTCTGTCTTTGCGCCAGCACGGAACAAAGCACGAAGCGGCATTCCTGCAAACTGAACGTGTTGTGGCTCAACGCCTTTGCCGTAGATCACGCCGGGGATAATATCTTGACGGCGCAATTTTTTTACATGTTTGCCGACAACGGTGCGTGGTTCGGCCGAAATATTGAAATCAGACATATTATTACCTGTTTCTGGTTAAGAACTCTATCTTCCTGTTATAATTACGGGGCTAACCCGGCTATGTCAATCTGGTTTCTGCGGATTGCAGACGGGAATTATAAGCGAAACAGCGTGAACATTCAACTGAATTATCAGTGTGGCGGCGAAAAAACAAGTCAGCCACCGCTTGATAATCTAATCAACTACTATCCAATCAACTGCTATGAGTAACGATCTGACAGACTTTTACGAATACGTCGAGAAGCACGGTGAACTCCGCACACTCGAACATGCCCAACGGTGGACACGCGCCACGCTCAATCAATTTGGCCTGGACATTCCACGCGGCGCAAAAAAAGCATTGGCAAAAGCGCTGCCCGATGAACTGTCTGAACATTTGACAGGTGTCTTTTGGCTGGCGCATTTCGCCAACCCCGAATTGCTGCAAATCGAATTTCAGGAAGCAGTGGCACGGCGCGGCGGCAACACCGACAAAAATTTTGCACGGTTGCCAATCACGGCCGTCTTTTCCGCTATTCGCGTCTTCAATCTGCTCGACAGCGACACAGATCGTCAGGTAGCCGAAGCGATTTCGCCCGATATGCGTAGCTTGTGGGAAGAGACACGCACCCCGGCCGTGGCTAAACTATAACGGCCGAGTGCGCTTGCGCGTACTTCGCGTCTGGCCACGGCCGAGAGCGCATTTATGACAGTACGCAAACCATTTCTCCACACCCTCTTTTGGTTGATCATCACGAGCCTGTGTCTGCTGGCAATCGGCAGCCTCCAGGCTCGTTCTCGTTATCTCACACGCGGCATCACCCCTCTGCCCGGCCCCATTGCCCATGCCGGTGTGCAGCCCGGTGTCAATGTGCGGCTCGACCAATATAATGCGGCCGCGCTCGACACTACCCTCAGCACCATCGCCCAAACAGAATTGACATGGCTCAAGCAACCCTTTTTCTATAGTGATAACTTTGATTGGGTCACATCAGATCGGATCGTCAATGCCGTTTCTCAGCACCCCACGCTGACGCTCGTCCCGTTGCTCGATGGCGATCCGGCCGTCGATTTTGCTGCGCCCGATATTGATCGTTATGCTGAATGGACGGCCGCATTTGCCACACGGTACGCTGACAGCATCGACCATTACATCATCTGGGACGAACCAAATCTCACATCGCACTGGGGGAACGAAAAAGTGAACCCCGACGTGTACGCCGCCCTGCTGACGGCCGCCAATCGCGCCATCAAGCAAGCCGACCCCACGGCCGTCATCGTCGCCGCCCCGCTGGCCCCCACCACCGAATACCAAGATAGCGTCAACATGGCCGAGCATCTTTATCTGCAACGGCTGTACGAAGCAGGGGCAGAATTTGACGTAGCGGCCGGAAAACCTTACGGCTTTGACCACGCGCCAGACGACCGCCGCGTAGACCCCGATTTGCTCAATTTCAGCCGCATCATTTTGTTGCGCGAGGTGATGGAGCGAAACGGAGACAGCAACAAAGCACTCTGGGCAGGCAACTTCGGCTGGAACTATTTACCGGCCGCATGGACGGGTGCGCCATCTGCGTGGGGCGAAGTAACGCAAGCGCAACAGATCGACTACACACAAGAGGCGTTCGGCCGCGCCCAGCAAGAATGGCACTGGATGGGCGTGATGTTCCTCGAAAATTGGCAACCTATCGAACCGGCCGATCATCCCAAATGGGGTTTTTCCGTGGCGGATAACAAAGAAATAACGGCCGTTACGACAAACTCACAAGCGTTTGTATTCCCCGGCTTTCACACGCCCGACCCCGCCAGCAGCGCCCAAACATGGACGGGCGACTGGACGTTTGCCGACGGTATCGGGGCAGACAGCAGCGAGAAATATGTGGAAAACGGCGACATCCGCGACACGATGACGTTGCAGTTTGTCGGGACAGAGATCGGCATTCGGGTGCGCCGGGCTGATTTTCGTTCGCGCCTGTATGTGACAGTCGATGGCAAGCCAGCCAACGCCCGGCCGAGCGACGAAGCAGGCACACACGTCGTGCTAGACGCGGCCGATCCCGCGCTCGACTATCTCACGATTGAACCGATTGCCACCGGGCTAGACAACAGCCTGCACACCCTCGAAATCACCGCGCATCGCGGCTGGGGACAGTACGCCATCAATGGGTTCAGCGTCGGCTACATGCCGCCAACGCACCCCGCTTGGCTTGTCCCATTGTTGATCGCTATCGGCGTGGGCGCACTCGCACTCGCCATCAATGCCGCCCGCCAAGTGCAGTGGACAGCGCGGTGGCGGCAGCGACAGACGCGCTTTAACGGCCGTGCCAAATCGCTCCAACTGACGATATTGACAGCGATGGCGGCCGTGCTAACTATCTCTGGCTATCTGACATGGTGGACGAACACAGGCAACATTTTCCGCCGCCTCGGAGACATTCAGCAAGTGACGATCACCGCGTTCGCCGCCTCGATCTTTTATGCGTCTCCCTGGTTTATCGTCTATGTGCTGGCACTGCTTGCGCTGGTGGTGCTGGTCAGTTTCCGGCCGCTTCACGGCATCGCGCTCGTCGCCTTTGCCATTCCGCTCTATGCACGGCCGGGCATCTTCACCACCGGAGACGGCTTCCAAAAAGCGATTGTCGGCTACCCATTCTCGCCTGTCGAAATCCTGATCTGGATCGCGCTTGCCGCCTTCTTCATCCACCAACTGCCCCACCTCAAAACGACACAAACACGCGGCTATCTCGCCATCATCCTCGCTTTCGCCGCCTTTGTGTGCGAACAGTTCGATCTGCTGGGTAGCGCGTGGTGGTTGGCAACGGCCATCATACCCGTCTTGCTCTGGCTGATCCTCGATACATGGGCAGACAGGGTGCGCCGCGTCGATTATGCGGTGCTTGCACTCGTCGCCGTCGCCGCCCTCTCGCTTCTTTCCACCCGCTATCTCGATGTAGCCCGTAACGAATACTGGTGGGTGATCGTCGAACCGGCGTTGTGCTATGTGCTGGTGCGCCTGACGCTAAAAAGTCGGGCAGAAACATGGTTGCTGCTCGATGCGTTTGTGCTAAGTGGCGCGGCCGTCGCCCTGTACGGCATGGCGCAATTGCTGTTTGGCATCGAAGCGATGATCACGGCCGAAGGGGGCATGATGCGCGTCCAATCATTTTATGGCAGCCCCAACAATGTCGCGCTGTACCTCGGCCGTGTCCTCCCCATTTTGCTCACCGTCACCCTCTTCGGCACAGGCAAACGACGCATCGCCTACGCGCTTCTCGCCGCACTGTGTGGCGGCATCTTCCTGCTCACCCTCAGCAAAGGGGGCATCCTCGTCGGCCTGCCAGCGCTGTTGCTTGTCTTGCTCTATTTTTGGGTGCAACGGCTTGGGCGCAACCCGATGCCCTTCATCGTCGGCAGTATCGTGCTTGGGCTGGTCGGTTTATTCGTCGCCCTCCAAATCCCGCAGCTATCGGCCAGACTTTCCCTGACGGGGGAGACATCGTTTGCCCGTACCTACCTCTGGCGTAGCAGTCTCGAAATCATCCGCGAACATCCCTTTTTCGGCATTGGTCTCGACAACTTTTTGTATGAATATCGCGGCCGCTATCTCCTCGAATCAGCATGGCGCGAACCCAATCTCAACCACCCCCACAACCTGCTATTCGACTTCGCCACCCGCCTCGGTCTCATCGGTCTCGCCATCGGCGTTTGGTTGTACACGGCCGCCATCCGCGCCACCCGCCACCTACATTCCTCAAAATTCATCCTTCGCATCTCTTTCCTCGCCTTCCTCGCCTACACCCTCGCCCACGGCCTCGTCGATCACGTCCACTTCCTCGTCGATCTCGCCTTCGCCTTCCACCTCATCCTTGCCATCATCATCTCGCAAAAGCGAGAGCAATAAGATTCAACTTTCTAACGCGCTAAATAAAGAAAGCTGCTAGAATTGTGGCTAGGCTGGGCAATGATGCCGCCAGACAAAAGAGAGTATGAGTAAAACAACGCCCCGTGTCCGTCGCCTGATGAGCCAGGCAAATCGTCTTGCAGAGCAAAACCGCTTTAGCGCGGCCGAAGCGCTGTACCGGGAGATCGCGGCCGAGTCGCCCGACATCCCCGACGTAATGCTGGCGATGGCGCGAGTGGTGCGCGACGAAGAAGAAAGACAAGACATCTACTTGCGCGTCCTAGAGATAGACCCAAAAAATTACGAAGCAAAACGGGGTGTCGCTGGCGAAGTGATGAGCGTTTGGCATGGTGAAGATGACCCCAACGCCCTGCCAGAAATCGAACCCGCGATAGTCAAGCCAGCCACGGCCGCACCTGAGCCGATCCATATCGAAACATTTGCCGAAGAACCTGTGATCGGCGAAGCAGAAACAGAAGAACCGGGCGAAGTAGTCGGTCTGCGCTGCAACCGGTGCAACAAGCCGATCACCATCAAAAACTCTGTCCATACGCCTGTCGGCTACCGTTGCAACGACTGTATGCGTGAGCTAGAAGAAACGTATTTCACCGCCAATATGTGGCACTATTTGGTGTCTGGTTTTGTCGGTTTTTTGCTCGCGCTCCCGGCCGCCTTTGTCATGGGGCTGCTTTCGTTTTGGCTGGTCGCTATTTTTGCCGGGTCGGCCGTGGGGACACTGATCGGCCGTCTCGCCTTCCGGGCGGCCGGACGCAATCGCGGCCGTTATTTGCCCATTTTCGTCGCTGTTATGATGATCATCGCTTGCATCGTCGCAGGATTGCTGACACCCGGTTTTCTGGCTGTCGTGTTATTTGCCGCTTTCGCTATCAGCGCAGCGTACTATCAATTAAGATAAAAGCAATTAAGCTAAAAGTTAACCGCCAACATGCTTTCCGAACTATCTATCCGCAACCTCGCTATTATCGAAGACCTGACGCTGCCCTTGGCGGCCGGATTCAACGTGCTGACAGGTGAAACAGGGGCGGGTAAATCGATCATTCTCGATGCGATGATGCTGGTGCTGGGCGGCCGTGCCGATGCGAGCTTGCTCCGCTCTGGCAGCGAAACAGCCCACATCGAAGCCACCTTCAAATTAGACAGCACGCTCCAACAAACAATCAAGCCCATTCTCGAAAACGAAGCGCTAGAGAGCGAAGCGCCTGACGAGCTGTTGCTGACGCGCATCATCAAAAGCACCGGCCGCACAGTGAGCCGCATCAATGGCAACACCGTCAGCACACGCCTGCTCAAACAAGTGGGCGAATCGCTGATCGACATTCATGGGCAAGGCGCACATCTTGGCCTGTTGCAGCCCCGTTCTCATTTGCCCCTGCTGGATCGCTACGCCGGGTGCGTGGCCGAGCAAGTGGCACTGGCCGAACGGGTGACGGCACTTCGTCAGCTAGAAAGCGAACTGGCCAGCCTGCAACAGGACGAACGCACATTGGCGCAACGGGTCGATATGCTGACGTATCAGGTGCAGGAAATCGAGACAGCTAACCTGCAACCAGACGAGGAAGATGAACTCAAGGGGGAGCGCAACCGATTAGCCAACGCGGAGCAACTGAGCAACAGCGCGGCCGCGACCACTGTCTTACTGCTTGGCACAGATGACGACGTACCGAGCGCGATTGACCTGATTGGGCAAGCGGAACGGGCGCTGGCGACGCTGGCAAAGTTGGATGAAGAGAAAGCACCCTTGCTGGCGCAATTGCAGGGGGTCGCGTCGGAGCTAAATGACGTAGCGGCCGATGTGCAAGCGTACCAAGAGGGCTTGGAATTTAATCCAGATCGGCTCAATGAAATCGAAGGGCGGCTGGAGCAAATCAGTACGCTCAAGCGCAAATATGGGGAGTCGGTGACGCAGATTTTGGCGTTTCATGCGAAAGCAGCGGCCGAACTGGCGGCCATTCAGCAGAGCGATGTCCGCAAGAATGAGTTGACGGCCGCCATTGATCGCCATTTGCACGACATCGGCCGCTATGCCCAAACATTGTCAAAAACACGCCAAAACGCGGCCGCCCATTTACAGAAAGCGGTCGAAGGTCAACTGGGTGAGCTACGCATGAACGCCCGTTTTGCAGTCGATTTTCAAGTGGAAGCGACGGTCGACGGCGCGTATGTGGCAGACGAGCGCTACGCCTTTGACAAAACAGGCATCGACAAAGTGGAATTTTTGCTCAGTGCCAATCCGGGCGAACCACCGCGGCCGTTGGCAAAAGTGGCGAGTGGTGGCGAGACTGCCCGCATCATGCTGGCGCTCAAAACAGCTCTCGCGCAAGTGGACGAAACGCCGACGCTTATTTTTGATGAGATCGATCAGGGAATCGGCGGCCGGATCGGGGAAGTGGTCGGCCGTAAATTATGGGGATTGGCAGCGGCTGGCGGTCATCAAGTGATCGTCGTTACCCATTTGCCGCAGTTGGCCGGGTATGGCGACCGTCATTTTCACATTCGCAAAGAAGTGGTTGCCGGCCGCACACGCACCAACGCCACCGCGCTCGACTATCACGCCCGCGTTCACGAATTAGCCGCCATGCTGGGTACGGACAGTGAACACGCCATCGGGGGTGCGGCCGCTATTTTGGACAACGCAACCCGCGTCAAGCAGGTGTGATGAACGCCAAACGGATCGCGCTGCTTGTCTGGACATTGCTACTGGCGATAGTGCCGATCATGGCGTTTGCCCAGAATGCGGCCGAGACAGAGGTGATCACACACACGATTGCCGAGGGCGAAAATCTTTACACTATCGCCGACCAATACAGTACGACCGTCGAAACATTAAACAGCATCAACGGCATGACGGCCGATGATATTTTGCAGATCGGCCGGGTGCTTACGGTGTCCGGCGTGGTGCCGCTTCCGGCAGGGCTGACGGTGATCGATGACTCTGATCTTGCCGCTTTACCGGGCTACCCGCCTGTCCCAAAAATCCATCGCATCGCGGCCGGAGACAGTTTGGGCGGCATCGCGCAGCAGTACGATGTGGCGCTCGATTTACTCGCGTTGAGCAACAACATCTCGACAGACACGTTGCTGCAATTGGGCGATACGCTATTGATTCCGGGCGCGACGGGCGAATTAATCGGCATGACGCACATTGTTGAGCCGGGGGACACACTCGACAATATCGCTGCCCGTTACAACAGTTCGGCCGACCAGATTCTCCGCACAGACGCGATTATCAATCCCGCTTTTTTACCGATTGGGCTGGAGCTACCGATCATCAGCCGTACCGGATGGGATCGGCCGCGTGAGCTAAACGGCCGCGCACATATCGTGGGCATCACCGAAACAATCACGACGATAGCCGCGCAACACAATTTGTCGCCCGTTTTGCTGGCGCAGGCGAATGGGCTGGCGTGGCCGGGCGGCGTACCGGCCGGGATGCGGCTGATCATTCCGGGCGAAGGGGTGTATCGGGGGCTTCCGGCCGATTTGACGGCCATTCGCCTGAGCAACACACAGCCCAACACGGGCGAGACGATCAGCATTCGCGTGTCGGCGCTGAGTGCGATCACGCCTACCGGCCGGTTGCGCTACATCGGCTATGGTGACCAAGCGGCCGCCTACCTAGCCGATACTGTTGATCAAACGATTCCGTTTGCGGCTATTAAAAGTGAAGCAGGGGATCAATTTGTCGGCTTGGTGGGTCTCGATGCGTTTGCTCCGGCCGGACTGTATCAGCTTGAATTGACGACGGCCGACCAAACTTTGTTCGCGCAACCGTTACAGGTCAATCGCATCGACTACGGGTTTCAGGCGATTCCGTTGGCTGATAGCCGCGACATTCGCGCTATCGAAGATGCGTTCTTCGCTGACATTTATGCGAACCACACCATCACAACCGCGCTGCCACTGACTGGCTCGATTGCTGTGCCTGTCGAAGTGCCGTATGTGTCGGCCGACTATGGGGCGGCACGCTCTTACGCGGGGCAGCCCGTTTCTATTTTTCACAGTGGGGTCGATTATGCCGCGCCTGTCAACACGCCGATCAAGGCGGTGGCGGGGGGCGTGGTACGGTTTAGTGCATTCACCGAATTACGGGGCAACGTGGTGATCGTCGATCATGGCTGGGGGGTGATGTCGGCGTACTTCCACATGGAGGCGCGTCTGGTCGAGGTGGGGGAGATTGTCGGCCGTGATCAAGCGATTGGCAGCCTGGGGAATACGGGGCTGAGTACGGGGGCGCACCTGCACTGGGAAATGGTGGTGCATGGCGTGTCAGTCAATGGCGCACAATGGCTGCGCGAACCATTGCCCTGACCACACACGCCCTGCCTCACTCCACTGGATCAGGTGTCTCTTCCCCCTTAAACACATGCGTATCAAGCCATTTAACCAACAACCAGCCACAGGCTGCACCTGTAAATGCAGAGACCATTAGAAATGGATGACCAACCGTCGACTGTACTATATATAAATACGCCCACACAAACACACCCATAAACGTAAGTCTAGCAAGCACATTTTCTAAGATACCCGTTAGCTCAACACCTAAGGCAAACATAAGCATAAATGTAACTAATGTCATTATAAGAGTGCTGTTTACTCTCTCGCCTAATAAAACAATTGCTCCACTACAAACAATTCCCAAAACGTATAAGCCAGTATATAGTTTTGTGCGTCCCATATTGAAGAGTGTGGTGCGGACAGATGTTTTTGATTGAGTAAAGCGCATTGGAATGGCTTGACGCAAATTACTACATACTTCCTCAAAGAGGATAAAAATGATGTGGAGCGGATATTTGCTATCCTCACATTGAACCATGAAAGCCTTTTTCATATCTACACCAAAGCGAGCGCGGTAAGCAACCGGGTAGCAAGCCAACAGCCGATCATACAGCCAACTGTAAAACTTCGGGTAGCTGACAAAGCCCAGCACCCCTTGCACAACCAACGCAGATAAAAGAGCCAACAACCATTTCCACATCATGTCCATCCTGTGCCGAAGCTGATAGTGAGCAGCCCCAACGCTCTTTGTTGGGCCGCGTTCAGGCTGGCGCGTGACTCCCAATCTTCACGCAAGACGCGCTGCCCGGTGCCAGTGATTTGATAGTATTGGCGGGGCATTTTGCCGACGCGCTCATTCACGTCAACAGTGGGTGGCTGTTCGCACTCCGCGATCAGCTTCGCGTCCAGCAGGTCGGCAATGGTGCGGTACAGAGTCCCCGTTGGCAGCCGCACCTGCAACTGCTCTTGCGAGATTTTCATGATGCCGTAGCCGTGTCGTGCGCCGTCGCTGAGAACAGTCAAAATAGCGCGTTTCGCTTTGGTGAGCGGGATCATTGTCCCGACGGGTTTCTTATATTTCTGAGTCATCATATCTCCACAAGGTTTGTATATCCATGATGGGCATATTAACCGAGGTGGGCATATGTTGTCAAGTGAAGACACACCGCTTTTCAGTTTTTCAGTCAATCAGTGTGTCAGTTTGGCTTTCAGCATGACAGAATTACCTTTTTATCGGTATTGGTAACAATGATAAAAGTTGGCGTTTATCCCCTACGCGCACGATACATGGTGTAGGGACACGATGTATCGTGTCCCTACGTGCGAGTCGCCTAAAACTTACGCCGTTTCCCCTATCTGGCTTGGCATACCATCACAGGCTACGCACACGCTACAAAACAACTACGTTCCCCCTTTCTACCCTTGAATGACACCCTAGACACTGTTTATGATGGATACATGATGAAGACGAAGAAACGATCCCTTTACTTTTTACTTGTAATGACCGCTATTTGCGGATTTCTGCTCAGTTTGCGGTTAGATTCGGCCGAAATTGCCTACGCTCAATCTAGTGATTGTGTCATTCCACCCAGTGGGCCATGGCCGTTCTGTGCGACGGCCGGTACAACCCCGCCAAGCAACTTAGGGGATGATTGCGTCATTCCCTCTTCTGGCCCGTGGCCATTGTGCGCGAGAGATAGCACTTCATCCTCGACTAATTCGGGAAATAATTGCGTCATCTCCCCCTCTGGCCCATGGCCATCCTGTGCCACCAGTGGCGCAACCCCGCCGAGCAATTTAGGCGACGATTGTGTTATTCCACCCTCTGGCCCGTGGCCGTCTTGTGCGAAGAACAACACTTCATCCCAAAGCTCGACAACATCTGAAACACAACCGAGTAACGTTTTGGCGAGTGACCAACAAGGTAAAAACTACATCCGTTTGGTTGGGGATTGGTCTGAGACAACAGACAATTTACAGCTTGAGTGGCATGTGGAAGGGGTCAATCAAGTCAGCATTTTACGAATTGATTACTCACTACAAGGGCCTGAAAGCATTCCCCAAAAATACACTTACTCACCCGCCTCTGGTTCACGTCAACAACTTTTTCCCGATACCTATGGTGGTTTTGAAGTTGCCTATAATGTGTATGCGAATCCTTCAACAACCCAATACCATGGAGGAAGTGAGCCTATTCTTTCGATCTTCGTGAAACCGCCCTGTGCCTATGAAAAACTTGTGCCAACAGATTCGCAATGTCCGACAAAAGCTGTCACCTCTCCTGCCATTCAGCAAAATTTTGAGGGTGGGTTTATGATTTATACAGAGCATACGGGGACGGTTCGTTGGGGTACTTGGTCGGGTGGAATCCATTCAAACTATCATAGAGGCAGTGCGCCAGAATGGACATATCCGACGACACCGCCGCCTGCGGGGCGCTCTTTGCCTGACACACGGTTTGCAGATATGTGGCAATATCGGTATTTGGGATGGGCGGTTGGTGAACCACAGGCGTTTACATACGGAGAACAAGGCTCTCTGACTCAACAGCAGTTACAGTACAACAGGTACTGTTGTTCGCGTGTATTCACGATGGCTGGCGGCGGTTATGTGCGGTATTCAACATCTACACCAAATTGGACGGTTTCATCACCTCAAATGCCGAGTTTGCCAGAAGTTGTTTCGTTTTCGGCCGATAAGGCACAAGCCAATCCGGGCGACACTATCACCCTCAATTGGACAACACGCCATGTTTGGCAAGACGAGATTTTATTAATTGTTCCTGACTCTAGCGCATCTGGCAGCACGACCCATCTTGTGTCACCCAATGGTTCTTTTAACTACACCATTCCAGAAGGGCTGAAGAACAGGATAAATTTCCAACTCGATATTTATGCGTATCCAGAGTCGTATGATGAGCGGAGCGCCTTTACAAGCGTGAAGTTAAGTTGTCAGTACAACTGGTTCTTCACACCGCCATATCATCTTTGTCCTGAAGAAAACCCCAGCACGACTCAAGGTGTGTATCAGCCATTTGAGAATGGCGCGATGGTTTACATCGCCAGTGAGGAACGCATTTACACAATGCGGATACAAAATGAGAATGCTTGCTTCCGTCAAATGATCGGCAACAACTTTAGCGATACGGCAAGCCCCCATCTCGTCCGCGACTCATTCTCTTTTGACCAGCCGGGACCAACCCTTAGCCCACCATCTGGACGTTATGCACCAGAGTCTGGGTTTGGGCAAGTATGGCATCGCCACCAAGAGATTCAAGACGATTTGGGCTGGGCAACGGGTCCTATAATTCGGTATGAGATGACCACTCAGCCCATTGATTTAGGTGAGTGGATTCACTTCTCATTGCCAGATAATCGTATAGCAGGTGTGGATAATGATGAGTGGGGGTACGGATGTCGTTTTTTGCGTGATGCGAGCGTGACACCGTGATCTTTTATGTCTGATATGCACGAAAGTCTGTGAAATTAATAAGCCCTGCTTAATGCGGGAGAAACCGATTCCCCTCCCTCTGGGAGGGGCTGGGGGCGGGAGGCGGCCGTGCTTGTCCCTCCCCTCGTTTTGATGCTAAAATCCACTTTTTAATAATGCAAAATCATATCATTTCGCGCCGTAGGGACATGGTGAGCCATGTTCCTACGGGCGGGTGGAAATCGGTCAAGTTTGCCCGGTAATCGGCGGTTTGTCACACTTGTTCCGCCCGGTGTTGAAACACACGGGCGGTCTATGCGCCTAACGCCGACTGAAACCCGTTTGAAACGGGTTTCAGTCGGCGTAGCAGCCGGTTTCAACCGGAGCGGTAACGAGTAAAACGCTTAGCTTGAAATGCACGGTGATCTTTATAGGACAGTATTGTGATTAAAAATTCAAGATTGGTTATTCTCGCGCTGACGGTTGTTGGCGCGTTTTCTTTGATTGTTCAATTGGCGGCCCCTTCCCATGCCAGCTATGGCGGCCGGGCTGGGTTTTCTGGCAATCCAGCGACAAACGGCAATACGTGTGCGCTGTGCCATCAGCCCAGCAGCAGCGTGGCTGTGCCTACCGTTGCCATCATCGGCGATAGCGTTGTCGAGGCAGGGAGCAGCCACACTTATCAGCTATTGGTGACAGGCGGCCCGGCGCAATCGGCCGGGTTTAATTTGTCGCTCAGTCCAGACGGTGGCGCGTTGGACGTGGTGGCGGCCGATACCCAATTGATGAGTGGCGAACTGACCCACACCGCGCCCAAGCCGTTTACCAATGATCAAGCAACATTTGATTTTGCGTGGACGGCACCTAGCATGAGCGGCACGATTACGATGTATGCGGCCGTCAATTCGAGTAATGGCAACAGTGGGCTGAACGGGGATGGGGTCGGCACGGCCGTCTTTACCGTCACTGTGCAAGCGGATAACACAGGCAGCCATACTAGCACCACTACGCCGATGAACGAGATCATACTGGAGCATGTGATCGACATGCCTGAAGCAACCGTTCTCACCCACGCCGGGGACGAGCGTTTGTTTGTCGCTTCGCAAAATGGGGTGATCTCGGTGCTAGACGAGCAGCGAGAAGCGGCCGACACACCTTACCTCGATCTCAGTGATATTGTTCACAATCAGGGCGAAATGGGGCTGCTGGGGCTTGCCTTTCATCCCGACTATGCAGACAACGGACATTTATATGTCAACTATGTGACGCTCAACCCGACGCGGACAGTGGTGGCGCGGTATACCGTTTCGGCCGATCCCAATACGGTCGATCCCACCAGCGAGACGATCATGCTCGAATTTGAGCAACCATACCGCAATCACAAAGGGGGCGATCTCCATTTTGGGGCAGACGGCTATCTGTACATTGCGTCGGGCGATGGCGGCGGCCTGGGCGATCTTGATGGCAACGCCCAAAACACGAATAGCTTGCTGGGCAAAATGCTGCGGATCGATGTGGACACGACAGGCGGCGACGCATCTCCCTGTGCATTAAATACGAACGCACCGTACACGATTCCGGCCGACAATCGATTTGCCAATGGGGGCGGCTGTGGTGAAATTTACGCACTGGGGTTACGCAATCCGTGGCGGTTTAGCTTTGATAGGCTGACGGGCGATATGTGGATTGGTGATGTGGGGCAGTACACGTATGAAGAAATCAATCTCATCCCGGCTGGAGGCAGCACCCAGGCATTGAACTTTGGCTGGAACTGTATGGAAGGCGACGCACCGTATGACGGGGCAGGTTCATCATGCTCCCCACCGGCCGCATTTGTTGCTCCGGCGCATCAGTACGGCCGGGATGATGGCTGTTCGGTCACGGGCGGCTTTGTCTATCGCGGCTCGGCATTGCCAGAGATGGTCGGCCGTTATTTCTACACCGATTTATGCAATCAGGAGTTGGTAGCGTTCGCAGATGGCACGGCCGAGACGATCCCCACATTCGGCTCGTTGCAGGCCCCGGTCGCCTTTGGCGAAGACGTACATGGTGAACTGTATGTGCTTAACCGAGGCGGGTACAACAGCATATACCAGATACGGCCGTTGGAGCGTGTGTGGCTACCGACTATTCAACGATAAAAAATGTGATTCTGTTGTGCAATGTTAACAATCTGATAACTGTTCACTCAGTTATTGACACCAGGACAGTTGTCTGATATTCCTTTGCACAACATGCAATCTCAACTGAAAATTGGGACAAACAACAAACATTTCGGAGAAAAAAATGGCTGAATCGAATCAAATCACAGGTGGCGATGGTCACGACGAAGAAATCCATTTGCACGATGCAGAAGGCAGCTTGTCTGTCCACATCGACGGCGGCACAGGCAACATCATGGTCGGTGGCGGCGGTCACGAAGGGGATATTGCGCTGGCTGATTGGGAAGGCAATCAATCGATCCATCTCGATGGTGGCAACGGCAACGCCAATCTAGGTGGCGGCGGTCACCAGGGCGACATCGTTTTGATGGATGAAGAGGGCAATACGTCCGTCCATTTGGATGGTGGCTATGGCAATGTGAATGTCGGCGGCAATGGGCATAATGCGGATATTCGCCTGATGGATGAGGGCGGCAATGTCAACATTCATCTGGATGGCGAAGATGGGAATGTGCGCGTGGGTGGCAGCAGCCATGATGGCGATGTACAGGTGGCGGACGCGGCCGGAAATGTAAACGTGCATATCGACGGCGGCAGTGGCAACATGTTGCTGGGCGGCGCGGGACACAATGCAGACATTCGCATGTTGGATGCGGCCGATACGATGACGATTCATCTCGATGGGGGCGCAGGCAATTTGATCGCTGGTGGTGCAGGGCATGATGGCGACATCTTCCTGCTCAACTCGGATGGACAGACGGCCGTGCAGCTAGAAGGATACGACAGCACGGCACGCCTAAAAGACCCCAACACAGGCGACACCGTTGTACTGGATGGCATGACGGGCAACCTGACGCTGGGTGGCAACGGGCATGATGGCGACATCTTCTTGCTGACTTCCGATGGCAATCCCCGCGTCGAAATCGAAGGGTATGGTGGCTCGATTCGCACCTACAATGGATCGGGTGTGGTGACGGCCGAATTTAACGGCAGCGAAGCGTCGCTCACACTGGGCGGCGGCGCGTCTGATGGCGAATTGATCGTGCAAAACTCTGGCGGCAACACAACTGTTTCTATCGACGGCAACACGGGCGACATCAAATTAAACGGTGTCTCTCTGCTCGACACGATCAAAGCCCTAGAAGCCCGCATCGCGCAATTGGAAGGGTAAAACACATCATCATTTTGT
>CALECP010000278.1 GCA_937949915.1 uncultured Anaerolineae bacterium
ATGCGCGCAAAAAGTACGGGGGCAAATTGCGGAACAGCAGTTGTCCTTCGATAGTGATGTCGCCCACGGCCGCCCCCGGATCAAACGGCACGTTATACAAAAAAGTACGCGCATCGTCATCGGGCGAAATCCGTGCCAGTAGCTGATTGTCGCTCGGCCGGACACGCGCCACCGCCCCACCGGTGAGATGCTGAAGGGGGGTTTCTATCGCGTCATCGGCCGCGATTCCAATCGTGTTGCCATACGGATCGAGCGTGAACGTGCCATCTGGCTCACGCAAAGGCTCAACATCATCGATCAACTTTTGCTGGAAGTTGACCAATTGCGGATCGGCCGTATCGCACCCCACCACAAATTGCGCCATCGCATCGGCCATCGTTTCTGCATCGCACAGATCAGTCACGTTATTGTCGAGGATGCCAGACTGGAACAACACATTGCCCGCCCCATCGACGACGCGGACGGCGACCCACATTTGCCGCGCAAACGCGAACCCGGTCGGCAGCTTGTGACCGAGTTGGTTGTTATCGACAGTGACAGCGAAGGTGAGTGTGTCGCCGTCTATTTGCACAGATTGCTCGACGACATCAAACAGCGCGGCCGATTGCAGCAAAATCGTGCGGTCAGCTAATTGTGGATCGGCATCGACCACTGTATCGAGCGGATAATCGACCCCCACGAACGAGTGGCTACGCGAAGTGCGTGGTGGGGCTGCATAATCTCCGTTGTCCGCGATGCTATCACCGGGCAGCAACGGCATGTGGCAGTCGATGCACGTTTCTTGCCCCCCAAAGGCGATATATTCTTGCTGGTATTCACGGTATGTTGTTTGCAATACTAGGTCAATGCCAGCATCCTCATTCCGGCCGTCCCCATTGCGATCCAGCATCACGTTATGGCAGCTCATACAGGTTGTTTCAGGTGCATCAAACCGCGCCACATGCTGCCCCTGATGATAGCTATTGCCGACTGAATCTTTGTTGCCACCAAAAAAGACACGCCCCGGCTCTAAATCATCCTGATACGCCAATTCGCCCCCCACACCGGGGAATGGATCGCCGCTAAATTGATGGCAGGTGGCACAATCGATCCCCGCATTGAGGTGGGTGTCTGCGCTGCTGCCTGTTAATGGCAGGCTGGCTTGGGCTTGATCGGTGAGCATAACGCCGACGGGCGCATGACAATTATTGCAGATCAAGTCACCGTCTACGCCATCCGCTTGCAGTGTGCCTTCGCGGACAGCTTGATTGGTCTGCACGATGGTGACAGGACTGGTGAGCGCGTGGGCGTGCATCGACTGTTCCCATTGGCTAACAACGGCCGCATGGCAATCGACACAATTTTCGGCCGGATGAAAGCCGCCGAATTGCGCCGGGAACGCTTTGGCAGGCCAGTCAAACACCCAGACGATGTGCGCGATCAGCAGCCCGATAAAGGCGAGTACCAACGGGATGTGCAGATAGCGAACACCTTGCAAACGGCCGGTGGTGCGTTGTTGAACATGATAACGTTGCAGGGCGCGATCTCGTTTGGCGATGAGGGTACGCAGTTGGTCTAAGTCGGTTGAAGAAGGTTGAAAGTTAGAAGGTTGAAGGTTGGAAGGTGGGGGGTTAGAAGGTTGGAAAGTGGGGTCTATGAGCATTTTCTCGGCCGTTTCGCGGAAGGCGGCCGGTTTGCCAGCGAGTAATTTCTCGATCTCGGCGCGGGCTTCTTCGGCACGGCCGATGCTGATCGCGTCTGAATAATTGCCTATTTTCGGCTGGGCGCGTGTGGGTAGCACCCGGTAGATCAACCGCCAGATCACCCCTGTGAGCGCAAGCAATCCGAACACATAAAACAGCATTTTGCCAGTGGTAAACGCACCGCCACTGACCAAGCCATACCCCGCATGAAGCACCGATGCGACCAACGCCAATCCCCCCAGATAGATGTGTGACCACAGCCAGCCGACCATTGTTCCCCGCAAAAACCGGGGCATTTTTTCTTGAAAGGTGCGCTTGCGAATGGAATAGACGGCCGTGAGCAACGTAAACAGCACGGCGAGAACGCCCATCGTCAAACCAAAGGCGGTGTAGCCGCGCAAATTGCGGCCGAGCCAAAACGGATCGATGTCGGCCAAAAAGCCGGTGCGAATGGCGGCCGTCATCAAAACAAGCAAGCTAGTGAGGATAACCGCAATAGCGATCCATGTGCCTTGTCGTTCAAAGCGTGTGCGCGGCCGTTGTGGGGTGGGAATTGACATACGGTTTTCTCTACTGGCTCGCGCACAGTGGCCAAGCTGTCAAGTGAATAATTTTGGGTCTACGGTGATAACACATCCACAAAGCCATCGCTGTGTGCGCCATTGACATTGGTGCGCTCTGTCCACGTGCCACTCCCTATTGGGATTTCGAGGATATGTGATCCCGTGCTATTGCCGATGCGAATAAATTCGACGAGACGGCCGGGCAAGCGTGACCGTTGCACGAAAGAACTGTAGCCGCTCGGCCCTTCAATCGGGTCGCCTAATGCAGACCGAATCGCATCTTGTGTACACCATACTAAGCCGAAACCACGATCTGGTTTGTTGCTCGGCACAGTGACATCGGGGCATGAGTCAATCGGCATCGTCGATTCGTCGAAATTATCGACAAAAATTTGGGAAGCACCATTAAATAAGTGAACGTAGATTTTATCAGTGGCAGCAGCCCAGAACATTGAGCCGTTCTGGAAGCGTTGTTTTGCACCGTTTGTTGAGCCACTCGGCCGCTCCGGACACGCATTGGCGTTGACAAAGTCATCGGGGGAGAAAAACCATTCATAAGGACAATCGAGTGTGACAGCCACACTCTCTTCGATGCCATTTCCGCGCAACGTGAACAGCAATTCCCGGCCGTTGTGATCATTTTCCGTCACCACAAATTGCCGCGATCCATTGGCGCTAACGCTGAATGTCTGCATCGGCGTGATGCCACCCGTCACCTGTTTCAACAAGCTCAAATCGCCTGTTGCCCCGCTTGTTTGCCACGAAAGCGTAATCGTTTGCTCCAGGCTGGCACGGTCGCGGTCGGCCGTAAACGAGAGCAGCGTCCCAGCAACCGGGGCTGGCGTATTCGTCGGTGGCAGTGGCGTGTTTGTCTGCCGCACGGGTGTATTGGTCGGCGGCGCAGGCGTGTTTGTCGGCAGCACTGGCGTATTGGTTGGTGGAATCGGCGTGTTCGTCGGCCGCACGGGCGTATTCGTCGGTGGCAATGGCGTGTTCGTCGGCCGCACAGGTGTATTAGTCGGTGGAATCGGCGTGTTCGTCGGCCGCACGGGCGTATTGGTTGGTGGAATCGGCGTGTTCGTCGGCTGCACGGGTGTATTGGTTGGTGGAATCGGCGTATTCGTCGGCCGCACTGGCGTATTGGTTGGTGGAATCGGCGTGTTCGTCGGCCGCACGGGTGTATTGGTCGGTGGAATCGACGTGTTTGTGGGGCGAGGCGTAGACGTGGCTGGCACACGTGTATTTGTCGGCCGAGGTGTATTGGTAGCTGGTACGGCCGGGATCAAGGTGGCTCGTCTGGTCGCCGTCGGCTCATCTGTCGATGTTGCGGTTGGCGTTTTAGTTGGTGTACTGGTGCGGGTGGGGGTCAGCGTCGGCAAAGCGGTCGCTGTCACCTTCGCAAAACGCACATCACCATCGCTATCACATCCATCCACACCGGGCTGAATGCGCCATTCCCCTGCATTATCATCGTCGCCACTGTCGGGCGGAATAATCAAAACCTGACATTGATCGAGTCGCATAAACCGTACATCGGTCGTGCGATCTTGTTGAATCACAGCCCGATACCCTTTCTCCACATCAGTTGCAAAACCGATTTCATCACGCAAACCTTGTCGCTCACGCCACAACTTTCCAAACCCATTCTCCGGCTGCAAAAAGCGATCTGGCACATCAATCGTCGGGTCGGTGGCGGGGTCGCTACTGGCGATAAATGAGTCGCGCACATCAAAAGAATCGCCATCGGGCAACAACACAAAGAGACGGTCTAAATCTTGAATCCAAATCATCGTCCCATTCTCAAAATCTTGCTGCACACCTTGCGAAACAAGCGGCTTGCCCGGACATTGCTCTGATCCCACCATCGTATCGGGCGCAAAAAACCACTGGTACGGGCAATCGACAGCCACCGTGAGCGGATCGCCCAACGGATCGCCATCATGAGTCAATTGAAACGCAATCTCAGATACGTCTAAGTCTTCTTCGGTGAGGGTGTAGGAAAAAGTGTCTACTGGATCAACCGCAATCGTTTCTTCGTCATCGCCTATCGTTTTTATCAGGCGGAATGCGTCGTCGGCCGCGCCTCCGGCCGACCATTCAAACACAATCGTATCCCCTTCTGTTCCACTGGCACTATCGGCCGAAAAGCTGTCTAAAAAGGGCGCGGCCGCTGTCAGATCGGGGGTGGCGGTGGCAGTAGCGGTAGCGGCGACTATCACCCGTTCAGTCGCTTCGGGAATAGCGGTGGCGACATCAGTGGGCGTAAGGACGACGATAGGGCCGCGATCCAACGTGCAATAGCTGACCCCGCCGATCAACAACAATGCCGCTAAACCAAGTAACGCATATAAAGGAAGCCTGCTTTTGCTGGCTACTGGCGTGGCAACGGCCGTTTCGACCGCTTTTAGCTCACTTTCATCAATAATGCGGGTCGCTGGTGCGGCCGCTTTGATCTGTCGCCCTATCCGCACATCGCTAACCGCTTTGGCTAATTCAGCGGCCGTTTGGTAGCGCACCTCACGATCTTTCGCCATCGCTTGGTTGACCACCGTATCGACTGTTTCGGGCAAATGGGGCTGTGTCTCCCACGCGCTCGGAATCGGGTCAGAAATGTGGCGCATCGCTACACCGACGGCCGTTTCGGCCGCATAGGGCGGCCGTCCTGTCAGCATTTCATAAAAAATCACACCGAGCGAATAGATGTCTGAACGGCCGTCCAGCTTCATATTGCCCCGCGCTTGCTCAGGACTCATGTACGTCGGCGTACCGATAATCGCGCTGCCCGTGTACGCCGCGCTCGATTCGGCCAAATGCGCGATGCCAAAATCAGCCAAATACGCATTGTTGTCGCCATCGAACAAAATGTTACCGGGCTTCAAATCGCGGTGAATAATCCCTTGCTTGTGCGCCCTGTCCAGTGCAGAAGCGAGACGCTGGATAATCGGTTGGGCATCGGCCAGCGACATCGCACCTGTTCGCAATCTGTCTGCCAATGTGCCGCCCGCCATGTAGCGCATCACCAAATAGGGCTGATCGTCTTCTTCACCTACATCATAGACAGGGACAATCGCAGGATGCTCTAGGGTGGCAATGGCACGCGCTTCACGGTCAAATCGGCTGCGAAATTGCGGATCGTGCAAAAATGTGCGTGGCAGTATCTTGATGGCGACATCACGGCCGAAACGAGGGTCTTCGGCAAGGTAGACGGAAGCCATCCCACCCCGGCCGAGTTCCTGTTTTAATGTGTAGCGACCAATTGTTTTTCTATCCACGAACAACTCCGGTTAGCATCTAAGCGTTTCAGCCAGTCAGCATTTCAGCCAGTCAGCCAAAAAAGAATAAGAAAAGCTGACAGCCATTTCTACCTATTCTAACATTGACGCACAAAAAGCAATGCACCCTTCCTGCACGGCCGCATGACGTACCCTACGGTTTACACACCGATTGATCTACTTTCCGCAAAAAAAATCGGCTCTTTTCGATTTCGCGCGGTTTCCCACCCCCCAATTCCTGCCGGGGTTCGTTCGATTGTAGGGACATGGCTAGCCATGTCCCTACAATCGGCGGTGTAAACACCTAAATTCCCAAAGGCTCAAAAAATCGTGCAGATAGCCCAACGATCCAATCTATCGCAACCCGTATCCGCATATTGTATAGTACGGTTAGATGGTTGACTTTTTGGGTGTATCCAGCCATCTCTTAAAAATTATGGACGATAGAATCACAGAATTTGTACGCGGTTTACGCACGGCCGGAGTGCGGGTCTCATTGGCAGAGGGGCTAGATGCGTTTCGGGCTATTCAATTGTTAGGCGTACAAGATCGAGTGCAGTTCCGCGAATCGCTACGCACCACCCTGGTGAAAGAAGAAGCTGATTTCGATGTTTTCGACCGCCTGTTCCCGCTCTACTTCACCGGCGGCGACATCCCTTTACAAGACGCAAGTGCCGAACTGAATGACGATGAACTGAACAGCCTCAATGAAGCGTTGTCCGGCATGGATGACCAGATGAAGCAGTTGCTCGAATGGTTGACAAGCGGAGATGCACCGAGCGCAGAGGAGCTAGAAGCACTGGCACAAGCGATGTCTGAAAGGCGGCGCGATTCGTCCCGCAAAGAGATGTGGGTGACACGCGACATGCTGAACGCATTGGGATTCGACAAGCTGGAAGAGACGATGATGCAACTGATGCAAAAGTTGCAGGAGATGGGGATGCGGCCGGAAGCGATTGAGCAATTATTGGGCATCACGCGCCAAAATGCAGAGACGATGCGAGATCGCATTGCTGAAATGGTGGGGCTGGAAGTGCAGCGCGAGCGGGCTGAAAAATCAGGCAATGGGCTGGGTGAGGGCGCGGCCGATCCGTTTGAAGATGACATCATGAACCGGCCGTTCGACCAGTTATCAGAATTTGATACCGACCAACTGCGGACAGAAGTGCGGCGGCTGGTACAGCAACTACGCACACGCGCCGCCCTGCGTCGCAAACGGGATCGCGTCGGCAAATTCGATCCGAAAGCAACCATTCGCGCCAACCAACGATATGGCGGTGTGCCTATCGAACTCAAGTTTAAGCAAAAGAAACAAAAGCCCAGCCTCATTTTCTTGGTCGATGTGTCGGGATCCATGGAGCGGATCGTCGAATTTTTATTGCGCTTTATGCACCAATTAGATGACCAAGTGGGCAAGGTGCGTATTTTCACCTATTACGCCGATCTGCAAGAGCTAGACCCGAAAATATCAGAGTTGGTGGCACGAAACGAGGTGGTCGATGCGTTTTATCTGTTGCGGCGCGTCCATCCTTACCGGCCGTACTCCACTGATCTCGGCCGTGGCTTGCAGACATTTTTCGACCAACATCTCTTCACCGTTGACCAGCGTTCGACCGTCGTCTTTTTGGGGGACGGCCGCAACAACTACAAAAACCCGCGCACCGATCTCGTCAAAGAACTGCAACGTCGCGCCAAACGACTGATCTGGCTCAATCCCGAAGCACAGCATAAATGGCGATATGATGACAGCGACATGGGGCAGTACGCACGCTGGTGCGACAACGTTCACATCGTGCAAAATCTGGCGCAATTATCGAATGCGATTGATCGGTTGTTGGTAGCCTAAAATTATTATCGCTCTATCGGTGTACTATCAAACCACAGCAAGAAATCGAGAAAGAAGACGCAAGATGTTGCGTCTCTACTTTTGTAACAATTGCTCAAATTCGGCCGCTGCGTCTGTCAACAACCCTTTTGCGCTCGCTAAACTGTAATTTTCCCAGCGTGTGTCGTGCGGGAAGTAATCCATGAACCAGCAAAGCGCGGCAATTTGCGGTTCATCGTCGATCACGCCCAGCGCGGCCGTCAGCCACCCGGCCGGATAATTGTCTACAGGCACACTGCCCGCCAGCCCATCAAATGTGTTGGTAGCGTTGATGTAGACCGGCTTGCCGTTGGTGCTTTCATACCGATTGATGATCGCCAGCCAATCCTCGAACATGCGAAAACCAGATTGTGCGCCATCCCATGCTGTCTCTGGCAAATCGGTTGCTGGCTCGGCCGCACCATCTAGCACGGCCGCATGGTTCACCCGGCCGAACGCCTGCACCGCAAACCCATCGGGCGCAGTTGCCGCCACCCCGGCCGCCATGTTTTGCGCCGCCCCTTCATCTAAATACGCCACCATACTGTTCATATAATTGAGCCAGGGCGCGTCGATACTGTTTGTTACATCGGCCGTCGCATCCTCATTCCACGGATTGATCGGCCCCGCGATCAAGCGTACCGCGTGGTTGGTCGGCCGAATGCGCTCCATTACGTTGTCTGTGCGGCCGGGATCGCCCCCATACCCATTGAAAACCCGCGCATACCACGCGGCCGAAACAGGTGCTTGCCCCTCTTCCGCCTCTTGATTGGCCCACGCCGCATTCATGTTGCTGCCGATGATGTAGCCATGCACCGACTGCAAACGCACATCATTGACCAACCGCTCCAAATAAGTCAGATATTGCTCCAAGCCAACATAATCATCTGGCAATGGCAAACTCTGCTTTTGGGCAAATTCGACGCGCACCAGCACCCGCGTCCCCTTTTGCTCGTGCTGCCGCACCCGCATCGCCAAATCGTCCACGCTCCAAAAATCTTCGTCAATCGAATCGGCATACGCGATCTCGACACTCCAGCCCTGTTTGCCGTGCCAGTCACGGTCGGGGTTGGCCAGCACCACGCCCAGTTTGGTAGGAGATGCGGCCGTTTCGGTTGTGTCGGCCGGTTTGTCCAATGGAGCGGCCGGACGCAAACGCACCGCCCCCCACTCACGGCAGCCCACATCACAGCTATGGAAAAATTGCAGCAACGCCAGCTCGTTATCAGATGCCAGTTGCCATTCCCACATCCATGCGCCCCCCTCATCTTGGTTGCCATGCGCCAGAGGCACCGCTTGCTCAAAGTCGCTTTCGAGCAAGACGTGCGTCCACGGCTCAATGTCACGCGCAATCACCCGCACCTCCCCAGATCGGTCATCAGACACCACCTCAAATTGCGGCCACACCGCTTGCTTTTGCGGGTTCTTCAGCCCAAACTCGACAATACCGGGCGACGGCACCAGCAAGCCGACGAGCAAAATAACGGCCGCGCCCACCCATAACCATTTTGTGTTGTTCAAAAATTTCTGCATCATCAACTCCATTCAAACACACCGCACGTCGTAGGGACACGGTTAACCGTGTCCCTACGACGTACATCACAATAAATTATCACCGCCATACGGCAGCACAAACGAGAAAGTCGTCCCGCTCTCATCACCCTCGCTCACGCTGTCTATTTTGAGCAAACCGTGATGCTGGCGCACGATTTCGTGGACGATGGCCAGCCCCAACCCGCTACCGGACACATCACGCCGCACCCGGAAAAATTGGTCTGTCAGGTGGGGCAAATGGGCGGCCGCAATGCCGGGGCCGGTGTCGCGTACCATGCACAGCACCCCTTTTTCCTGCGCCGTCAGGGTGAGGCTGATGGTGTCGTCGGCCGCACAATACTTGATCGCGTTATCGAGCAAATTGACAAACACCTGCTTGAGCTTATCTGCATTGCCCAGCACCGGCGCAACGGCCGCGGGGTGCATCAGTTCGATGGCGATCTGCTGCACCCCGCCAGCAAAATCAGTTCGGCCACAGCCTCTTCTGCCAGCACGATAATGTCCACCGGCCGCATTTCGAGCGATGAAGTGGAGAGGCGACTCAACGCCAGCACCCCCTGGATCATGCGGGAGACGCGCAATGTTTGTTGGTGGGCAATATCGAGCGAACTGTGCAAAATATCGGGCGGGGTTTCGGCCGAACGCGCCACCTCGACATGCGCCAAAATCGACGTGATCGGGGTGCGTAACTCATGCGACACACTGCCCCAAAATTGCTGTAATTCGTGCGCTTGCTGGTCTGCCTTTTGCTCCTCGACCAACAAAATGCGCTGCTGGTCAACATCGCCCATCCACACGCCCACCGCCATGCCTGTTTGCGTTTTGAATGATTTGTATGCGGCCGCTTTGCCGTCTGCCTGGGCTGGCAATCGTTCGAGCAATTGGGGCAACTGCACGGCCGCTTTGTCGAGCAGCGTTGCCGCCGCGCCATTTTGATACGTCACACGCTCGCCCTCTAGCAGCAAAATGCCCACCGGGGCTGCGTGCAACACATCGAGAAAGGCAGCGAGGTCTGGGCTAACGGCCGCTTTTTTCGGCCGCCCACGCCACACATACCACACCAGCCAGCCCAGCGCATACACCAGCAAGGCGACAATAATTATCAGGAGGCGCACATTGATAGTCTGCATCTTTTTAGTCGGGACAAACGAGCCGATAGCCAAACCCGCGCACCGTTTGGATCAGGGTGGGCTGTTTGGGATCAGCTTCTACTTTGCTGCGAAGTCGCTGGATGTGCGTGTCGATAGTGCGGGAGCTGAGCGATGGATCGGCATATCCCCATACGGCGCGGAGCAATGTTTCCCGGCCGAACACGCGGCCGGGGCTTTTGATCAGCAACTCCAAAATCTGGTACTCGGTGCTGGTCAATGTGAGCAAATCATCATCGAGTGTGACGGTGCATTTGGCGGGTGACAGGGAGAGACGGCCGCATTGCACCACCCCCTCTGTCCGGCGGGCAGCCAGCCGCAACAGTGCCTTGATCTGCGCCAGCACTTCGCGCAAATCATACGGCTTGGTAATGTACGCATCAGCCCCCGTTTCCAGCCCGATGATACGGTCAGAAGTGGTATCTTTGGCGGTCAGCATCAGCACAGGCAAATACGTTTCGCGCTGCCGAATCTGTTCGCAAATCGCATAGCCGTCCATGTCGGGCAACATGATGTCCAAGATGGCGAGATCGGGCATCTGTGCCAGCTTGTCGAGCGCTTCCCGGCCGGTATGCGCGACCAGCGTCTGAAAACCGTCTGCCTCCAAAAAGTAGGAGAGGGCAGAGGTAATGGCTGTTTCGTCGTCTACGATCAGAATTGTTTCCATAGTGATATATCGTGTCCCTACGAACGATCACAATCAATGATACCAGCCCAATGTCACAGTTGTGTCACAATTTTTGGGCGGCCGGGTTTGCCAGAGTGAGGGGCAATGTGTCGAGGCCGCGAAAGAGAACGCCTTGCTTCCAGCGCAATTGCTCGGTCGGAACAGCGAGCGCAATCGTAGGAAAACGAGCCAGCAACGCCGCAATCGCCACCTCGCCTTCGATACGGGCTAACGGTGCGCCGGGACAATAATGAATGCCATACCCAAATTGCAGATGGCGCGGCTGCGGCCGGGCAATATCGAGTTGGTCGGCCGCTTCATGCACAGCCGGATCGCGGTTGGCAGAGGTGATGACGACGCGCACCACATCCCCCCGCTTGATCGCTTGTCCATGCAGCGTGAGATCGACGGCCGCCCAGCGTGTTGTCGATGTTTCGACCGGGCCATCGTAGCGCAATAGTTCCTCTAATGCGGCCGAAATGCGTGTGGGATCGTCTCGTAGTTGCGCCAGCGCGGCCGGGTGCTGCAATAAATTGTAGACGCTGTTGCCGATCAGGTTCACCGTTGTTTCATGCCCTGTCACCAGCAGCAACGCCACCATGCTCGATAGCTCCGCTTCGGATAAGGTATCGCCGTTTTCCTCTGCTTGCACAAGCGCGGTGATCAAATCATCTTGCGGCTCTTGCTGCCGTTGGCGAAAAAGCGTGTGCAGGTACGCCACAAATTCGCGCATTCGCTGGCGACGCTGACGGCCGGACAGCCCCTTTGCCCCGGCCGAAATAATCGACTGGGAAAGCACAGCCACCCGATCATGATCGGCCGCGGGTACGCCGAGCAATTGGCAAATAACGGTGACGGGCAGGGGCAGCGCGTACTGGCTGATCAATTCGATTTTCCCCTCTATCTCCACTTGATCGAGCAATCTATGGGCGGTCTGTTCGATTTGCGGCCGCATCGCGTTCATGCGGCGCGGCGTAAACGCTTGGTTGACCAATGCTCGCAAGCGCGTGTGGTCGGGCGGATCGGCAAACAGCATGTTGCGGTTGATGGGATCGGCCGCGCCTCCTTTGATCCCGGCGTGGCGACTGTCCTTTACAAAGCGATCTGTGTCTTGCAGCACCATCATCACATCGGCATGACGGGTGATGTACCATGTTGTGCGGCCGTTGGGGGAGGTATGCCCATACACGGGGGCGTTCTCGCGCATCGTGGCATACGTCGGGAACGGACACGCTTTGAATTGTGGGGTAAACAGATCGAACATGCGTCAATAGTATCACTTTAAGCGCCACGTAGGGACAAGGCGAGCCTTGCCCCTACGTGATAGATAGATAAAAATGTTGTTTGAGAAATTATGCACAAATGGCTATAATCGCGCCTACTTCGGTCAACTGCGGCCGATTGTGAATGCTGCCTGATGGGTGGCGCTAAGAGGACTGCATGAATATCTTTACGCTGTTTGCGATTTTTTCGATTTTGACCCTGTTATTGGGTGCGTTGATCATGTGGCTGGTCGTAGGACTGAGCAACACGGTTGTGTCCAATCAAGCTGAAATCGTTTCCATTGAGAAGGAAAAGCAATCGATCAACCCGACCAACACGGCCGGGTATGTTTTGCCGACCAGCAAGCCATTGGAAGAAAAGATGGAAGATGCGCGTAAGCTGGCAGCCCGTCGTGCGGCCGCACAGCCGCGTGGGGCAAACATGGGCATCGGCCGTCGGGATACGACGGACGCACGCGCCAATAAAAAAGTGAACAGCGTAGGCGCGAAAACGTCTGATCCGATGTCGGCTGTCAAGATAGCAGAGTACCACACATGGCAGGGTCTCGATTATAAAGCCCCGGCCGTGGCCGGTGGTGGCGCGGCCGCGCCAGCGCGTGGTGGTGGCAAACAGGTAAAGCGCAAGCTGGTACCGGGTAAAGATTTTGCGTGGACAGATTTCAAAGGGTTGTCGGGCGCGGCGAAGCGCACGGCGATCATTGCGAATGCGAAAGCGAAGTCGGCCGCGTACAAAGCGATGAAAGCATCTGGTCAGGATATGATGGTGGCGGCCGATACGCCAGCCGCCGCACAAGCAGCCCCGGCCGCAGCAGCCGCACCAGTGACTGGTTTGCCACCAGCCCCTGAGTACACCGAGATTACAGATAGCATGTCGGCCGCCGAGCAACGCGCCGCCAAGATCGCTAATTCTAAAGCGAAGTCGGCGTACAACAAGCAATTGAAAGCGATGGGCATCGACCCGAAAACGGTGAACGCGCAAGCACAAGCGGCCGCAGCTCCAGCAGCAGCCGCACCGGTAGCAGAGGCAGCCCCGGCCGCGCCGAGTGGCGATTTGCCCCCTGCTCCTGACATGATTGAGATTACTGATGACATGGCCCCCGACGACAAACGGGCAGCCAAGATCGCCAATTCTAAAGCGAAATCAGCGTACAAAAAACAGTTGAAGGCGATGGGCATCGATCCGAAGTCTGTCAAAATCTAGCGTTTTTACCGCACAACCTTTTTGATAATATGATAGAAAAAGCGGTCGCATTGGCGGCCGTTTTTCTGTTTTAGGGGGTGTTTTGCAAATGGGTGTACGCCAGCAAAATAGCGAGTGCAGAGGGTGCGTCTTGCAGTTGGTTGGTGTGGATCATGTTGAGGGCGGCCGGGATCGGCATGGTGTGAACGGTGAGAATCTCGGCCGATTCGTGGGCGGTGGCGTGATTGATCGCCACGTTTTGGGCGAGGTAGAGGTGCGCGATTTCGTTTGAGCGGCCGTTCGCTGTCTGAAATTCGCCCAAAAACGTCCAGCTATCACTGGTGCCGCCTACTTCTTCTAGCAATTCTGTTTGGGCAGACTCCAGCAATGTTTGCCCCGGATGGACAGCCCCGGCCGGGATTTCCCACACCCATTTGTCGAGTGGATAGCGGTATTGATGGATGAGAATGATTTGATTATCGGCCGTGATCGGCACGACGAATGCACAGGCTGGCACGTCAACGACGTTGTACTGTCCGGCCGTGCCATCGGGCAAAACGATGTCGCTTTGGCGTACTGTGTACCACGAACAAGTGAAGGCTGTTTGGGTGTGAATGGTTGTAATCGGTGATGTCATTTGGCAATAGATAGTATAATCGAGTAGATTTAACGTGTTATTATACGTGATTTTGATATGGAAGAAGGTGACACAAGTTGAGTGAAAAACAGGCAAAGGTTGTTGCGTTAGGATCGACGATTATTGATGGTAAAGATTTATTGCGCTCCGTAGGTGTTGCACCGAATGGCGAAGCATATGCCTCCACTATCGGTGTGAAGATGAATCGGTATCAAGTTGATCTACAACCACAAAAGCGTGTCACTTTTTTTGTGTGGGGTATTGCCGATGGTGAGCAGTTTACCCAGATGGCAGATGAGTATTTGAAAGGGGCAACGGGAGGCATTATCTTTGCAGATTTATCGGAACACGAAACGATCATGGAGATCGGCGATCATCTGAAAACGATCCGGGAAACATACGGCTATCATTTCCCGCTCGTGATCGTGGGCAAAGTGCCGGAGCGGATGCGCTTGTTTGATCGTTGGGATGCGAAGTTGTGGCTGGTGCTGGATTCGGGACGGTATCGGGTGCGGATATTTTTTAGCAAAGGGGATGGTGAGGGGATGCACTTCGCCTTTCGTTATTTGGCGATTCAAGTGTTGAACGCACGTAAACTGATACGATAGTGCGTATTGAGGGTGTCAGTATCCGGTTGTGTCAGTAGAATACAGAGCGTATAGAAGTAATAAAAGGATAGATGATGACAATTTTAGTAGAACGACAAGGGCGTGTGGTGATTGTTCGTCTCAATCGGCCGCAAGCACTCAATGCACTGAATGGCGAACTGATGACAGCGATGATCGACACGTTGAAAGCACTCGATCAAGACCCTAGCGTGGGCTGCTTTGTGATCACGGGTAATGAAAGAGCGTTTGCGGCCGGGGCAGACATCAAAGAAATGTCGCAAAAAACGTACATGGAAATGTTCAACGAGGATTACTTGAGCGATTGGGCAGCTTTTGCGGCGTTGCGAACACCAAAAATCGCGGCCGTGTCTGGTTACGCGCTTGGCGGTGGCTGTGAATTGGCGATGATGTGCGACATCATTTATGCGGCCGATAATGCCAAGTTTGGACAACCGGAGATCAAGCTGGGGATTATTCCTGGCATGGGCGGCACACAACGCTTGACCCGTCTGGTGGGCAAAGCGAAGGCGACTGATCTGATTTTGACCGGCCGCATGATGGGCGCGGAAGAAGCAGAACGCTCTGGCTTGGTAGCGCAAATCTTTCCGGCCGAGACGTTTATGGACGATGTGCTAGAAGCGGCCGACACGATTGCCAACTACAGCAAAGCGGCCGCGATTGCAGCCCGTGAAGCGATTGATAACGGGCTTGAGGTTGGCTTGGCGGCCGGGCTGCTGTTCGAGCGACGTATTTATCATGCACTCTTTGGCACAGAAGACGCGAAAGAAGGGCTGGCAGCGTTTATCGAGAAGCGCAAACCACAATTTAATGACGAACGACGAACGACGAGTGGCGAGTAGAGATGATGCAGATCGGCGTTTGTTATTGTTATTTTGATAATGCAGCGATCTCACGATTGCGAGTAAATGGGTATGCACCACTCGTCGCTCGTCACTCGTTACTCGTCACTAAAAAATTATGAGTGAAAAATTACAAAAAATACTCGCACGAGCGGGACATGGATCGCGGCGTAGTTGCGAAACGATCATCGAGCAAGGGCGTGTGACGGTGAACGGCCGCAAAGCGAAACTGGGTGATCGTGCCGATGCCGATAGCGATGTGGTGGCTATAGATGGTGAGGCTGTCCGAGCGCAACGGCTGCGCTACATCATGCTGAACAAACCGAAGGGCGTACTTTCTAGCACAGAAGATGAGCTGAATGAAGGGCGGCAAACGGTGCGTGAGTTGATCGATCTGCCGGGGCATTTGTACCCTATCGGCCGTCTCGATATGCAGAGCGAAGGGTTGATGCTGCTGACCAATGATGGTGATTTAGCCCATAAATTGACACACCCTCGCTATGGGCATAAAAAGACATACCGCGTTTGGGTCGAACGACAGCCCTCTGTGGATACGCTGCGTAAATGGCGCGATGGCGTGATGCTAGAAGAGAAAAAAACAGCCCCGGCCGATGTCGAAATCGTGACACGCGGCAACTATGTGGTTGAGCTAAAAATTTCGATGCGCGAAGGACGCAAACGGCAAATCCGACGGGTAGCCAGCTTGCTGGGACATCCGGTGCGTCGCCTCGTGCGCGAGAAAATTGGCCCGATCCGTTTGATCGGTGTTGAATCGGGGCAATGGCGTTATTTGAACGAACGTGAAGTGCGCCAGCTTAAACAATCGGTCGCCAGACGGGTAGAACCGAAAAAAGGTACGCCGTCTGGCAACCAGCGTCGGCCGAGCCGGAGAAGGCGCGGCCGTTAGCGGGGTAGGTTTATTCTATGCAACTACTGATCGCAACCCACAACAAAGGCAAAGTCGCCGAAATCAATAACTTACTAACGGCCGCAGGTATCACGTGTCTCAGTTTAGATGATGCGGGTATCACTTTTGATGTCGAAGAGACAGGGACAACGTTCCTAGAAAACGCAACGCTCAAAGCAACCCAATACGCCCAAGCGGCCGGGTTGCTGACGCTGGCCGATGATTCAGGGCTGCAAGTGGACGCGCTCGATGGTGCGCCCGGTGTGTACACGGCACGATACGGCGGCGCAGCATTGACACAACCAGAACGCAATCAATTTTTGCTCGACAATGTGGCGGCGGCCGATACGGCCGTGCGGACAGCCCGTTTTCGGTGCGTGATGGTGCTATGCGACAGCGCGGGGCGTGTAATAGGCACGGCCGATGGGACATGTGAGGGCGAGATCGCTCATGCTCCCAGAGGAAGTGGCGGCTTTGGGTATGATCCTGTTTTTTGGCTGCCAGCGCGTGGTCAAACGATGGCTGAACTAGACCCGGCCGAAAAACATGCCATTTCGCATCGCGGCAATGCGTTACGCGCAATCATTCAACAATTAAAACAATTACAGCCGTAGAGACACGGCCGTTTATACTCTATCTATGCACATTATCTCTGGTCAACTGCCAACTGAAAATATGTGGCGCGTCATGGTGCTACTGGAACAAGACAGTGCGCCCACGCTCTCATGGCAATTGGCGCACCAGTTAGCGCAGGCCAATAGCGGCGCGTTTTTGCTGACGGCCGTGCTGGAAAATGAGGCAGATGCGGCCGCTATTCAAGCGCGTCTTCATGCGTACAAAGCGGCCCATGATGACGACAGCAATACGATAGAAATACTGATTGTTGTCAGTAAGAATCTACAAACGGCCGTGCGCGAGATCGTTGTCGAGGCGCATGTCAAATTGTTGCTGACCGAAGCTGACAGCCGCACGAACAGCAATCTGAACAACATGCCCTGCACCGTCGGTGCGTTACGCTACAAAACAGGCATGGCTCCCGAACGTATCGAGAAAATTTTGCTCCCCACCAGTGGCGGCCCCGGCACGGCTCACGCACTCACTTTTCTCAAAAATTTACCGCGCAGAGTAGAGATTCGCGCCCTTTACATCAGCCGCACCGACCAGGGATTAAATGAAGAAGCCCTCGGCCGTTCCCGCCTGGAACAGATGGTGACATACGCCGATGCTGAAGACCGATGCGAAACAAAAGTGGCGCGGTATATTTCTCCCATCGAAGGGATCGTACAGCAAGCGAAAGGGTTTGATCTGATGGTGATGGGGGCGAGTCGGGAGAGCAGCATCGACCAAGCGTTGTTTGGGAATGTGGTCAATAGCGTCGTGCGCCGCACCAATACGCCTGTGTTGGTGGTGCGCCAAGCACGCAGTCGCACCAATGAAGCGTTGAGCAATCTCGATTGGCAGCTCCAGCGCGTTGTCCCCCGCCTGACACAAAAAGAGCGCGAAGCAACGTATGTCAAAATCCGCACCAATGCCCGCCCGGACTTAGATTATTTTGTGCTGATCACGCTTTCGGCCGCCATTGCCTCACTTGGCTTAATCGCCAATAGCACGGCCGTCGTCATCGGGGCGATGCTGGTTGCGCCGCTCATGTCGCCTATCATTGCGGCCGGATTGTCGCTCATTCTGGGTGATATGCGCTTCTTGCGGCGGTCGTTGGGCGCGGCCGTCACCGGGGTGCTGATCGCGATTCTCGTCGGCTTGCTCAATGGGTGGATCAACCCCGGCAATGATATGACATCGGAGGTGATGGCACGGACAGCCCCCAACTTGCTCGACTTGGGCATTGCGATCTTTTCGGGGCTGGCGGGGGCGTTTGCACTGGCCTATCCCGATGCGTTGGGCGCACTGCCGGGAGTGTCGATTGCGGTTGCGCTTGTGCCACCATTGTCTTCTATCGGCATTGCGTTATCCGATGGTGATTGGCGACGGGCGTTGGGTGCGTTGCTCCTGTTTGCCACCAATTTTGTAGCGATTACGCTGGCGAGTGCGCTGGTGTTTTTCGTGTTTGGGTTTCGGCCGAACCCCATCGATATTCAACAACGTCGCGCCCAAGCCCGTTCGACGCGGCTCGCTCTCTTTTTGTTGGCATTGATCACGCTGGCATTGGGGGCAGCCACTGTTTCGCTCATTCAAGAGCGCGGCCGGAACGCCCAAATCGAAGCGACGGTGAGAGAGCAAGTGACCGCGATCATGGGGGATGATGCGCGATTGATGAATGATGTCGATGATCCCAACGATCCATTGGTGGACGAGGTGGAGAATGGCATTTTGCCCCTTAATTTGGTTGTGCGTTCGTCGCGCACCTTGTCTACGCGCCAAATCGAGACATTGCAGACGGCGATCTATGATGCGCTGGCAAGCGAGATCGCGCTCGAAGAGGCGTTGCAAATTTCAGTCGTCCATATTCGCACCAGTGTGCCAGAAGAGTCGGCCGAGTAAATTTCGGTTGGGTTATTGCCAGAATTTTATTCTGGTAGCAGCTTGATCGGCGGAATGCCCTTCACCTTGCGCCATAGCCAACCGCCCAGCAGCCAAACGAACAACACAATATCAAGACCTACCTCAAAAGTAGACCACGCAGCGGCTCCATGATCGCTGTCCCAATAGCTAAATGGGCTTTCAAAACGGATGTCCCAATTGAGCGGGAACAAGAGCAGCGGGCCATCGTCATGATGCAGGGGAATGTCCGCGAGTGTGTGCAACATGCAGCCGATAGCAAGCCAAAACAGGGTGCCACCCCATTGACGGCCGTTGCGCCACAGCCAAAATCCGGCCGCTATATAGGCGAGCAAAAGCAACGGGCTGCCAAACAAATTATGGAGCGCAAGCACGATTGGATTGTTGAAAAACCAATCGTCGAACAGCGTGCCGATGTACGATTGCTGGAAGGCGGCCGGAGGGCCTTCTCCATTGCCGCCGGGGCCTGCCATTATATCGGCTAGTGTGTAGTTGCCGACGAGCAGATCGGCCACAAACATAACGAACCCCATCAAAATGAGTGGCACGTCTGGCAAAATGCCGCCCAGCAAAAAGGCACGGGAGCGTATGTTGGGCAGTTTGCGTTTGATACGGCCGGCCTGCGTTTTGCGGATCGGCCGATTGAGTGCGGCATTGACCAAATAGTGTGACCATGTGTTCATGCAAAGAGTTTACAACAGATGTTTTAGGAATTGTCTAAATTGGATGTATACCAAATCTAAACGAGCGAATACACTGTCTATACTAAAGTGATGGAAATGAAAAAATTATAAATTCAAAAGAGGAACGTAACTATACAGGTGTGAGTTGAGGCATGAGAAGGGTATCATCAAATAACGATCCAATCGCCTGCCAAACACGTTGCCCCTGTTTGCGAACCGTCGAGGTGTAGCTGCGTAATCGGCAGAACTGTTCAGCACTATCGGCCGAGCGAAAACACCCCGACACCTTCTGCTGCACCTTCATCATGCGAATGTCCCGCTCCGCTAAATTGTTATCAAACGGCACATTAAAATCATAGACAAACCGCAACATCGCCGCCTTATGTTTGCCAAACCGTTCGACAAGACACCGCGATTTTGTCCGTTTCGGTCGTCCTTTTTTGCCCGGTGGGGGACGCTCAGGGGGTGGCGTTTCTACCATACCATCCGCCACAATGGCATCATACGAATGCTCAATTTGCTGAACGATAGCAGAGGGCAAGCACGTATCGCCCGCTAACTTCGCCTCGTCCACCACCGCTTTGGTAGCGAGTAAAAAGGTATGCATTTTTTGCGCCCATTCATGCTCATCATTCTCGATGATGGCGGTCAAATCCCGCAAATGGTGGGCATGACACAGGGCATGCTCTGTCTCATAGAGAAAATACGTTGCCCACGCATCATGCACCAGTGTGCCTTGCACGTGCGGCAAGATGTCCATCGCATCCACAGCCTCGCGTCCTCGCTTGGCATGGGGGAAAAAGTAGCTCAATTGAGGCGTACTGGCTGTATGCAGCCAATGCCGTTTGCCACCGATGTAAAAGCCTGTTTCATCTGCGTGAACCACATCAGATTGGATAACCGCGCCCTTGATCGCTGCCACCGCTGGCTTGACTTGGTGTGCTGCTTTTGCCATAAAATTTTGCAAACTACCCACACACACCGGCAACGAAAACAGGTCTTGAAGCAGTTGTTGGCTGCGTTGATACGGCACAAACTGCTCCGTTTTCAGGTAGACGGCTAATTGCTTCACCCCTTTGCCATACTGGACGGGGTTGGTCACGTCGGCCGGAAATTTGCCTTCTGACATCTCACCACATTGTGGGCATGTCAGCGCGTGTACCTGATGCTCGGTGCTGATATAGCGCAATGGCGGCAAGTCAAACACCTGCCGTTTGCCCACTGTTTCACCCACCTGCTCTTTAGGTAACGCATGTTGACAATGATCACAACTGTCGGGCTGATGCACAATGATCTCGTCTGGCGTTTCGGTCATTTTCAGCGTGTGTCCACGATGACCTTTCTGCCCGCCTGCTTTGCGACCACTGCGTTTGCGCTGGCTCTTTGGCTTTGGTTTACGCGATTTGTCTCGGCTGGATGGCCAACTAGAGTTGCGGCTATTTTGATTGAGTCGCGCTGTCAATTGCTTGACAAGCTCCTCTAACTCCGCATTCCGTTCGCGTAGATGTTGGATGCCTTCTCTCAGGGCCGCATTTTCTTGCCGCAGTTCGTCCATGACCATCATTTATATCACAGATTGGATACCTGTATAGTTAC
>CALECP010000279.1 GCA_937949915.1 uncultured Anaerolineae bacterium
GGCAGTGCGCGGCGACCGCTGTAGGGACATGGCGAGCCATGTCCCTACAGCGACGGGTGATGTAGGCGCATGACGGCCGATTTTTCACTCGGCCGAGAACGCACCATCATCGCATTATTATGCGGACTGATGGTGGTCAA
This sequence comes from uncultured Anaerolineae bacterium, assembly GCA_937949915.1. Classification (GTDB taxonomy): domain Bacteria; phylum Chloroflexota; class Anaerolineae; order Promineifilales; family Promineifilaceae; genus CALECP01. The sequence continues at coordinate 141 of CALECP010000279.1, forward strand.
AGGCATACTGTGGGGGCTGGCATTTCCGTTATGGCAAGGCCCAGACGAAGATGACCATTACGCCGTCATCCAATTTATCGCAGAGATGGGACGGCTGCCAGACGTGGGGGACGAGGTGCTGCCCGACGATATTGTGCGTAGCCGCGAGATCGCCGATGTCGGCCGTCTCGACTACAACCCAGAGCAGCGACAGCCATTTACCACCGGGGCAATGGGCGGCCGCGAGGCAGAGTTCGACACGCTCCCAGACAGCACACGCCGCTCATTTGACGACGGCACAGTAGGCAAATTGATGCACGCCACACCGCTCTATTACGCGCTGGCAACCATCCCCTACCACCTATTCGAGAGCGGCAATTTGCTAGAGCGCGTATGGGTACAACGGATATTTGCATCGGTCATGTCGGCCCCGCTTGTGCTGGTGGCTTGGCTGATCACGCGCCACTTTTTCCCGCACGATCAACGAATGCGGATCACCATTCCGTTTCTCGTCGCCCTGCACCCGATGATCACCGAGATTTCGAGCGTGGTGTCGGTCGATGGGCTGTTTTTTGTGCTGTATTCGGCCGTTCTCTGGCTCGTTTTGCGTATTTTGCGGGATGGCTTGTCGCGCAAGCTGGCGGTAGCAGTCGGCATTTTGTTCGCGGTGGGCGTACTGGTCAAACCGACGATGAACGGCATCGCGCCCATTGTTGCGCTGGCGGTGCTGGTCGATTTCGTGCGGCGCACTGGCGCACGCTGGCAAATCGTGAAAAACGCGCTCTTGATGAACGTGCTGATCATTGTGCCAGTCGGCTGGTGGATGCAGCGCAGTCTCCGTCTCAGCGACGATCTGTTTTATTTCAATCCGGTCGATAAGGGGCATCGCATCATCACCAACCCGTTTTATGAGTACCCGTTTTGGCAACACGCGGCCGATTATTGGCAATCGGTGTGGGGCGGCATTTTTGTGACGTGGTGGGCTGATTTTGGCTGGCTCGATACACCGTTGCCGCCCGTCGTTTATGATGGGTTGCGCGTTCTCACCATCATGGCAATTATCGGGCTGATCATACAGATTGTGCGTCGGCCGCGCCTCCTCAAACGGCCGGACGCATGGCTCACCGCGCTCGCTGTCCTCTTCCCGATTGTGCTGATTCAGGTGTACGATCTGTCATTTTGGCAGCAGTATGGGGTCGGCCGGGGACTGCAAGGGCGGTACTGGCTGGCCATGGTCGTGCCGATGCTCCTGTTTTGGGTAGTGGGGCTGCTGGCATGGCTGCCGCAACGCTGGCATGGCGTGGCACACCAGGCACTACGAGCGGGGTTTGTGGTGTTCCATTTCGTCAGTCTGCTGGGCTACATTTTGCCGAGGTACTATCTGTAAAAAACGCTATCAGCGCGGTGGAAATTCAGCAATCTCAAAAACTCTTTGAAGTCGGATGGTAGTTGGATCATAGCCATACATACTTTGCCTCAGCCATTCTAGGGCTTCGAGGCGCTCCTGTGGCGTTAATGACCGCCAATATGCTTTGTCTGCTGATTCGGCATCATCATCACTAACGGCCGTAATTGAAAATTTCGTTTTATCGAGTTGCAGATGTAGCATAAGCTCTATTATAAATGATCATCGTCAGTGATGGAATAGAATAGCAAGCAATTAAATTTGACGATACCATCATAGGCTATGCAATGTAACAAAAGCATGAGGACAAACAAGCATATCACTGACAAAAAAAGGGGAGCAGCATGAAAAGATGGGCGGCGTGTTTGGTTGCGGTTTTCGTTTTGTTGGTAGCTGGCTCAATGGGAAGCTGGCGGGGGACGGGGACAGGCGCACAAGTGCAAGTACCGATGTTTTATGATGAGCATTACCTGTTTCCTCGTGCATGGACACAGTTTCAGGCTGCGCCCGGTGTGCCAGATGCGACGCAATTGCGGGTGCAATCGGGCGGCCGGGTATCGCAATCGTTTGTGGCGGAATTTGATCAATTGCAAGGCGTGGCTGTCGGCATTGGGGGCAACCCTGATACGGCCGTGACGGTGCGCCTGACGGCCGACAATACACAGTACGAAACAATTTACATGATTGAGCCAGGGCAACAGGCGATTCGCTGGGTGTATGTTAGGTTACCAAGTTCGGCCGCACAAGCATGGACGATCACGCTATTTTCGGCCGACCAAACACCGTTCAGCACATGGACGGTCGGCGGCGACCGCTTGGGCAGCGCGTACCAATTAAACGAGTACGGCCGACCGGGCAACATCGCCCTCCGCACATACGGCGCGGGGATTATCGGTACGTGGTGGCTGGATGCAATCGGTGAGCAACTATTGCCCGACCTATTTCAAACGCGCATCCAGCAATACAAACCGGGCTATCTCAAAGGAAGCGCGTTCGCATGGCTGGCGGGGGCGACGGTGTTGATCACGCTCGGTATTTTGCTACTGGGGACAAAACGGCCGACACGCTTCATTCAGGTCGGTGTGCCTGTCTGCGTCGTCGCTTTTTTGGGTTGGCAAATAGCGTGTGGCGGCTGGGTTTTACCCGGCGCGGCCGCTTGGCTATCGCTGCAAAAGACCAGCATCCCATTACCGCCATTGGTAAGCGGCGAACGGCAAGTGTACGATTTCACATCGTCGTTATGGACGGCCGAGCGTCTTCCCGATGAGCGGTTCGTGATCACCAGCGAGGGCGTGACAGGCGCAAAGATAGACGTTCCGGCCGAGTCTGCCTTGCGCTTTCCCATGCTCATTCCGTATCAGGCAACATTGCGACTACGAGGGCAAAGTGGGAGCGAAATGCGGGTGCGCGTCGGCAATCGCGTCTTTATAGTTGATGGCATCGCGCAAATCGATCTAAGTCAGTTTGGTGGACAAGCGCATACCATCACATTTGAAAGCGACGAGGCGGCCGAGTGGCTGGATGTGCAATTGTGGTCTGATCATAGCTGGTTGCTCACCGACACAGAGCGCATCATGCAACACCGTTTTGCCGATACAGTCGATTTGATCGATGTACAGGTGACGGGGGATGCGGTGACATTGCTATGGGAGCGTGTGCGGCCGACCCGCAACCGTGCCACTGTGTTTATTCATGTTGTCGATACGGCCGGGAATATCGTGGCACAAGCGGACGCGCCCCCACTGCAAGACACCTACCCGATTCCGGTATGGCAACCGGGCGCGATCATCCAAGACGTGCATACTGTGCCGGGGATCGGGACGTTATCGGCCGGGGCGTATGATGTAGCGATTGGGCTTTATGATCCGGCGAGTGGGGTGCGTTGGTCGGCCGGTACGGCCGATGATCGCGTCCTCATCCAAAACGCGATCATCATTCCATAAGACGCGCTAGTTTTGATACCTAAATAAGTGTTTATCCCCTACGTGCGTCAATGAGATAGTCGCCCCTAAATATCTACAAAAAGCGAAAGGCGACTCCATGAGTCGCCTTTCTTGATATCCCACTATTTCCCTTTGAGCCGCACACTTTAGCACAAATCTAATTAGCATTATAGTTGCGCCTTCAACCACTTTCTACGGGCAGGTTGCGAGAATACGGCCGCATTTTGTTGTGCAGTTTGACAAAGCGTCGCCAGCATTGCCCCTTACTCGCTCACAAAGCCCGGATTGCCTTGTGGGGTACGGCGGAAATCACGTGTCCAGTCGTTTGTATCTTGCCACCAGGGGAAGCGCTCGAGCGTGAAGCCAGATGGCACACCCACCACGCCGTTCTGCCCGTTGTAGGTTGCGCTGCCGTAGACGACGACATCGACCACATTATCGGCCGGATCGCGCAAAAAGACGTGATCGCCATCATTGCTCAATTGAATCTCCGTCACTTCCGTGTCGCCCCAACGGTCATCATCGAGCATATCGGGGACGCTGTTATCGGTGTTCACCATTTCAAAATCGGGCGCGTACCCCCATTCGGCGATAAACGCACTGGCACGACGAGCGATCACCCACACCGCACCAGAATCAAGGATCGTCGCCCCCTGCGAATTAGAAAAGACGCGCTGATCTTCAAAGTCAGAGCGATTTTCGGCATCGCTCAACTTCCAGCCATTCATGTCAATCGCCGCGCCCGTCGGATTGGCGATTTCGATATATTCGCCAAAGTTTTCGAGATCGCCGGACGGCCGATACATCACCTCTGTAATCACCACATGATCGGTGCGCGGTTCAGGTCTGTTCAGCATCGTCGGGAGGTAGATACGATATTGCCAATCGGTGCGGAACATATCGGCCAGCAGCGCAAACGCCTCGTTTGATTGCACCTGCAACGCCATTTCGCGGTTCGCCTTGCTCGATGTCTCGCTGCCGTTGATGCTGCCGATGTGGACATAGCCCATACCATCGATCTGGGCGAGTATCATCTTGTTATGGATGCCTTTATCGACGGGCGCGGCCGTTTGGCAATGCAGTTTCAGCCCTTCTTGATTAGCGATCTGCTGGATGTGATTACACGTCGCCATATTGTTGTTGGCAACGGCGATCACATCCCCGGTTGCATCATAATCGACGGCCGAAAAGGTGAGCCCCTGGTCAAGCTGAATCCACACATCGGCACCGCGCCGTGCCGCATCGAGATACGCTTGCAGACGTGGGTTGGGATCGTCGTTTTCATTGCCATCGGGGCCGCCCCACCACAGATATTCATACTGTTGCTGGATGTAAAGGGTGTCGCCCACCCCGGCACGGCCGACCATGCCGAGCAGACTATCGGCCGTCCGCAGCGCATTTTCGGGCGAATGGATCAATTCAAACGCAAATGTACCTGTAAAGACGGCCGAACTCGCATAACGCACCGTTGTCGTCATCGCGTTCGGCCGGGTAAGATCGGGCGTGTTGCCCGGCCGCCCATATTTGTTGCCATAGATCGGGTGATCTTCTGTATACGGCATCAGATCGTGATGGTTGGCCGGGTCGAAATCGGCCGCCCACACCGCCAGCGCACGCGCAACCACCACGGCCGCGTCAGTCGCTATCAGCGTACCACGACGGCCGCTCGTGCCATCGCTTTTGTCATCGGCCGGGAACGAACTATTGGTCAAATTATCACTGCTGATCACAACGATTTCATCATCCACAACGATATATTTGGCGTGCATGTATTTGTAGCGATCATAGATATTTTGGTCAGACTCAGACACCATCCACCAGCACCCTTGCGAATTGTCTGCACCGACTTGTGCAGTAACGGCCGCTTCCAATTGGCGGCACAGTTCCCGTGCATCGTCGCTGATATTTTCCGATTCCATCGTGATAGTGACAGACACGCCCCGATTGACGGCCGCGATCAGCGCATCGGTGATCGACTTGCTGGTGATGTGCAGCACCTGAATTTTGAGTGAGCTTTGCGCCCGGTCGATGTATTTTTTGAGCATCGCAAACGAGTTGTCAGGCGCGATCCCGATTTCAATCATCGCGTCCTCTACGCCCTGCGCGGTAAAGAAAAAGGGGGCTAAATCCCAGCCCGGATACTGCGTTTTCCGGCCGTCTATCACATCGAGCGCGTCTTGCGCCCAATCGGCCGCCGTGTTGGTGTCTGGCACAGGACGGCCGCTATTTTGATCCAGTTTGCGGTACACAATTTGCCCCGTGCCACCCGACTGCCCAATGGTGCGCGGCTGCACGGCCGCGCCACTCCAGCCCAACGTCGTAATCGACCCATCCTCGAACACAACTGAATCGATCAAATTGCTATCGGGGTCATAGAGCAACACCGCGTCCCCGTTATTGCTCAACAACGGGAAGCTGCTGGTGAACGCGCTTTCATCATAATCGGCTGCAAAACCAAATTGGTTTTCAAAGGCGGCCGCGTCTTTCGTAATCCAAATCGTCCCAGCGGCCGGTATCTGCACGGTGGCGTAAAAGGTGCGAATGGCAGCCGTATCCCCAAACTGCCACCCTTCGAGATCGACGGGGGCATCGCTCAAATTGATCAATTGCACCGCTTCGTCATCCCCTTCCAGCCCATGATTGTGAACGGCGTTGATCAGCACCACATCGCCGATCAATGTGTTGCGAACAGCGTCATTGTTGGTGGGCGAAAGCTCGGCCGCGCTGCTGCTGGCCTGCACGGCCGCCTGGGAGACACCGACAAAATCGGCATCGGGCTGTAGGGTGACATTAAAGGTGATGGCAGCCCCGCCAGCCAGCGTCCCGGCCGCCCAACGATAGGTATTGCCGACGGCCGTCCGCGCCAGACCGCTATTGTCGGCCGCGACGCTCACCCCGGCCGTTGTGGTCAGCGCGATCTCGGTGTCTGATGCCGCGGCCGCGCCCACATTGGCGATGGTCACGGTCACTGCATACGCCCCATCGGCCGTCGCTGCCCCCGCAATGGCGGCCGTCAAATCGGGGCGGGTGCAAGTATCGCTAAACGGGCTGCCATCTACCCGTGTGCCGGGAGAATAGGCGGCCGTGCTAACGGTCTGGTGGCGCACCATCGCGCCTGTCAGTTCGGGGCTGCGTGTCACCGATTGATTGGCACTGCCATCGCTGCCACTGTATGTCACTTGGTCAACGATTACGCCGTCGCTATCTAGCACTGTCACGGTGTCCCCCCCACTGTTATTCAAGGACGGAACGCCCGTAAAGACACGGCTGCCCCCAAACGCGCCATTGGGTGCGCCGCTACGAAAAATGACGGCCGCACACCCATCCAAAATCACCGTCCCGGCCGGAAAAGTGAAGCGGCCGCCGCCTGCATCTGTAATCTGATAATTGCTCACATCGAAGTCGCCCCCCGACACATTGACCACCTCTACAAATTCATCCTGTGTCGTACTTGCGTTGCCGTCTTGGTTCACATCTGCCCCGGCCGGGGGGTCTGCCAAAATCTCGTTGATCACGATCCCCCCGCTCGTCTGCGCCTCCGATACAGCCCATTGCATCAGCAAAAGCGCAGTCAAAAACAAAACAACACCGACCCATTGATTGCGACTATGTATGTTAAACATAGAAATCTCCTAATTTTTGTGCGTTTCAAAAAAGGCAATCCGCCAACCTATCGTCCTTTATTAAACCGGATTTTGACCCATTCGCAACCCCGAAAAACCGTGCCTGAAAAAAGGCAAAAAAAAATCCCCCCGCTCACAGAGTGAACGAGGGGATGAGCGGGAACACAGTTTTCACACGGCTTTATTTAATGCGCTCTTTCAACATTGCGGTGGAGTGACCAAACAGCGACAAACGATAGGATGGATACTAATGCGAACCAGCCATACACAATCCTGTTATCCTCATCTGCTGCGATATCCTCATTCAAAGTAATGCTTAATGGTATAGAAGGCGTTGGCTCTTCAAAAATAATAGTCACCGACACAGGGCGTATTGGAACATTCTGTTCCACTAAAACATTAGGCACATCATTTGAATCTGTTCCCAAAGTCAGTAGAACGGGTGGAATATCCACACTACTTTCAACAATGAGGTCTCTATATAATCTTGCATAGCCGCTCACATAACTAGGCCCCTCACCTTCAACATCGAATGTCCTTAGCTCAACCTTAATAGATTGTCCCTCCATATCATCTGATAAGTAAGCCGTATATTTACCATCACTATCAGGCGTTGTGATACAGATAACCGTCCCATACTGATTGGTA
>CALECP010000280.1 GCA_937949915.1 uncultured Anaerolineae bacterium
TCGTTGGGGGTGGCAATAGTGGGTTTGAGGAAGGATTATTCCTCACGAAGTTTGCAAGCCAAGTGGACATCGTTGAATTTTCGGAGCAGCCGAAAGCGAGTGCTGTCTTGCAAGAAAAAGTGGCAAACCGGGATGATATGCGCGTGATCACCTCCCATGCTGTGCAAGAATTTATCGTTGAGGATGGCAAATTAGGGCAGGTTAAGGTACTGGATCGATCTACAGATACGACAAAAACATGGGATTATGATGGTGTATTTGTCTTTATTGGTTTGTCGCCTAATAGTGCCGTAGTTGCCGATAAAGTTGAGACAAAGGCTGGTTTCATCGTCACAGATAAAACGTTGATGTCAAGCGAGACTGGGCTTTTTGCGGCCGGAGATGTGCGGCTAGGATCAACAAAACAGGCTGCTTCGGCCGCAGGTGAGGGGGCGACAGCCGCGCTCATGATCAGCCAATATCTCAACGAGTTAGAATGACCTTTACAGTGCTTTGAAATACGGCAGAATACCGTTTGGGCAATGTCGGTTAGCATCCCTTCATCTAAATTGCATAAATTGCGATTGACACCTGCTTTGCTCATCCCAATCGTGTAGACGCGAATGCTGATGACGGCCGACCAAAACTGAACTTGACCACCAGCCCACCCTTCGTTAAAATCCATCGGCTTGCAACAAAACGTTGCGAGAGGGATACGCATGTTTGATTCACTTAGTGATCGTCTAAATTCCGTCTTTGAAGGATTGGCTCGTCAGGGTCGATTAACCGAGGATGATGTCAACATCGCCATGCGGCAGGTACGGCTTGCCCTGCTTGAGGCTGATGTCAGCCTGAAGGTGGTTAAAGATTTCGTCAAACGTGTGAAAGCGCGTGCTGTAGGCGATGAGGTGATGGGCAGTATTCAGCCATCACAGCAAGTGGTCGCCATTGTGCATGACGAGTTGGTAGAGACGCTGGGTGAACCAGGTCGGCTCAACTTGGGCGCACAGTCGCCGACGGTCATTATGATGGTCGGTTTGCAGGGGTCGGGTAAAACGACGACTTCGGCAAAGCTGGCGTTGCATTTGCGGAAGAAGGGCGGCCGTCCTTTGTTGGTCGCGGCCGATGTTTACCGTCCGGCCGCTATCAAGCAGTTGGTCACACTTGGCAAGCAGCTTAATATCCCTGTTTTTGAAGAAGGACTAAACACCAACCCACCTGATCTGTGTGAACGTGCTGTTGCTCACGCTAAACAGAATGGAAATACGGTCGTCATTCTCGACACTGCGGGTCGTCTCAACATCGATGAATTTTTGATGAGTGAGATCAAAGCAGTCAAAGAGCGGACGAATCCGATTGAAATTTTGCTGGTAGCAGATGCGATGACCGGACAGGAAGCAGTCAATGTTGCGGCTGACTTTGATGCGGCGGTTGATGTGACAGGGCTTGTGATGACCAAAGTCGATGGCGATGCACGCGGTGGTGCAGCTATTTCGATGCGGGCTGTTACAGGTGTCCCCATTAAATTCCTCGGTGTGGGCGAGAAGATGGATGCGCTCCAAGAGTTCCATCCAGATCGACTCGCACAGCGTATTTTGGGCATGGGCGACGTGATGACGTTGGCCGAAATTGCTGAACAACAAATCGACGAGGAAGATGCTCAACGGGCGACCGAACGCCTGATGGAAGGTAAATTCAATTTAGAGGATTTTCTGGAGCAGATGCAAATGCTCAAGCGGCTGGGGCCGCTGGAAGGTCTGATGAAGATGCTGCCCGGTTTTGGACAAATGTCGAAAGATGTTGACATGAGTAATGCGGAAGGTGATTTGAGCCGGATCGAAGCGATTATCCGCTCGATGACACCGCAGGAGCGACGCAACCCACGCCTGATCAAGGCGAGTCGCAAACGCCGGATCGCGGCCGGGTCTGGCACGACGGTGCAGCAGATCAATCAATTGCTGAAACAGTTTCGTGAGATGCAAAACATGATGAAACAGATGCGGCGCGGTGGCAAAGGCGGCCGGGGCAATGGCATGTTGAAGAAGTTGATGGGTCAGAATTTCGATCCTTCCCAGTTCGGATAGATTTACAAACACCCCGTCGGAACCAGGTTTCAGACGGTTATAATGAACATTTTTGAACATTGCAGAGCAAGCGATTGGCTTGTTTTGCAGCAAACTAGGAAACCTGTTTCCTGATTTTAGGTGGAGATTACAGTAGTATGCTAAAAATTCGTCTTGCCCGTCGTGGCAAAAAACGTCAGCCTTTTTATCGTGTCGTCGTCGCAGAAGCGGCATCAAAACGAGACGGCCGCTATGTTGAACAAATCGGTTATTACAACCCAATGGTTGATCCGATTGAGTACAAATTGAAAGAAGACCGGGCTTTGCACTGGTTGAGTGTAGGCGCACAGCCGACAGAAGCGGCCGAACGTCTGCTGAAGAAGCAAGGCACGTATGATCGCTTGGCGCGTTTGCGTGCTGGCGAAGAGTTGGGCGCGTTGGCGGCCGAATTTAACGGTGAGCCATGGCCGCCTATCTCAGAAGAAGAGAAACAGGCGGCGGCTGAGGAAGCGGTGAAAGAAGAGGCTGAAAAAACCGAAGAAGCGGCACCTGTTGCTGAAACTGTGGTTGAAGAGGCTATCGAAGAAGTTGCCGAAGAAGCACCTGTTGAAGCTGTGGCCGAAGAAGTGGTTGAGGAAGCTCCGGCCGTTGAGCCAGAACCTGAACCTCAACCAGAGCCTGTGGCGGAAGTGGTCGAAGAGGTCGCTGCGCCTGTTGTTGAGGAAGTGGTTGAAGAGGAAGCGGCCGTTGTGGCAGCCCCTGTTATCGAAGAGCCTGTGGCGGAAGTGGTTGAACCAGAACCTGCACCAGAATCTGTTTCGGTTGCGGCCGATGACTTGACACGCATCGAAGGGATTGGCCCGAAAATTGCGGAAGCTCTCCATGCGGCCGGAATTTCATCATTCCTCGATTTGGCTGGTAGCACATCTAGCGGCTTACGCACCATTGTGCAAGATGCTGGTATTTCGGCCGTGGTCGATACATGGCCGACTCAATCAACATTGGCTGCGGCCGGTGATTGGGATGAATTGACAGCGTTGCAAGATAAACTAGACGGCGGCCGTGCCGCTTAACTGAAAGTTATTATGAGAGGGGCGCAATCGTGTGTCCCTCTTAATGTGTTGTTTGTTACATTTTCTAGCTTTGCACGTTAAACATCAGGAAAACGGGGCTGGTATATTCATCATCACCCACAACAACGACAACTATATGAGGACTCCATCATGTTTAGAGATTTAGTAGAAACAATTGTAAAATCGCTGGTAGACGAGCCGGATGCGGTTGACGTAAAAGAGCTAGAAGGGTCTGCGTCGATTGTGTTGGAATTGCGCGTGGCTGAAGGCGATGTCGGCCGTGTGATCGGCCGGAACGGCCGGGTCATCAACTCGATTCGCACCATCATGCAATCATTGGCCGCCAAAGAAGATAAGCGCATCACGATTGAAGTGCTGTAATCACGATGAAAAATCAACCAACGGAGCGGGGTTCTGAATCATCAGAGCCTCGTTTTTTGATCATCGGCCGGATACGCAAGCCTCATGGCGTGCGCGGCGAATTGAAAGTGTCGGTGCTGACCGATACACCCAAACGGCTGACATGGCTGGAAACCGTTTATATTACCCGACGCGATGATGACCCAAATCCACAAGCGGTGGCGGTAAAAGGGGTGCGCTTTCATGGGGAAGATGCGCTGTTGACGCTCGATGGGTATGCGTCGCGGGAGGCGGCCGGTACGTTGCGCCAGCATTGGCTGATGGTGCCTATTGCGGAGGCGATTCCGCTAGAGGAAGGCGAATACTACGCTTACCAAGCGATTGGCTTGGTGGTGTGGACGGCCGATGGCGTACAGTTGGGCAGCGTGACACAACTCATTGAGACAGGGGCAAATGATGTATTTGTCGTCGCAGGTACGGACGGGGAGATATTGTTGCCAGACATTCCCGATGTGGTGCAAGAGGTAGATATTGCGGGGAAAAAAATGATCGTGACGCTGCTGCCGGGGTTGTTGGGGTAATCTATTGTCGTAGAGGCGCAAGATTTTGCGTCTCTCTTTCTTCCCACAACCGCCACGCAAGGTTTTGCCTCTCCACCGTAACAAAAAATGACATAAATGTTGCATCTCTCATATCGTTGAAGAGAGACGCAACATTTTGCGTCTCTACAAAAAAGATCGAAAAGGCCCCATCTGTTGCCAAATGAGACCTTCTCTTTTATCTCGTAGCATCTTCTGTCAGCTTGCGCTTCGAGGCGATGCTACGAGATTAGATTGGAAATTATCCATAAGCATCACCTCCTTTGGGTTTTAGGATTGTTCATGGTGAGGGGTGATGCTGTTCTTGCGTGTGGGCATTATGGCACATCGGTGCGGGGCGTGTCAATGAAGTAAATGAAGTAATGGATGAGCGGCCGGGGTTGGTAAAAAGCAATTACTTTGTGAAAGTGGTAACAAATGAGCCGCTCGTGTAAAATCTAGGGTACGATATTCGTTATCCAACAAGGACATTTGCATGAAAAATATCTTAGTGACAGGCGGAGCTGGATTCATCGGCTCTAACTTTGTTCATCACATGCTCGCTAAATATCCTGAATACAACATTGTTGTTTATGACAAATTGACGTATGCGGGAAACCTCGATAACTTGCTACCGGTCAAGGATGATCCGCGCTATGCGTTTGTGCAGGGCGACATTTGCGATGCTGCTCAAGTCAAGAATGCGGTTGAACAGCATGATGTTGATACGATTGTGAATTTTGCGGCCGAAACACATGTAGACCGCTCGATCATGGACCCCGATGCGTTCATTCAAACAGATGTGTACGGGACGTATGTGTTGCTGGAAGTGGCGAAAGAGCTGGGAGTGGCACGGTATCACCAAATCTCGACAGATGAGGTGTATGGTCATATCCCCGAAGGGCATTCGAGTGTGGAGACAGACCCATTAGAACCACGTAGCCCGTATGCAGCCAGCAAGGCGGCCGGGGATATGATGGTCGATGCGTACTTCATCACGTATGGATTGCCTGTCACTATTTCGCGTGGCTCAAACAATATCGGCCCGTACCAATATCCTGAAAAGGTTGTCCCGCTTTTCGCTACCAATGCGATGGAGGGGCTGCCGTTGCCGATTTATGGTGATGGGATGCAAAAACGGGATTATCAATATGTAATCGATCATTGTGAAGGTATCGACGCGGTGCTGCATCATGGCCAATTGGGTGAAGCGTATAACGTGGGTACAGGCAATGAAATTGACAACCTGACGATGGTTCAGACGTTGTTGGATGAGTTGGGGGCTTCGGCCGACCTCATTCGCCATGTCGAAGACCGCGCTGGACACGACCGCCGCTATAGCCTCAACGTCGATAAGTTAAAGTCGCTGGGGTGGGTGTCGCGCCACACAAACGAAGAAGCGATCCGCAAAACTGTACGCTGGTACGCTGACAACGAATGGTGGTGGAGCAAAATCAAAAGCGGTGAATTTAAGGAATACTATCAAAAGCAATACGGCGAACGGCTCGCATTGGCTAATTGATTTATAGGGAGTTTTATAGATGGCTGCTGGATTAGAAGGTACAACCGTAGCGGATACCGAACTGAGTAAAGTTGATGGGCAAAACGGTGTTTTGTACTATCGTGGGTACAACATTGTTGACCTGGGTGTAAAGGCTGATTTTGAAGAAGTAGCGTACCTGATGTGGTATGGTAAATTGCCGAATCAGGCAGAGTTAGATGCGTTTAAGGCTGAATTGGTACCGTTGCGGGCATTGCCAGCGATTGTGGCAGAGATGCTGCCTACATTCCCGGCCGACGCGCATCCGATGGCTGTGTTGCGGACGTGTGTGAGTGCGTTGGGTACGGTAGACCCAGAGGCAGACAACCTCAGCACAGAAAATGTGCAACAGCAAGCTAAATATCTGGTTGCTGTGTTGCCGACGATTGTGGCAGCATGGGAGCGGACGCGCACAGGCAATGCGCCTATCGCGCCGAACGATGATCTCGATCATGCGGCTAATTTCTTGTACATGTTGACCGGTGTTGTTCCAGACGCGGCCGTGGCGGAAGCGATGGATGCGTATTTGACATGCTTGGTCGATCATGGTTTCAATGCTTCGACATTTGCCAGCCGGGTGACGTTTGCAACGGTGTCTGACATTTATTCGGCCGTGACCGCAGGTGTGGGAACGCTGAAAGGCAACGCCCACGGCCGTGCCAATCAGTTGGCGATGGAACAGTTCATCGAAGCATACGAAAGCGGCGACGTGACCCAATGGTATCATGACAAACGCGCCAACAAAGAGCGCATCATGGGCATCGGGCATCGCGTCTACAAAGTCGCCGATCCACGCGGCAAAGTGCTGGGGCCATTGGCACAAAAAATGTCTGCCTCTAGCAGCGAAAGCCACTGGTTTGATGTTGCCAACACAATTGAGCAATTGGCAGGGCAAGACAGCTACTTTGTTGATCGTAGCCTCTACCCCAACGTCGATTATTACTCAGCGATTGTGCTGTACATGACTGGAATGCCGACCGACCAATTCACCTGTGCGTTCGCTATGTCGCGCATGGTGGGCTGGACATCGCATGTTCTAGAGCAGTTGGCGAACAATCGTCTGATCCGGCCGAAAGCGAACTATACCGGCCCTATCGATCTCGATTTCCCCGCGATTGCTGACCGCGAATAAGCGATAACAATCACAACATTTGATCAAAAAAAGGCGCGGATTCGCGCCTTTTTGCGTTCTATTCGATCATTCCATTTACATCATTATAGAGTGATGGAGTCGATTAATACGTGCCTATCGACGGCTCAACCTCAACCGCATACGCATGGATACCGCCCGTCATATTTTTGACTTGCGTATACCCATTCGCAATCAGCCAATCGGCCGCCATCGCGCTACGGCTACCATGATGGCACAACACAACGATCTCTGCGTCCTTTTCATCCTCTAGCTCCATCGGCAACGCATCTTCCCCCAGTGCCTGCACCTCTGACAACGCCATCTCTAAAAATGGGACAGGCAGCGCAACCTTATCAATCTCATTCATTTCACGGACATCTAGCAAATAAAAATCGTCGCCATTCTCAATTTTTTGGGCAACTTCTTGGACAGTAATCGTCGGTAGCGGGTTCATCAACAGTTCCTTTGTAGAGACGCAGCATCTTGCATCTTTTTATGAATAAAGTAGGGCATCTACCCATAGTCTACAGGAACAATGTCAAAATTCAATATGCGTTTCGCATCACGGGTTGAAATCCGGGCCTGTGCCAAAGAAACCTGATTGAAATCGGTTCGATCTGCCACGTTGTGAAGGCTGGTTTCACCAGCGCAATGTTAATACACCGAAAAACCCGTGTCTGAAATAGTGAAATCTGATAGACTGAATGTTCTGAAACTTGTCAGAGCATCTTTGGCAGAAGCAATTCTAAAATAAAGCGTTCAAACTATAGACATTCATACACAATAATAGTACCATCCGTGATACTGTTATCTTGATTTGAAATGAGCAAAGCCAAAAAGCGATTGAAAAAGCTACGCAACAATCCCAAAAGTGTTTCATTTCAAGATGCGGAATCCGTTTTGCTTTCGCTCGGTTTTGAGCTGAAACGGATTCAAGGTAGCCATCATATTTACACGATTGAAATTGATGGTGTGACAAGTCTGTTGACGATTCCATACAAACGGCCGCACATCGGCCGCATCTATGTCAAACAAATTTTGGCTTTGATCGACGAACTTGGATTAGACGAAGCCAGCACAGAGGAAAATGATGACAAGCAAAATAGTTGAAGCGTATATGGCACTTCCGTACTCTATCGAAGTCACGCCGCAGGTTGAAGATGATGGCACAACCTATTTTGCGCGTGTTGTGGAGTTGCCGGGGTGCATGACCGAAGCAGATAGCTTTGAGGAAGTGCATGAAATGATCCGGGATGCGATGGGAGGCTGGTTGGCTGTCGCTTTGGAAGCAGGCGTAAAAATTCCTGAGCCGAAACCTGTAGAAGAGTATAGTGGCAAGTTTGTCCTACGTCTGCCTAAATCGCTGCATCGAGATGTGAACCATGCGGCACTGCGGGATGAGGTCAGCCTCAATCAATATCTCGTTTCGGTCATTTCTAAAGCGGTCGGCCGGACACCCCACGAAAATGTGATGAATAATTAGCCGCTCCATCTCGCTGACAACGATCAAACAATTGTTTCTCTCTGCCCCGCTATTCATGCCACCGCGTTCCCATGCGAACTCAACAAAACCCGTGTCCGAAACACCAAAATCTGATAGACTGAAAGTTTGCAATGGTGCAAACTTTCATCGGATTCGATATTTATGCCTTTTGATTATGACGCTTCATTCATTCAACACCTAAGTAGTGCCATGCTAGGTAGGTTGAGATTGAAAATTTTCAAGATGATTGTCGGAACAGAAAATATTGTCCCAAGCGCAAACGAATTTAACGATTTCCTTCTCGGTCAAGCTAAACATAATGTTGAAATGGCACTATTTTTCAGTGACTTGGCGAATCAAAACGTCTTTAGTGAATTCAATTTTTCTTCTGAAAACGATTTGAGCCCAGGTTTTGATGACTTTGCACAATACACTAAACCACAGTTTGATTCGGCTTTTCTTGAGGCACACAATCTTCCAGAACCGTTTCCCGACTCCGCAGGCATATTTATACAATGGCGCGATGATGAGAGTGATTCAAATAGTTGTATCTACAAAGTATATTTGATAAACGAAGCACTTTTTCCAGAAAGTTATCTTGGAATCGCAGAAATTTATCTCTCAACATCACAGGAAGAAGTAAGTATTAGTTATGCTACA
>CALECP010000281.1 GCA_937949915.1 uncultured Anaerolineae bacterium
GGCGGCTTTGGCCCCAAAATCATGATGTTCTACCCAGAAGAAATGCTCGTCCCCTGGCTCAGTATGCAGCTAGATCGGCCGATCAAATGGATCGAAGACCGCCACGAACATTTTCTCGCCACCACCAACGAGCGCGACCAAGTACATTACGCTGAAATGGCCGTAGACGCAGACGGCAAAATTTTAGCCATCCGGGATCGCTTCATCCACGATGCTGGCGCGTATGCACCGTATGGGCTAACCATTCCGCTCAACAGCCAATGCACCCTGCTCGGTTGTTACGACATTCCACACTATCACAGCACCTTCACCAGCGTCTTTACCAACAAGACAACCACCACACCGTACCGGGGTGCGGGTCGGCAGCATGGCGTATTTGTCATGGAGCGTCTACTCGACCTGGCAGCGCGACAACTGGGGATCGACAAGATAGAGATTCGGCGGCGCAATTTGATCGCGGCCGATCAATTCCCCTACGAAAACGAGATTATCTACCAAGATTTTTCCCCCCTAAAATACGACAGTGGCAACTACGCCCCCGCACTCGAAAAAGCGATTGAATTGATCGAATATGATCGCTTTTATAAAGAAAAAAGAGATTCTGGTAAATGGCTCGGTTTGGGCGTTGTCACCTATGTAGAAGGAACCGGCATCGGCCCCTACGAGGGCGCACGAGTACAAGTGCAGAGCAACGGCCGCGTCACGGTCGCCACCGGCATCGGTACGCAAGGGCAAGGGCATTTCACCTCATTCGCCCAAATCGTCGCCGATCAAGTGGGCGTAGGCGTGACAGACGTTGACCTCGTGACCGGTGATACCGATCAATTCCATTGGGGCGCAGGCACATTTGCCAGCCGGGGCGCAGTCGTGGCAGGCAACGCTATTAATGAAGCGGCCAAAGATGTGCGCCAGAAGATATTGGCATTGGCGGCCGAGCATTTTGAAGCCGCGCCTGCCGATCTTGAGCTTGCCGATGGGCAAGTCAACGTGCGCGGCGTACCCGACAAAACAATTGCGCTCGGCCAGTTGGCGCAGATGGCCAACCCGATGCGCGGCGCAGTCAAGCCGGGGACAGAGCCCGGACTGGAAGCCAGCAACTATTTTGGCCCCGAATATGGCGCAACAGCCAG
The DNA here is from genome assembly GCA_937949915.1 of uncultured Anaerolineae bacterium. Lineage (GTDB taxonomy): Bacteria > Chloroflexota > Anaerolineae > Promineifilales > Promineifilaceae > CALECP01. Next base: position 1,131 of record CALECP010000281.1, read on the forward strand.
CGGTGTCCACGCCATGATCATCGAGCTAGACCCAGAGACGATGGACGTGACCATCAAAAAATATGTGGTCGTGCATGATTGCGGCGTTGTCATCAACCCATTGATCTTAGATGGGCAAATTCATGGCGGCGTAGCGCAGGGCATCGGCAATGCGTTCTATGAAAAGTTGAGCTATTCGGCCGAGGGACAACTGCTTTCTGGCACGTTTATCGATTATTTAGTCCCCACCGCGCTCGATGTGCCGACGATGGAACTGGATCACATCGTCACCGCCTCCCCGCTCAACCCATTGGGCATCAAGGGCGCGGGGGAAGCAGGTGCAATCCCCGTCGGTGCGCTGTTCGCCCAAGCGATAGAAGACGCGCTCGACCACAAAATTGAGATATTGGAAATTCCACTCAGCCCAGCACGGCTATGGGAACTGGTACATCAGGACCCGGTACGTGATTAGTATCGTACAAAGCAAGAAAATAGCAGCGAATGGACGGCTATTTTTTTGCGTAGCTGCCTTCATATATGCCCGTTCGTGAAAAATTGGACAAACGGGCGTTGTTCGGATACGATCACGTCGATTTGCAGGTCATTTCGGCCGATTTATCCTATAATTAGTGAAACATTTCACAATTGAGCATTCTTGGGTAAAATATACCCAATAGTCAATAAGTTGTAGACATCGATCTAGCTTCTAAATTTTTGCTGGATTGAATACACGACAAGGAGTTTGGTGAATGGCGACTCTCACCCCCGATTATTCAAATATCGCAGAATCTCTTCTCAAAAAAATTGAGACATTCGAGCCTGAAGTAAATGCACAGAGCGTAGGCTCTGTTATCAGCGTCGGTGACGGTATCGCCATCGTCGATGGTCTGGCCGATGTCCGTGCAACCGAATTGGTTGAGTTTGAAAGCGGCGTGCGTGGTCTCGCGCTCAACCTCGAAGCTGACAGTGTTGGTGTCGTGGTGATGGGTGACGTTTCCACCATCTCGGTGGGCGACGAAGTGCGTAGCACCGGGCAGATTACGTCTGTTCCTGTAGGCGACGCGCTTATCGGCCGCATCATCGACCCGTTGGGCAAGCCGCTAGACGGCAAAGGCCCGATCAATACGACGATGACGCAGCCTGTAGAGCGCATCGCGGCCGGTGTTATCGACCGTTCGGAAGTAAACCAACCTGTGCAGACAGGTCTCGTCTCTGTAGACGCGCTCACCCCTATCGGCCGGGGGCAGCGTCAATTGGTGATCGGCGACCGTCAGACAGGCAAGACGGCCGTGTGTCTCGACACCATCATCAACCAAAAAGATGGCGACATGATCTGCATCTACGTGGCGATTGGGCAACGTGCCGGTCAGGTAGCGCAGGTTGTACAGGCGTTGGAAGAAAACGGCGCGATGGATCACACCATCGTTGTGGTCGCTTCGGCCGCAGACCCCGCTCCGCTCCAATATCTCGCTCCCTTTAGCGGTTGCGCGATTGGCGAGTATTTCATGGATCGCGGCCGTCACGTATTAGCCGTTTACGACGACCTTTCTAAACAAGCGTGGGCTTATCGTGAAATGTCCTTGATTTTGCGTCGTCCTCCCGGCCGTGAAGCGTATCCGGGCGACATCTTCTCATTGCATAGCCGTCTGCTAGAGCGTTCGGTCAAATTGCGCGATGAGTATGTCATCGTCAAAAAAGGCACAGAAGTGACCGCAGAGACAGTGGGTGCAGATGGCAACCGCTACTTCGGCAACTTGTGGGAAGAGCAAACAGAACACGCGCTCGAAGCGATGAAAAATTCAGACGATTACGAAGTGACGCATGTGCCAGGTACGGGCGGTTCATTGACCGCATTGCCTGTCATCGAAACATTGCTTGGTGACGTGTCTGCTTACATCCCCACGAACGTGATTTCGATTACGGACGGTCAGATTTTCCTTGAGCAAGACTTGTTCAACGCAGGGCAACGTCCAGCGATTGACGCAGGTATCTCGGTGAGTCGCGTCGGTAGTGCCGCACAGACAAAGGCGATGAAGAAAGTAGCGGGTGGTATCAAAACCGACTTGGCGCAGTTCCGTGAATTGGCGGCATTCGCCCAGTTCGGTTCTGACCTTGACCCGGTGACACAGCAAAAACTCGGCCGTGGTGAACGTTTGATGGAAGTGCTGAAACAACCACAGTACAACCCATACAGCCTCGACCACCAAGTTTATTTGACGTATGCTGGCTCAAAAGGCAAGCTGGACAATGTTGATGCAGAAGATGTAAAAACTTGGATGCCTGCCTTCTTGCGTTATATGGACACAGCGTATGCAGAAATGGGGCGCAGTATCCGTGAGTCGGGCAAACCACCAGCCTTTGACAAGCTAGACGCGGCCATCGAAGATTTCAACGCAACCTGGAGCAATTAAAATTGTAGAGACGCAAAATCTTGCGTCTCTACCTATTTGTTATGGCTACCGAATTAGAGTTACGCAAACGCATTCGCAGCGTCAAGAACATCTCGAAGGTGACAAACGCGCTTAGTGCTGTGTCTGCCTCGAAAGCCCGACGGGCGGAGAAGCAGGTAAAGGCGACTCGTGATTATGCTGAAAAGGCATACGAGATTTTGAACAATCTCGCGTCACAGTCCAGCACGAACGCACACCCGATGTTGTCTAGTCGTGAGACGGTCAGCAATACGGCCGTCATCGTGTATACCGGTGATCGCGGTTTGGCAGGTGCATACAATAGTAATGTGCTACGCCTTGCTGAAAATTTCATCAATTCGATTGAAACGCCCGTCCATGTGATCGCAGTCGGCCGCAAAGCGCGAGACATCCTGATTCGGCGGGGCTACTCTGTCGAAGCAACCTTTTCTGGGATGCCCGATCCACCATCGGCAAAAGATATTTACCCGATTGCTCGGATCGTTTCAGACGAGTATCTGGCAGGAAAGTACGATGAAGTGTTCATCTGTTTCACCGACTTTATCAACCTCGCTAGTGCGCGTCCCACCATTAAACAACTATTACCGCTCAAGCCACTAGACCATGATGGCATGGCATTGAGCGAGTATCTATCGGAAAGCGCGGCCGCAGAATCGCGGGAAGCGACCTACTCCTACGAGCCGGGTCCAGAGCAATTGCTCGATATTATCGTGCCACGCTTCACCGAACTGCAACTGTATCAAGCGTTGCTCGAAGCACTCGCCAGCGAGCATAGCGCACGATTTATGGCGATGCAGAACGCAACCGAGAACGCCAATTCTCTAGTGGAATCATTGACACTAGAACGGAACAAAGTAAGACAAACAGCGATCACCAACGAAATTCTCGACATCGTGGGTGGTGCTGAGGCACTTGCCAATTAAGATGGTTGGTTGGTCAGCGATTTTTTGAGGCTGACAAACGAACAAACTGAGGAACTATTTATGTCTAAAGGTATTGTGAAGGCAATTCGCGGCGTTGTTATCGACGTTGAATTCCCCGAAGGTGAGTTGCCCGGCATTTATGATGCGCTAGAAATGGAAGATGCAGAAGGCAAACGCCTTGTGCTGGAGGTACAGCAACATATCGGTGGCGGTATGGTGCGGACGGTAGCGATGTCTGCGACGGACGGCTTGAAGCGCGGCGTAGATGTTTATGGCACAGGCGCACCGATTACTGTCCCAGTGGGCGAAAAGACGCTCGGCCGGATTTTTAACGTCATCGGCGATCCTATCGACGGTGGTGAACCGGTGACAGATGCTGTCATGTATCCGATTCACCGCCCTTCCCCCCCACTCGACCAACAATCAACCACGTCGGAAACATTTGAGACCGGCATGAAAGTGGTTGACCTGATTTCACCGTTTTTGCGCGGTGGTAAGACCGGCATCTATGGTGGTGCTGGCGTGGGCAAGACAGTAACGATTGCTGAGTTGATTCGTTCTGTGGCAACCGAGCATAGCGGTGTGTCTATTTTTGCTGGCGTGGGCGAGCGTACCCGTGAAGGGACTGACTTGTACTACGAAATGCAGGAGTACGGCGTAATCGACTCGGTGGGCATGGTGTTCGGGCAAATGAATGAGCCGCCCGGAGTCCGTTTGCGGATCGCATTGACAGGTCTGGCACAAGCGGAGTATTTCCGTGACCAGGGTCGTGACGTTCTGATTTTTATCGACAACATTTTCCGCTATGTTTTGGCGGGGTCTGAAATGTCGGCTCTCTTAGGACGGATGCCTTCTGCTGTAGGCTATCAGCCGACATTGGCGGCCGAAATGGGACAGTTGCAAGAGCGGATCACATCGACAAAGAAAGGATCGATTACATCAATGCAAGCGATTTATGTGCCTGCGGACGACTATTCTGACCCTGCGCCAGTGGCAACGTTTGCCCATCTCGACGCGGTATTGACGCTCTCGCGGAGCGTGTTCCAGAAGGCGATTTTCCCGGCCGTAGACCCGTTGGCTTCTTCTAGCCGCGCTTTGCAGCCAGACATCGTAGGTGAAGAGCATTACCGTACCGCGAATGACGTGAAGCAGATTTTGCAGCGTTATAAAGATTTGCAGGACATTATTGCCATTCTCGGTATCGACGAATTGAGCGAAGATGACAAGATGCTGGTCGCCCGTGCGCGTAAAGTGGAGAAGTTCCTCGGTCAACCGATGTATGTGGCAGAGAAGTTCCATGGTCTGAAAGGACAATACGTGAGTACGGCCGATACAGTGCGCGGTTTCCGCGAAATCCTAGACGGCAAGCACGACGATTTACCAGAAGATGCATTCTTCATGGTTGGTAACATCGACAGTGCTATCGAAAAGGGTGCGCGTCTACGCGAGCAAGCTGCCCACCTATAAAAAAGATGACATTATGATTCGTTGTGAAATTGTTACGCAAGAGAAAACGGTCTACAGTGAAGATGTGGATTTGGTCAGCTTGCCCGGTCTGGAAGGTCGGATGGGTATTTTGCAAAACCATACGCCATTGCTGACGGTGCTGACGTTCGGTGAAGTGTATATCAAGCGCGGCAGTGAAGAAGAATACTTTGCTGTGGGTGGTGGTTTTGCAGAAGTGCAGCCTGATAAGGTGATCATTTTGGCAGACGCGGCCGACCGTTTGGACGAGATCGATGTGCAAAAGGCGGAAGAAGCGCGTAAAGAAGCTGAACGCCTAATGGAAGAAGGTGTCCCAGAAGACCCCGAACAATATCGCATGATCGAGCAACAGTTGCGCCTCGCACAATTGCAGATCGATACGACGACGAAGCGTAATGTGAGCCGTCGCCCCTCTGCACCGCCCCAGTTTGGCGAATAAACGAGAGAAAGCGATTAAATTTAGCAAGAAGCGAGGCATTGTCCTCGCTTTTTTTATGCGAAGATAGCAGAGAAGGGCGCAACACGTTGCACCCTTACATAAAAATCATCGTCACATCAAACGGCTGCACTCACTCTGTCACACGGGTCAATGCACCCAAATCGGCCGTCCCCGCTTGCTCCACTGTGATCGATAGCAGTTGCGCGGCCGCATCAGTCAAAACAACCCATTCTCCATCCACCGTATACGCCACCTGGTACACACCGGGCAGCACATCCGCAAACTGGAACGTGCCATCGGCCGCCGTCACCGTCGTCCATGCTTGCGGCCGTTCGCTGCACGGTGTTTCCCCCGCATAAAAGCCCAGCATCAAGCCATCACATAATTCAACCGCACCGCCAGCCATGACACGCCCATCGGCCGTCTGGACGCTGCCCAAAACAGTGCCGTTTACTGCGGCCGCTTCTGTTGGCACAGGCGTATCGGTGGGGGCAGGGGTGTCTGTCGGGAGCGGCGTTTGTGTGGGAACGGCCGTCTCTGTGGGTGCGGCCGTTATTTCAGGCGTGGCAGTCTCTGCCACGATCACCACAGGCAACATTGCCTCCGTCGGTTCTTCGGTTGGAATGGTAGTCGCCGCCGTCGGTGGAATCGCGTTTGGGTTGGTTGTGGCGATGGGCAACGCTGCCCCATTCGGACTACACGCCACCAGCCACAAAAGCGAGATAAATAAGAGCGTTCTGATCACTATTTTTGCTGTTTTCATGCGGACACCTGTATCCCTCTCCCCAAACGCTTGAGATTAAAATCGCCGACGAGTGCCTCATATTTCCATGTTTTGCTGTATTGGCGCGGCTCTTCGGCACTGATTTCGAGATAGCCAAATGTATCGTAGTTGAGCTTGCCCGATTTACGGCCGCGATCTTTATACACCGTCGCTGAACTATACCCATTGAGCAAATAGCCGCCGATTTCGGCCGAGAAAAAGAGATCGCGCAGCCGCTTGACCAAAAAACCCATGTGCGGCAACCGATTGAACGCCAAAAACAGTTCGCGGATTGTGTCGATGTCGCCCAGCGGCGTGTAGTTCGCATCATTTTCGGCCGCGTGTAAATCGGGGCCGCTCTCGTAGGCCATCAGGCGCAGTGGGTTTTGGCGCGACTGGTTGGCCGTGTCGAGCAGTTGGCGATGTTCGCGCAACGCCCACGCCGTTTCCGCTTCGATATACGCCAGCAAATTATCGAGTAATTGCTCATGCAAAATCGCGGCCGGGGCGGTCAGGTCAAATGGCACGGCCGTCCGCATATCGATCAATGGATTGAACCCATTGGGCAGCACATCGGGGCGCGTGTAGCGGCCGTCTCGCACCAGCCCAAAATAGGGTGCAATCGCCAGACCCGTCACATTTTCGGACAGGCCGCCGTTGACCAATGTCTGGGCGATGTAGGGATTGTTGGTCTGCGCCCCGATCACGGTGTCGGCGCGATTGCTTGCGTAATCGGCGATCTCATTAGTACGGGCGATCTGGTACGCCAGTGCGGCCGAGAGGCGTTCGCTGCCGTCAACTGGGTCACGGCCGAGCTGCGCCCGCGCACACGCCTGCTGCTGCTGAAAACCGCCATTCCATATCTCGTTACTAAACTCGAAAATCGGCTTGACCCCATCGTTCACACCGGCCAGCGTTTGATCAACAATTGTTTGCATCAGGGGGGTGAATGCCGCGGCCGAATCGCCATGTGGAATACAAATCCACGGCCGCGCCCCCACCGCTCGCGCAAATCGCAAACAGACATTGAGCGGCACACCATCGAACAGCCCCCAATCAATCGACGGTGGATCGATGCCGGGATGGAGGGGCGGATTGCGCCAGCCGTCCCGCGTTTCGCGTGCCCAAAATTGGTCGATGTTGCCGGGGGGCGGCCGCATCCATGTCACATTTGTCTTTTGCCAGTTGAGAAAGCGTACCACCGCAAAATCATCACCCAACGCCTGAATCGCCGCCACTTGGGGGATGCCTGTGTCATCGACCACATCAAAATCGTACTCAAAATGGGCCAGCGTGATGCCTAGTAGCTGCTCGGCCGATTGCGCCTGTAGCCATTGGTGACGGCCGGCTGTCAACGCCGTCGCCGCCACCGCGCCACTCTGTAAAAATGCTCGTCTTGTTATTGTCATACTGCTATTTCCTGTTAGCGTTTCAGCTTACCAGCATTTCAGCCTGTCAGCTTGATTTGTAACCTTATTTGACCATAAAAGCCCAAAAGTATCTTTTCAAGCGTTTGCTTACTGACCAAGCTGATTAGCTGACTGGCTGACTGGCTGACCGGCTATCCAGCCACCGCGCCGCTTCTTTCGCATGGTAGGTGATGATCAAATCA
>CALECP010000282.1 GCA_937949915.1 uncultured Anaerolineae bacterium
ACTACGATCAGTTACCCATTCCAGATGAAAATGATCGCTATAACCGCCGTCTGTCGCTGCTGCGGGATCGGGCGGTGGTGCATACGCTTTACTCAACGGCCGCGCGGATCAGCGAATGTGTGTCGCTCAATCGGCGCACGGTCGATTACGGCCGTGCCAAACACGCCATCATCGTTGGCAAAGGCAACAAAACGCGCACCCTCCATCTGCGCGACTACGCCCAAAAGTCGATTCAGCTTTATTTGTCCGAGCGCAAAGATGGCAGCAACGCGCTTTTTGTTTCCCATAGTCACAATTCGCTCAATGCCCGTTTATCGATCACAACTGTTCACATGGTGGTCAAAAAAGCGGTCAAAGCATTGCACCTACACAGAAGCCTGTCGGCGCATGATTTCCGCCATTATCGCGCCACCTCACTGTTGCGCGAAGGGATTCCGCTCGAAGTGGTGCAGGAGTTTTTGGGGCATTCTGATATTTCGACAACGCGCAGTGTGTATGCGCCTGTGCTGGGGGTTGGCATTGTGGATGAGTGGCTCGATAATTTTGATGTCAACCCACATGTGGCGGCACGCGCATTAAAAGAGAATGAGGAAGCTGCCCAATAGATGATCAGCCTCCCTCCATCGAGGGGGATTAAGGGGGAAAGGCGCAAAATCTTGCGTCTCTACCGTTTTTGTGTGCTATAGTGGTGCGCTGGAAGAGGAATTGCATGGCAGAGCATACTTTTAGACAACGATATGGACGTTATTTTTGGGCGATAGCCCTGATTGTGCTGGCTTTATTTTTGCTCCGGCCGATCATCTCATCACTCCCGGCCGCGCCCGACGAAACGGCCGCGCCAGTAGAGACGGCGACGGCTACCTCCACCCCACTTGTGGTCAATACGGCCGAACCCAGTCCCTACTTCGATTACGATGCAGTCGATACCAGCTTGCAGACATTCGACCTTTCTAATTTGCCTGTGCGCCGGGACGACAGCTTGCGCCCCGCCATGAACCCCAGCACCTTTCGCGGCAAATTGCCCCAGCACGAAGAATTTCAGCGATACACCGTTCTCAGTGGCGATACACCGATTGGCATCGCCGACCGCTTCGGCATCATTCCCGAAACATTGCTGGGCGGCAACCCTCAATTGAGCGAAGAAGCAGGCTTGCTTTTTGCCGATTCTGAACTGATTATTTTACCGATTGACGGGGTACTGCACGACGTGCAATATGGCGACACATTGGAAAATCTTGCCGCTAAATACAATGTTGCCGTCGATGACATCATCGCCTATCAGCCAAACAATTTAGAATTTCCGTATCGCTTGTATGAAGATACGCAAATTTTAGTGCCGGGCGCTGTGCGCGAGGTATTCAAATGGGATCCGCCAGACGTTTCGGCCGCCCAGGGCAACTATCAAAATACATCGAATCAACTGGTGGTAGGGTATGGCTCGTTTATTTGGCCGACAACTGGCTATCGCATCACACAGACATACTGGTATGGACATCAGGCCGTCGATGTGGGCATCGAGACAGGGACACCGCTCTACGCGGCCGATTCGGGCAAGGTCACTTTCGCGGCATGGAGCCCCTATTGCTACGCTAATTTGATCGTGATCAACCATCGCAATGGCTTCGAGACATTTTACGCGCATCTTAGTTCGTTTAATGTGGTGCCGGGGCAAGTTGTCTTTCAGGGCAATCTCATCGGTTACTCTGGTAATACCGGGTGTTCGACGGGGCCGCATCTGCATTTCGAGATTCGTCGGAACGGCACACGACTTGACCCATGCGCGTGGACAAATGGCTGCTGATAACGGTTAGGCGTGGTATGATCGGGCAGAATCAGTGGAGAGTGTGCAATAAAAATGAGCGCACTTTTTCGCAACAGTTTTAACACTGTAAGGCGCATTGCATAAAGAGCGATGTGCCTTATTTTTTTGGGGAAATATGCTTACACACGATCAATTGATCGCTGCCCTCCCATTTTGTATCGACGATACGGCCGTAGATACGGCCGTAGATACGGCCGTACCCAAGTACATCGGCAAAGTGCGCGATGTGTACGACTACGATGACCGCTTGTTACTCGCCACGACAGACCGCGTCTCCGCGTTCGACCGTGTGCTGGGGCTGATCCCGTACAAAGGGCAAGTGCTGAACCAGTTGAGCGCCTGGTGGTTTGAAAAGACGGCCGACATCGTGGCCAACCATTGCATCGCTGTGCCAGACCCCAGCCTGATGTGGGCGCACAAAGCGGATATGTTGCCTATCGAAGTGGTGGTGCGGGGCTACATCACCGGCGTGACAGACACCTCTATCTGGGGCATGTACGAAGCGGGAGATCGCGCTCCCTACGGCGTGCCGTTGCCCGATGGCTTGATCAAAAACGATCCATTGCCTGAGCCGATTATTACGCCCACCACCAAAGCAGAACAGGGACAGCACGACGAGAAAATCACCGAAGCGGAGCTATTGGCGCAAGGTTTGGTTGCACCCGCGATTTGGGAACAAGTCCGCACGGCCGCACTCGCTGTCTTCCGACGCGGACAAGAACTAGCGGCAAAAGGCGGTCTCATTTTGGTCGATACCAAATACGAATTTGGCATCATCGACGGCCGGATCGCCATTTGCGACGAAATGCACACCCCCGATTCGAGCCGCTTCTGGCTGGCTGATTCGTATGACGAACGACGCGATCCGCAAAATTTTAGCAAAGAATTTCTGCGCGAATGGTTTGCAGAGCAGGGGTACAAGGGTGATGGTGTGCAGCCTGTGATGCCGGATGCGTTCCGGGCGCAGGTGGCGGCACGGTACATCGAGACGTTTGAGCGGTTGACGGGCGCGGCATTTGTCCCGGCAGGTGATTTTACCGGGCGCATGGTGCAGTTGGAAGGTAAATTATGATTTCTGTTCTTGGTGTTTGCTGTAACCGCCGAGTCGCGGAGTTTTTAGAAGGTGGTTTTTTCTTTCTCTGCGCCTCCGCGTTCAACTGTTTTGAGAGGTTTGTGTAATGGGTGAGCAAATTTTGGTTGGCGTGATTATGGGCAGCACGTCCGATTGGGAGACGATGCGCCATGCTCATGAGATTTTGACCGAGTTTGGTGTGCCGCATGAGTGCAAGGTGGTTTCTGCCCATCGCACACCGCAATTAACGGCCGCATACGCCAAAAGCGCGGCCGAACGTGGGCTGGAAGTGATCATCGCGGGGGCGGGTGGGGCAGCCCATCTACCTGGCATGACGGCCGCCGAAACGATTTTGCCTGTGCTGGGTGTGCCAGTCAAAAGCCGTGTGCTGAATGGCGTTGATTCGCTGCTCTCGATTGTGCAAATGCCCGGTGGCATACCGGTCGGCACATTGTCGATTGGGCGCAGTGGTGCCAAGAATGCGGCACTGCTCGCCATCAGCATCTTGGGCAACAAATACCCCGATTATCGCCATAAACTGCAAGCGTACCGGGCTGCTCAAACAGCCAAAGTCCTCCAAGACAGCTTGCCTACCAACAATTAATTTCTAGCAAACAACGATGATAAACCCCATTCTTCCTACAAGCACAATCGGCATTCTTGGCAGTGGTCAACTCGGCCGCATGATGGCGCTCGCAGCCAAGCAGATGGGCTACATCGTGCATATTTACTCACCCGGCCGCAACACCCCGGCCGGACAAGTTGCCGACTGTGAATTTAAGGGTGCGTACACCGATCTCAATGCGGTGCAGGCGTTTGCGCGGACGTGCGATGTCGTGACGTATGAATTTGAAAATGTCCCGGCCGCTACGGCCGAAGCGGTCGCCGAATGCACCGTTCTCGCACCGGGCGCACACGTATTGCGCGTCGCCCAGAACCGCATTGTCGAAAAGACGACGCTGCAAGAAGCTGGGCTGGCGGTGACACCGTTCCGGCCGATCCATACGCTGGCTGATCTTGAGCAAGCGGTGGCAGAACTGGGTACGCCCTCTATTTTGAAAACGGCCGCGTCGGGCTACGATGGCAAAGGACAAGTCAAAATCAGCGATCCCAATCAGGTGCGTGTCGCATGGGATGCGCTGCATGGTGTCGATTGCGTCCTGGAGGCGTTTGTCGAATTTGATTGTGAACTATCAGTCGTGGCGGCGCGGGGGGATGATGGCACGTTCGCCCCGTTTGGCGTGGTCGAAAACGATCATGTCAACCACATTTTAGATGTGTCGATTGCCCCGGCGCGGGTGGCGGCCGATGTGGCTGACCGCGCCATCACCACCGCCCAACAAGTGCTGGAAACGCTCGATGTGGTCGGCGTTTTGTGCGTCGAATTTTTTGTGGCGCGGGACGGCCGTGTGTTGATCAATGAGATCGCCCCCCGGCCGCACAATTCGGGACACCTGACGATAGAAGCGTGTCCGACCAGCCAATTTGAACAGACGATCCGGGCGGTGTGCGGGCTGCCATTGGGCGAAACGGCATGGCGTAAGCCGACTGTAATGGTCAATTTGCTCGGCGACTTGTGGCGCAAAGGCACACCGGACTGGGCAGCCCCGTTAGCGTTGCCCGACGTACATTTGCACCTGTACGGTAAACAAGAGCCACGCCCCGGCCGCAAAATGGGGCATATTACGGTTTCGGCCGATACGATTGACGAAGCGTTTGCGACGGCCGTCCTGGCGCGCAAAAAGTTGTTAGTTTTGGAGTAACATTTCGATGATTGAAGATTGGGACGATCTCGGTTTGCAAGAAGAATGTGGCGTTGTCGGTGTGTATGCACCGGGGCGCGAAGCGGCGAGCCTCACCTATTTTGCAATGTATTCGTTGCAGCATCGGGGGCAAGAAAGCGCCGGTATTGTCACCAGCGACGGGCAGCGCAGCTATGTCCACAAAGGGATGGGGCTGGTGTCCCAGATTTTTAATGATCGCAACATGGATGAGCTACACGGGCATATCGCCATCGGGCATAATCGCTACTCGACGGCCGGATCGAGTGAACTCCGCAACTGTTCGCCATTCTTGATCGAGACGGTGTATGGGCCGCTGGCGGTGGCGCACAATGGCAACCTGACCAATGCGGCCGCGCTACGCAATACGTTGCTAGAGCGCGGTGTCGGCTTGGCAGCCACGACAGACAGCGAAGTGATCACCCAAATTTTGGCGGCGCATTCAGAGACGTGGGCGAAAGGGCATCCACCGGGGCTGGATCGCTGGGAGCGACGGCTGTACAGCTTGCTCAAGGTGGCAGAAGGGGCGTATGCACTGACGATTCTGACGCGAGATGCGCTGTACGCGGTGCGCGATGCGAATGGATTGCGGCCGCTCTGTCTCGGCCGGATGGATGATGGCGGCTGGGTGGTTGCCAGCGAATCATGTGCGTTGATGACGATTGGCGCGGAATATGTGCGCGAGATCGAGCCGGGCGAAATGGTGCGGATCGATGAGAGTGGTCTGAAATCGACACAGGTAAACACGCCAAAGAAACGCGCTTTGTGTATTTTTGAGTATGTCTACTTTGCGCGTCCCGATTCGATTTATGAGGGTCAAGTCGTGCATGAAGTGCGCCAGAAGCTCGGCCGTCAGCTTGCCCGTGAGGCGAAGATCGACGCAGACATCGTTATTCCTGTGCCAGACAGTGCCATTCCGGCCGCGATTGGGTACAGCATGGAGAGCGGTATTCCATACACCGAAGGCCTAACGAAAAATCGCTATATCGGCCGCACATTTATCAGCCCAGACGACCAGCTACGCAAGTCGAGTGTGCGCCTAAAATACAATGCACTCTCTGCCAATTTGGCTGGCAAAAAAGTAGTCGTGATCGACGATTCGATTGTGCGGGGCAATACGTCGCGCCAGCTTGTACAGCTATTGCGTGATGGCGGCGCAAGTGAAATTCACATGCTCGTTTCGTCCCCGCCGGTGCGCCATCCGTGCTTTATGGGCATCGACATGGCCACATACAACCAACTGATCGCGCACAAATACGACATTGAAGAAATCCGCGAACTAATCGGGGCGGACTCGATTTATTATTTGTCGCTGGAAGGGATGGAACGGGCTGTCAAAGAGACTGTCGAGGGCCAGCATCGGCCGACCGGGCATTGCAACGCTTGCTTCTCTGGCAACTATCCCATCCCCGTCCCCGAATGGGTGGGCGAAGAGGATCGCAGCAAATTTATCGCGCTAGAAATGGCTGTTTGAGATAGAGCCTGAGATAGAGATAGAGAGAATACTGGGTCAAATACACGCGCAGACTTATTCTTCTCTATCTTTTGCCTTTATCTTCCTAAAAAATTATGAACATACTGATTATTGGTTCTGGCGGCCGTGAACATGCGATGGCGTGGAAAGTGGCACAATCTCCTTTGGTGGCGAATATCTTTGTTGCACCGGGGAATGCGGGTACGGCCGCGATTGCCCAAAATGTGACAGTGACATCGTTGGTGGCGTTTGCTCAAGAGAACGCGATTGACCTGACGCTGGTGGGGCCCGAAATCCCGTTGGCAGACGGGATCGTCGATCAGTTTGAGGCGGCCGGATTAACGGTGTTTGGCCCGACGCAGCAAGCGGCACAATTGGAGTCGTCGAAGGCGTTTAGCAAGGCGTTTATGGCGCGGCATGGCATTCCGACGGCCGCGTATGGCGCATTTACTGACTTTGATGCGGCGATGGCGTACTTGGACGCGCAACCAGAAGGCGGGATCGTGGTGAAGGCGAGTGGATTGGCGGCCGGGAAGGGGGTGCTGGTATGCGATTCGCTGGACGAAGCACGGGCTGGGCTGGCGCAAATCATGCACGATCAAGCGTTTGGTGCGGCCGGGACGGAAGTGGTGATCGAGGAGCGGCTGGAAGGGGTCGAAGTGTCGCTGCTGGCGTTTTGTGATGGCAATATCGCTGTGCCGATGATCCCGGCGCGAGATCATAAACGGGCGCTGGATGGCGATTTGGGTCTGAACACGGGCGGCATGGGGGCGTTCGCGCCGATTCCTGATGTGAGTGAGCAATGGGTGGCTGACATGACGGCGCAGGTGCTACAGCGCACGGTGGATGGCATGAAAGCGGACGGGATGCCGTACACGGGCATTTTGTACGCGGGGTTGATGCTCACTCCATCGGGGGTTAAGGTGCTTGAGTTTAATTGTCGGTTTGGCGACCCGGAAACGCAGGTGATTTTGCCGTTGCTCCAGAGTGATTTGGTGGAAGTCGCCCAGCGTTGCATCGCTGGGCAGCTAACATCGGCAGACGTGGTGATGCGGCCGGGTGCGGCCGCGACGGTGGTGATGGCTGCTCCGGGCTACCCAAGCCATTATCCCAAAGGGCTTTTGATCACGGGCGTGGGGGCGGCCGATGCGCTGCCCGATACGGCCGTTTTTCATGCGGGTACGGCCGTGCAGGATGGGCGGCTGGTGACGAATGGCGGCCGGGTGCTGGCGGTTAGCGCGGTGGGGGATGACATCGACGATGCGCTGGCAAAAGCGTATGCGGGGGTGGCGCACATCTCTTTTGAGGGCGCACATTATCGGACAGATATTGGCAGAACGCGATAGGGGCTTATTCTTGTTCCCAGGGGCAGACGGCGGCCGCGAGGGGGGCTTTGCAATGGAAGGTGCAGATGGTGTGATGGGGCGCGGCCGGGGGAACTTCTCCCGCCTGCCACAGGGCGACTACTTGCTCGCCAACGATTTCAGTTAATTGTTGCTCGAAGCCAGCGCGATCTCCGGCGCGTAATTCTTCGGACGCATCTGAATCGACGAGCGCGTACCATTTTGCGCGGCGCTGGCGAAAGCAGAAATGCACGGCCGCCATCGGCCGACGTAACTGATTGAGAATTGTTAAATACTCGCCGATCTCGGCCGAAAATTCTGCCTCTAGCCGTTGGCGCAAGCGCACCGAGTACGCTGGGGCTGCCCCACTTGTCGAAATAGCCAACGTCAGCGGCCCACTCCGTACCACTGATCCGGCTACAAAATTGCATAGATCAACTTCATCCATCACGTTGACCAAAATGCCTGCGCGTTCGGCATCGCGGTTGACGTGGGCGTTGCGTTCTGGTGTGCTGCGCTCGGCAATCACCAAAAATGCGCCGTCTAAATCGCCCGTATCATATTCGCGGGGTATCCATGTGATGTCGGCCGAGCGCATCACCAAATGGCGTAGTTCGGGGTGCAATTGGCTACTGACCACTGTGATTTTGGCATCGACTGCCAACAGTCCTTTCACTTTGCCGAGTGCTTCTTCGCCACCACCGACGACAACCGCTTTGCGATTGTGCATGTCGTTCAAAAAAATCGGATACCCTTTCATCTGTTGCTCTCTGTGCGGCCGTTAATTGGCGGCCGCTTCGCGGATTTGCCCGAACTGTACATTATCTCGCACATGCAGCCCACATTCTGTCTTCGCTTTACCCGCCCAGCGGCCGGATCGCTCATCTTCCCCCGCTTGCACAGACCGGGTGCAAGGCCAGCAACCGATGCTCGGATACCCTTTGTCGTGTAGCTCGTTGTATGGCAGATCATTGTCTGCGATATATTGCCATACTTGCTCTTTTGTCCAGTTGGCTAATGGGTTGAATTTGACCAATTGATTGGTGTGATCCCATTCGACGAGACCGGCATGGGTGCGCGTTGCTGATTGTTCGCGCCGCACACCTGTAATCCACGCTTTGTGTTGGCTCAATGTTTGGCGCAAGGGCAATACTTTACGGACGTAGCAGCACGCATTCGAGTCATTTTTCCATAGCTCTGGGCCAAACCGTTGTGTCTGTTCGCCCAGCGAAATGTCGGTGGCCACGCGCTGGTAGGTGATGCCGAGTTGTGCTTCTAATTTGTCGCGCAAATCATACGTTTCTTGAAAGAGCAGCCCGGTGTCGATATAAAAAATAGTGACATCGCCATCCATTTGAGACAGCATGTGGGCGAGGACGATGCTCTGGGGCCCAAAGCTGCTGGCAAGGGCGATCTCGCCATCGAAATGTTTGACAGCCCATTGCAATATCTGCACGGCCGATTGGTCTTCAAAACGGTCGCTCATCTCGGCTAAAACGGCCGGAGTCCACTGGGCTGGCTGGTCAAAAGAAGTTTGTTTTTGTGAGGGGCGAATCGGTCTTGCTAACATCGTTTTTTCCTGAAATTAAGTGAATACAGCACAACAGCACTGCATCATCATTGACGTACAGCCAGCACATTTCTTACGCCAGCACACATATAGATTGAGTTAGAATTTCGGGGGTTTTACGCGAGGTGTCGTGTGATTATTAACGCTGTGCAATTTCTGCAACAGCCACCACACCCCGCTCGATACAGCAGCAACACACCTGACAGCAGCAAATAGGCATTTGAGTGTACGTGTTGGTGTGTGTGTTCGACATAATGATTCCGTCTGTGAATTGTTTCACGCACAAAACAGTAGCAGGATACCGTTTTTTTGTCAATTTTTAGACGCAAAATCAATTTTTTCGCCCCTTGACACATTGATTGTTGCCTGATAGCCTTCTGCCATGCTTGATGTTCGATTTTTTAGCTATTTTTATGGAGATACACACCTCACCGCGCAACGGCTGAGTTAGTGGTCACTGGCTAGAAAACGTCACGATCAACTGAACCAAAAGACGCGGTGTAAACTGCGTCTTTTTTTGTTTACGGAAATAAAAATTAACTTCATAATGATGAAAGGAATTGAGTTTATGTCGATATTGACCCAGAAATTATCGGTTGACGATACACGTATCCGCGAGATCGTGCCGTTGCCAGCCCCGAACGAAATCATTGAGGAACTCGCGGCCGATGATGCGACCCGCGCCCTTGTTTTGCAAACCCGTACCGAGATCAAAGCAATTTTGAACGGCGAAGATGATCGCTTGCTGGTCGTGGTCGGCCCTTGCTCGATCCATGATGAAGAAGCGGCCTACGATTACGCGCAACGCCTGGTTGATTTTGCCCCGGCCGTGCGTGATGATCTACTGATCGTGATGCGAACCTACTTTGAAAAGCCACGTACTACAATCGGTTGGAAAGGGTTGATGTACGATCCTGAGCTGGATGGTGAAATGGGAGACATCAACAAAGGCATTCGTTTGGTACGGAAAATTTTGTTGCATATCAACGAGATGGGATTGCCCACCAGCACCGAATACTTAGATACGATTTCGCCGCAATTTATCGCTGATTTGGTTTCATGGGGAGCGATTGGTGCGCGGACAGTAGAGAGTCAAATTCACCGTCAACTGGTGTCTGGTATCTCTTGCCCCATCGGGCTAAAAAATGGGACAAACGGCAGTATAAAGGTAGCGATTGATGCGATGGTGTCTGCCAGCAATCCGCATAAATTCTTTGCTGTGACGAAGGACGGGCTTGCCTCAGTTGCAGAGACAACAGGCAATGACGCGCTCCATATCGTGCTGCGGGGCGGCAGTGATGGCCCGAATTATTCGCCCACACATGTCGCTGACACGGCCGCGGCCATCGAAAAACGCGGTTTCCGGCCGAGCATCATGATCGACTCTAGCCACGGCAACAGCTACAAAGATCACACCCGCCAAAAAGAAGCCCTCGCATCTGTCTGTCAACAAGTGGCGGGTGGCGAACAGTCGATTATCGGCGTGATGATCGAGAGCCACATTCACGCTGGCAACCAGAAGATGAGCGACGATATGGCGTATGGCGTGAGCATTACAGATAAGTGCATCGACTGGCAAGAAACAGAGGTGCGTTTAACTGAGCTGGCCGAAGCGGCACGGATGCGGCGTAGCGCGTAAAACTTAGCGCGATAGATAAAATAGACAGTAGTAGGGACATGGCATGCCATGTCCCTACTACTATCGACGATTATGCTTGCTGTGTGGCGACGTATGCGCCCATCTTTTCAAACGCCATCGCCCAGCCGTCAGCCCCGCCCGAATCGGCCGGAACGCCTGCATGTGTCATCGTCATCTTTGTGCGGCCGTCCACCGCCTCCAGAAGCACCGTTACTTCTGTCACGCCTGGGTGGTCGTCTGGCAGTCCCATCGCGGCCGGGGGCAGCAAATTGCCATGCTCGTCCGCCATGCTGTCTGTATAAACGAGACGGCCGAACGGCGACACTTCCTTAAATTCACCCGCAAACCACATTTTCATATTTCCATTGGGGGTCATCATCTCCATGCAGATCAAGCGCTTGCCGCCCACGCGCACATCCATTTCAGCCACCGGAATTGTGCTGCCGTTTGGCCCATACCACTGCTGAAAGTGTGTTGCGTCTGTCCACATTTGCCAGACCTGCTCAATAGACGCATCAAATAATCGTTCGATCACAATTGCGTCGTCAGAAACCGTGTTGTTGTTCATCTGTCATTCTCCATTATTGTTTGTCGTGATCGTGCATCGGAATCATCGAGCAATAACATCACGATCCACGATTGGGTCGATTATAGCCCGTTTACAAATCATCAATAATCTGTACAATGGTGAGGCAATGGGGCGGTGGCGGAATGGTAGACGCAGCGGACTTAAAATCCGCCGAG
>CALECP010000283.1 GCA_937949915.1 uncultured Anaerolineae bacterium
TTTAGGAATTAAATCAATTGGGATGTATGAATCGTCTCACTGACACATCATATTAATATGAGGAGAACTAAAATGATGAGAGCAAAGAAAATTCGCAGCATAACATATAACAAATGGCTATCCATCGCCTTTATTATCCCCTTAATTTTAATGTCAACCGTCATAGCTTTGGCACAGAATACGTGTGGAAGTCTAATGATATTTAATGGAATGAGTGGCATCTTGGGAACGTGTAACGGTTCGGCAGCAGATGAGACCTTCTACAAAGGTGCGTCAGGCGATTGTACCGATCCAGATAGCTATACTCAATTGTTGGTCAATTCGGCTACGACAATTAACGGCGAAATAGTCGTTGATGGCATAGTGATAACGCAACCATACACACGGGCTGTATCTGCATTTGACCCCAATATAGTCGCACCAACCGTGCTTCCGAACAACAATGAAATACTGTTACAAGGGTCTGGTAATCCCGATGGTGTCTATCGTTTTAATGTATCGGAATCTTTACTTGAGCAACCTGATACATCGAGAGTAAGAATTGATGTTCCTAATACAAACGATACGGTCATTATCAATGTCATAGGGGGCGGCCCCAAATTAGGTGGCGCGACCGGCTTTGGTGGTGGTTCTATCGGTATATGGACTAATAATGGAATCGTGAGTACACCTGCTGATACAGCACAATGGAGTAGCACACCGTATGTGGATGCGATTCAATTTATGCAGACATTTTTTGACCATGACCCAGCAAAGCTGGTATGGAATTTTCCTGATGCAACACTCCTGGATTTTGTGCAACTAGGAGAGTGGACCAGTGATATTTACGGGACATTTATTGCCCCTTGCAGCTACCTCCAACTGAAAGCGACGGGGTTTAACCTTGTAGGTTCAACAGTCTCAGATGGTATGCTTACTTCGAATGCTACTGTTGTTCATACTCCTTACACTGGAGCCATTGTTGGGGCTGCTCCTCCAACTGACACACCAACTCCTACAAACACATCTACCAATACACCAACAGCAACGCCTACTAATACACCGATAAGCGAAGATATTGCTGTTAACGCCTTGGAGATCACGCAAGGGATTCAAAACTGGAACAATGATATGTATCTAGTGGCAAATCGTGTGACGTGGGCACGCGCTTATGTGCAGAGTACGTTAAATGATTTGTCGGGAGTCAGTGCGCGGTTGCGAGCATTTAATGGCACGGTTGAGTTGAGTGGATCACCAGTTTCGGCCGAAAATAACCCGCTCACCGTTCATACCAACGGCGGAGATCGACTCGATCTCAATGACAGCTTCTTATTTTATGTTCCGGCCGCATGGCGTACAGGCAATGTCACCTTCCAAGTCGAAGTCAACTACGATGGCACCATTGCAGAGAATAACACAAGCAACAACGATCACAGCGAAACAGTTGAGTTCCAAGTTAGTAACGAGATGAACATGATGGTAGTGCCAGCTCAATTATATGATAAAGGTGATACCAGCAATTCCCCCCTCATCTATACCCGTACAGACCCCAATTTTGATGCCATCATAAACAACATGTATCGGTTCCATCCCATCTCACAATTGAATATCTGGGAAGCCCCTCTGCTCATACCCCCTACACCATTGGACATGCGAATTAATAATGAGTTTGTGCAACTTTTGTATCAAGTCAACTTTGCTCGTACAGCCCTTGCGAATCCACCCGCAGCGAACCTTTACTGGATGGGCATGATTCACCCCAACATTACCACCGGTTTTCTTGGAATTGCCTTCACACCAGGATACGCCTCCACAACCAAAATGCGGCCTGATGGTGGTGGTTACAATGTCGATTGGTATATCACGGGTGGCAGTACAACCGCACATGAAATTGGACATAACAAAGGATTAAAACACGTCAAGTGTAGCGGCGGAGAAGGGAATCCAGACCCGAACTTCCCTTACACCAATCCTAATTGCTCTCTTTCTGCGGTCGATCCGACAGGCTACTATGGATTCGATGTCTATCACAACTTATGGAATTTGAACACACCATCAGTTATCAGCAATGATCCAAGTGCAACGGGCAACAATCGAGGATTTCCACTGCTTGGCTATCAACGAGCGCGTTGGATTTCGCCCTTTAGTTACTGCGCCGTTGCCAATGATTACGGTTTAGCCTGTGCTGGAGGGACTCCTATCATGCGCTCTGCATCTAAAAATCAACCTCAAGCCATTCGCAATGCGGTTGAGCATCTTGTCATTGGTGGATGGGTTGATCCCAACACAGACAATGCTGTTCTGTTAGATGTTTTCCGTCAACCAACCACCACGCCCTTACAGCCCACACTAGGCACGTCATCTATCTATGATATTGTCGTTTTGGATGGGTCGGGTACAGTGCTGGCAACTGAGAACATCGTATTCAACATGCCAGAGCCAATCGATGTGCAGCCGTTTCTAAACACGATTGCATTAACGGCCGCATCGGCCGAAGTTCAGATCAGACTGAACGGAAATACCGTACTCACCCAACGCATCGCCAGCCCCAATAACCCCACTCTTACGCTTGATCCAATCGGCCCCACCCTCAACGAAGGCGATACCGTTTCATGGAATGGCACAGACACAGACGGTGACTCACTAACCTATGACGTACTCTATAGTGCCGATGATGGTGCAACATGGCTCAGTGTTGCACGTAGCATTTCCGAAAGTAGCTATACATTTAGCGATCTATCGGTATTGTCTGGAAGTAGCGAAGCGCGGGTTAGGGTTGTTGCGAATGATGGATACAATGCGGCTGAAGTCACCAGCCCCCCATTCACTACCCCGAACACTGCGCCTACCAGCAGCATTCTCGCCCCCGCCACCGGCTCACAGTACGCGCCCGGCGAACTGATTATCTTGCTTGGGTCTGGCACAGATAATGAGGATGGCTCTCTTGCAGGCACACAACTCAGTTGGTCATCCGACATCGATGGTTCACTTGGCACAGGTCGTGAAGTTGCTACCCGTAATCTTACTGTCGGTCAACACAATATCACCCTTACCGTCACTGATGCACAGGGAAGAGAATCCACCACCACCCACACCGTCTTCATCGACACAGTTCCCCTAAATGTCAACGTCTCCCAACTCGATGGTAATCCCGCCACCTACACTACCCTTCTCCTCCTGACATCCATTTTCACCATAACAGTTCTGACTATCTTCTTAACTCATCGTAAGCAGTAAACTACTATCGAACACAAAATGCCTCGGCCGAACCGAGGCATTTTGTGTTGGGAAGCAAGTCACCTCTCTCCCTCTGGGAGGAACTGGGGAGAGTTGAGCACGACAGCAAAAGACGAAAGAACCAATCCTCAATCGCTTATCTATCCATTACCGATCACATGTAAGAGGTGGATCAAATGTGAATAGATCATCTGTCATCGGTTGCTTGCGTCTCGGCCGTCGAACTGTCACCCGGCTTTGTTGTTCGATGCCACCGGCCGCGAGATATTGCACCGTAAAATGATACGTGTTGACACGAGCCGCTCGTTTCAGTGTCATCACCCCCCGGCAACCACTCTTTTGCATCAGCTCGATCAACGCCCCCTCGCACCGTGCCAGCAACAACCGCTCCCAAATAATGAGCGCAATCACCGCAAAAATAAAATAGATAAATAACGCTCCAAACAAGCGCAACCATTCAGCCATAAATCAACAGGGGCGCAACAAGTTGCGCCCCATTTGTGTCCCCCAAAGGGGAGGAAAATGAATTAACCAGCCAGCAACAAATCTTCAGGGTCTTCGATTAACTCTTTGATGCGATACAAGAAACGCACCGCCTCATTGCCGTCTACGATACGATGGTCATAACTGAGCGCAACCATCATAATCGGCCGGATCACGATCTCATCATCGACCACAACCGCCCGTTTGACAATGTTGTGCAAGCCCAAGATCGCCACCTGCGGCGTATTCAAAATTGGCGTACTGAGCATCGAGCCAAAAATGCCGCCGTTTGTAATCGTAAACGTGCCGCCCATCAAATCGCTCAATCCTAACGAGCCGTCACGCGCCGCGGCCGCTTTTGCCTTAATCGTATTCTCGATTTCAGCAAATGATAGCGTGTCCGCATCCCGAATAACTGGCACAACCAGCCCTTCTTCTGCACCGACAGCGATACCGATGTCATAATGGTATTTCAGCACCATTTCGTCCCCATCGATCTCCGCGTTAATACGCGGGAACGCTTTCAGGCCCGCAATCGACGCTTTCGTGAAGAACGACATAAAGCCCAACTTCGTGCCGAATTTCTTGATAAACCACTCTTTCCGCGCCGAGCGCAACGCCATCACCGCGCTCATATCTATCTCGTTAAAGGTGGTCAACATCGCGGCCGTCTGTTGTGCCTCGACCAACCGTTTCGCAATAGTACGGCGGCGGCGCGACATTTTGATGCGCTCTTCACGCGGGGCGCTGCCACCAAAAATCTCCGCCATCGCCGACACGGCCGCCGGGGGTGTGGCAACAGGAGCGGCTGCAATCGGAGCAGGGGCAGGCGCGTTCGTTTTCAGCACATCTGCCTTCATAATTTTGCCATCTTTGCCGCTCCCCTGGACATTGTTCAAATCAACCCCTTCGACGGCCGCCGCTCGTTTGGCAACCGGTGAAGCGTGAGAACCATCGGCCGCTTTTGCAACCGGGGCAGCAGGAGCAGCCGCGACAGGGGCGGCGGCTGTGACAGGGGTAGCAGGTACGGCCGCGCCATCCCCATCGATCACACCCAGCACATCGCCAATCGCCACATCCTCTTGCTCGGCCGCCGCGATCTCGATGAGAACTCCGGCCGTTTCCGCTTCCACTTCCAGGTCAACTTTATCCGTCTCCAAAGAGACGATCACATCCCCAATCGCAATCGCGTCGCCCACTTGCTTGTGCCATGAGCCGACTGTCGCTTCAACAACTGATTCCCCCAATACAGGGACTAAAATTTGAATAGCCATATATATTCCTAAAGCTAGTGGCAGGTTGCCGAACTAGCCACCATAAACTTCCCGCATAATTTCATCTTGTTTCGATTTGTGCCACGCAAAATACCCTTCAGCAGGGCTAGCGCGGTTAGGACGGCCGATATATTTTATCGGCAAGCGATTTTGCACAATCCGCTCCAACAACGGCTGCACATACTTCCACGCGCCTCCGTTCATCGGCTCTTCTTGCAGCCACACCACTTCTTCAATGCCCTTGTAGCTATCGATCAAGTCGCTCACTTGCCCCATCGGGAAGCGATACAGTTGCTCGATTCGCACCAGCGCCACGTCCGGCTTTTCCGGCCGATGGTCGCTCATCATCGCATCTACATACACCTTGCCACTGCACAGCACAAGTCGTTTGATAAACCGTTTGCGCTGCGGGGTAATGGTCGGATCGTCGATGACGTGCTTCCATGTTCCTTCTGTCAATTCGCGCAACGGCGAGCGAGACAGCGGATGGCGCAACAAGCTCTTGGGGCTCATCACGATCAACGGCCGGGGGTCTTTGTGCATGATCTCAACTTGGCGACGGAATAGATGGAATATCTGCGCGGCCGTCGTCGGGTTAACGATTCGCATGTTGCGGTCGGCCGCCATTGTCAGCCAGCGCTCTAGCCGTGCCGTCGAATGATCAGGCCCTTGCCCTTCATATCCATGCGGCATCAGCATCACCAGCGAACTCTTTTGATCCCATTTGGCACGGCCGGACGTAATAAACTCATCGATCATCGGCTGCGCCCCATTCACAAAGTCGCCAAACTGCGCCTCCCAGATCACCAAACGTTCGGGAGCTTGCAAGCTATAGCCATACTCAAACCCAATCGCCGCATTCTCTGTCAGCGCACTATTGCGACACTCAAAAGAAGCCTGTGCGTGGGAAAGCACCTGATGAGGCACATAGCGATCACCCGTATTTTGGTCGCGCAAAACGGCATGGCGATGGCTAAATGTGCCACGCTCTACATCTTCACCCGTCAGGCGAATCGGTGTACCGTCTGCCAAAATCGACGCGAACGCCAGCCATTCCGCATGGCCCCAATCAATCGTTGGCTCGTCCATGTTATCAAGCGCATTTTTGCGTCGTTTCAAAATACGCGCCAGCCGACTGTTGAGCAGCACTTTGTTTTCTAATTGGTGCAACTCTTCATGGTAGGCACGCAGTTCTTCGGCCGAGACGGCCGTCTCTTGCGGCCCCAGATCGATGCGGTCTGGCACATGCTCCAGCGACATTTGCGGCGCATCAAGGTTGATCTGCTTATACGCCGCTTCCATTTCGGCAAAGTGTGCCTCTAGCAGCGCATTCGCATCGCCCGGTTGAATATCACCTCGCTGCTCCAGATTACCCGCCCACAGCGCACGGGCTGTCTCATGTTCATCGATCAGCGCGTACATCGTCGGCTGGGTAAAGCGCGGCTCGTCCCCTTCATTGTGACCATAGCGACGGTAGCCGATCAGGTCGATGAGGAAATCTTTCTCGAAGCGCATTTGGTACGCATACGCCAGCCGTGCCACTTCGATACATGCTTCGATGTCGTCGGCGTTGACATGGACAACCGGAATACGGAAGCCCTTCGCCACGTCGCTGGCATACGGGGTGCTGCGCGACTGCATATAGTCAGTCGTGAAGCCGATCTGGTTGTTGGCGATCATGTGAATGGTGCCGCCAGTGCGCCAGCCAGAGAGCAACGACAGATTGAGCGTTTCTGGCACGATGCCCTGCCCGATAAAGGCGGCATCGCCATGAATCAAAATCGGCATGACGCGCTTTTTGTCGAAGACGGCCGCACCGGGATGCTCGGCCGCGGTTCCGGCCGCGCGGGCCATCCCCTCCAGCACCGGGTTGACCAACTCAAGATGGCTCGGATTATCGACCATCTTGATCTGTACATCGTCGCTCAATTGACGCACCGAGCCGTAATGATATTTGACATCACCCGTCCAATTTTGATCGGGGCTATCTTCAACAATATCTTTGAACTCAGCCAGCATCTGCCGGTACGGCTTTCGCATCACGTGCGTCAACACATTGAGACGGCCGCGATGCGCCATACCGATCATCACATTGTTCACTTTGTCCCGCACCGCGCCATCCAAAATGACGTTGAGCATCGGCACCATCATATCCAGTCCTTCGATAGAGAAGCGCTTTTTACCGACAAATTTGCGGTGCAAGTATTGCTCAAATCCTTCGACTTGGGTCAACTCTTGTAGCACTTTTTTGCGGTCGATGGGGTCGTTGTCGGGATGAAAGTGGCGCGTCTCTGCCATTTGGCGCAGCCATTCGCGCTCGTCTGGGGCGACGATGTGGGCAAAGTCGTAGCCAATCGTGCCAGTATAGACGGCACGTAGCTGCTGGATGGCGGCCGTGGCCGATGGGGCAGCTTGGCCGATAGGGCCACTGACCACATGACCGGGCAGTTGCGCCAGCGCCGCTTCGGTCAGACCATGCCCACTCAGTTCCAATAATGGATCATCGTGGGTGTTGTCCGGCCGTAATGGGTCGGTATGCGCGGCGACATGACCGTAGTTGCGAATCGCGTTCGCCAGGTTCGCCACGGCCGCGCCATAGCCGTTACCAGAGGCAACAGGGGCAGCCATCGTCGTTATCGTCGCTGATGGTGTCGCACCATTCTGATAACCACTTTCATAGTCGGGTTGCCAATTGGCAAAAAGGGTCTGTAGTTGGGGGTCAACAGACGCAGGATCGGCCGTGTACTGTTCATACAGTTCAGCGACAACGCCAGCGTTTGGACCGTGGAAAAGTTCATGTAAATCCATAGTGGGGAGATACCTACATTTTTGACTTGTTAGCGTACAATTCTAACCTATTATGGGCGTGTGTGTCGCCTACTTTCAACAAGGATAAACCGTTTGTGTTAATTGTATAGATCGTTCTGCCTATATTGTGTCTATGTAAACGCGCAAAATAAGGGCAAGCGCGGTTGCCCCCTCCAAGATGAGAGGAGGATGAGTTTGTAATAGTGACAAACAAACATCGCTTTGTGCATTATCAAATAGTCTGCCATTCGCCGTATGATTGCTGTAAACAAACATACATC
>CALECP010000284.1 GCA_937949915.1 uncultured Anaerolineae bacterium
GCACACCAATTTGCTGGGGCGAGGTTAGGGGTGTTTTTTTACCACAGAGGCGCGGAGGGCGTGAGAGATGTTTTACCATGTAGCCAGCGCGTCGGGATAATGGTCTACGCGCACCAGTTTGCTTGTGCGCGGGTCGATTTCGACGGCGACCACATCAATCGAAAAATCGACTTCATCGAGATCGTGGGCAAGCAAATAAGCGTAGGCAACGTCGATCATTTTTTGTGCTTTGCGCGGGGTGATCGCTTGCTCGGCCGAGCCACTGGCATGTCCCCGGCGTGTCTTCACTTCGACAAAAGCGAGCAGTGTGCCTTTTTGCATGACGAGATCGATCTCGCCAGTCGCACACCGCCAATTGCGGACGACCAGCGTGTAGTCGTGTGCTTCGAGATGGGTGGCGGCTACTGTTTCGCCCCACGCGCCTAATTTTTTGCGGCCGTCCGTACTCACTCTATCGATCCAAATTTGTTGAGCGGCCAAATCGACAGACGAGCGATGCCGGTGATGTCATCGACAGGCACAGCCCCAAAGCGGCGAGAGTCGCGGGAGTTGTTGCGGTTGTCGCCCATCACGTACACGGTATCGGCCGCAATCGCGGTCAAGGGAATGTCTAATTGCTGAACATCGTCCAGATACGGCTCGTCTAGCACCACGCCATCGACCAGCACCTGGCTACGGCGGATCTGTACCGTCTGTCCGGCCGTGGCGATGACGCGCTTGATCAATGGTTCGTCCATGTCTGGCAACTGCACCAGCACAATGTCGCCCGGTTGCGGATCGCTGAACAGATACGCTAATTTGCCGACGATCAGCCGTTGCTTTGTGTGCAGGGTCGGCTCCATGCTTGCCCCCACGACGATGGTCACTTGGGCGACGAATCGCGCAATCAAAAAGGCAAGGAGAATAGCGATGATCACCGTGCCAAAAGTATCAAAAAGGAATTTGCCGAGTTGTTTCATAGTGGTGTCATTGTAGCTTACATTATGTATGTGTCAGTTATTCTAGCGCGGCCGCAACCGCTCGAAAACTAGCCAGCCCTGCCTCTAAATTTTCGATAATCGACGCAGCCAATTCGTCCGGCTCTGGCAAATTATCTAAATCGGTGAGCGATTGATCGCGCAGCCAGAAGATATCGAGGCTCGTTTTGTCCCGTGCTATCACTTGGTCATAGCTATATTTGCGCCACCGGCCGTCCTCATTTTCCGCGTTCCATGTTTCTGTGCGCTTATGCCGATTTTCTGGATGGTAGCAGTCGATAAATGGCTGTAGATCAGCCAAGCGCATCGGCTTCTTTTTCGGTGTGTGGTGGATGTTGGTGCGGTAGTCGTAGTACCAAATGTCTCGCGTCCACGGATGGGGGCTGGCGGGATGGTTGTCGAAAAACAGCACGTTCGCCTTTACGCCCTGCGCGTAAAAGATGCCGGTGGGCAAACGCAAAATCGTATGCAGGTCTGTGCTTTTCAACAGGGCTTTGCGGACTGTTTCCCCCGCACCACCCTCGAACAACACATTATCCGGTACAACCACGGCCGCCTTGCCCGTCTTTTTCAGCGTCGCCCGAATATGCTGCACAAAATTAAGCTGCTTATTCGATGTCGTCGCCCAAAAATCTTGGCGGTTATACGTCAGGTCTTCCTTCTGTTGTTCCCCCTTCTCATTCGTAAACGTCATCGAGCTTTTCTTGCCAAACGGCGGATTTGCCAACACATAATCATACGTCACAGACGGCTCGCTGATCAGCGAATCGGTGCTGGCAATCGGGCTTACACCGTCGATTTCGCCGATATTGTGCAAAAACATATTCATCAGGCACAGACGGCGCGTATTCGATACGATTTCATTGCCAAAAAATGTCCCTGTTTTGAGGAACTCTTTTTGCGGCCTGTCCAACCGATAGTTCGTGACCAGAAAATCATACGCAGCCAAGAAGAACCCGCCTGTGCCACAAGACGGGTCGGCGATTGTTTTGCCCGGCTCCGGCCGCATACACGCCACCATCGCCTTGATCAACGCACGGGGCGTAAAGTATTGCCCCGCGCCCGACTTCGTATCTTCCGCATTCTTTTCTAGCAACCCTTCGTAGATGTCCCCTTTTACATCTGTGCCGAGCAGCACCCACTCTGTCTCATCGATCATCGTGATGAGGCTATACAGCCGCGCCGGGTCTTGAATTTTGTTTTGCGCCTTCGTGAATATCTGCCCCAACATGCCCGGCCGTTTGCCCAGTTCACGCAGCAGCGTGATGTAATGCACCTCTAGCTCTGCGCCCCGCTTGGTGCGGAGCGATTGCCAATTGTAGTCGCTGGGAATGCCGACATCCCGGTTGTGCGGCGGCCGACCATATTCATCCGCCATCTTCAAAAAAATCAGGTATGTCAATTGCTCCAAGTACGCATCGTACCCCACGCCATCATCGCGCAGCGTATTGCAAAAGCTCCACACTTTTGAGATGAGCGAACTGGTTTGATTGTCTGTCGTCATGCTATTTCCTCTCGCAATATCCGTTTTGACATCGCATGTTCAATCAACCCCAGCAACGCTTCTTTGCGGTGGGCATAAAATTGTTCGTAATCATCTGTCCGCATAGCGGCCGCATCGATCAAATGTGTGTTCAGCAATGTATCCATTTCTGCTGCGTTCAACCCCACTTGCTCGTGTTCTTGCAATTTTTGCAGGTAGACAGAGGGCGCAACCCCACCGATCATGCGGTTCGTTTTGAATGAGATGGGCGTTTTGTTGGCGACTGCATCGTAGCGACGTGCCGGAATACCACGATCCTTGCACCATTTGCGAGGGAAAATATGATGAATATCAAGTGGAATGTTTTCATGGTCGAGTTCCTGAATCGTCGCTTTCCAAAAGAAATCTTGCGCCCCCTGCCGCAACACCAACACATTCAGCCCTTTGTATGCAGCACTTTGCCGACTGCGTAGCGTGTCGAGTCGATCAGGTTGGAACGACGCATCGGAAACAGTACGCGGTTCACGGGCATCATCTTCTATCCATGCCAACACTTCCTCCAAATCATTGGCGATCCGCGTATCGACCGAACCGCCGTACAGTTCACCAAACACCCCACACCAATACCATTGCGCCAGTTTTTTATAGATTTTCGGCTCCAGCCAACGATTTCCCAAGTGCGTCATAATCGCGGCCAGTGGCACAAGTTGTGTCCGATACGGCAGATCACGCACGGTGTAGAAACATTGCTTTCGCATGAACTTGGCCGCCAGCATCAATCCCTCTTCGACGCTATCTGCCCATTTTTTGTACGCATACAATGGCAGTGACAAAACAGCCACTCGCTTTGCGCTAACGGGAGCAATCGCCTTTCCTGTTTTCCCCGCCGCAATGTCTGCTTGCCGCTTTTCCAATGTGTGCAGCAGCGTAATCGTTTGCAGAAAGTCCGTCGCCTCGATGCTGTTCAAAACGTTTTCTTGCTGCAACCGCTCTCGTCGCCCCGCCACATCGCTATCCCGCGCCCCAAACCAATCGTCTCGCAAGTTATATTCATCGGCCGCATACGTCGCCGTAATCAGCTCGAAAACAGACAGTGGCACACCCCCTGTATTCACCTTTTCAAACACGAGGCACACCGCCTCTTTTGTTGTCTCTTTTTTGAGCGAGATGACAGGCAGTTCGTAATTTTTGAACTCATCAAGAACGGCCGTCTGAAATTCAAAGTACGTCTGCATCTGGTCAGGGGCGTATTTGAATAAATCTTGTGTCCAGCCCGTTGGATCAAGGATTTGATTGCAAGGGAAGAACAGTTGCTCACATTCTAATTGGCGCGAAGAGAGATCAAGTATCAAATCCCGGCCGAAATTGCGCTTGATCTGGCGGCTTTCATCCACGCCCACAAACGCCTCATCCAGCCCCTCACCCGCCAACGCCGCCTTGATGTTGAGATAGTAATATCGCTTGATCCGCTTCCCTTTTTCATCACGGGTTTTGACCGGGGTCGTCAACTTTAGCACTTGTGTGAGCGAGGTCAACCGTTGCTGGCCATCGAGGATCAATCGTTCGGGGGCAGGCGGTTTGCCGTCAAACAATACATTTTCGACAGGGCGCGTTTGAAAGCGCACATTCCCGCCCGTTTCCAGTAGCATCACCGCCCCCACCGGGAAGGAACGGGCGATGCTGACAAGCAACGACTGGACATGATTATCATCCCATATCCAGCCCCGTTGGAAGTCGGGCAACTGTAATTTACCTGCCACAATTTCATCAAGAATTTTGGGCAATAACTGTTTTGTGCTGTCAAACGTACTCATAGCGGCATCTTCTTCGTTTTGGCTTTCCGTTTTTTCTGTTTCGGTGGCGGTGCTGCTGCCGCCCGTTCTGCCTGAATACGCGCGAGGAGGACGCTGGCAGGTTCATCATGGGGGTCTTGCGGTACAAGCTCACCTGCGAACGCTTTTTTGAGGATGGCTTGGCGTAATTGTGTTACTTCTCGCTCAATGTCTGCAACAGCTTTTTCTAAATGATCAAGTGCTGAAAAATGTTCTTCAATCAATCGAGCTATGACTATTTGTTCTTGAGATGATG
>CALECP010000285.1 GCA_937949915.1 uncultured Anaerolineae bacterium
GCCGGGGACGGCCGCGGCCAAGATGCCCGATCAGGTGAGAAAAGCGGTCAAAAAAGAGCGCATTCATCGCATGATCGATGTGGGCAAGCGCAACAGTCTCGCGTTTCATCAGCAGTACGAAGGGCAAACGGTCAACGTGCTATGGGAGATGATGGCAGGCGCAGACGCACATGGCACACGCTGGACGGGGTACACAGACAATTACATTCGCGTTCACGCCTACGGCACAGACCTCACCAATCAGGTGACAGCAACCCGTTTGCATTCAGCCCTCCATAACGGTATGTCTGGCGATATATGTTAAAATTAGGCGTATCCTACGTGCTACGTGCGCCTGCGGGATAGTCGCGTAAAATTATGACCGTGATGCGAAAGCTCACTCCTGTTGTTTCCCCAAGCACCACGTCATCGTTAAAACGATGATTATGACATTAAGTGGAGAATCGTTCTGATGAAAACTACCATTCTCAATTGGGAAGAAAAGCGGCCGGTTGCAACATTTTTTGCGTTGTGCCTACTCATTGCATGGCCATTCATTATCCTCAGTGGCTATAGCTCGGCGGGGAATATGGGCGATGGTGTCGTTTCGCAGATATTCAGGCTAGTTTTACCTATTGCAGTCGCTCAATTTAGTCCTTCGATTGCCGCATTTATCTTGGTTGGGTTGCGTTTCGGCCGTGCAGGTATCAGAGATTTGGCATCCAGAATGTGGCAGAGAGGGTACGCAACAAAATGGTTACTTATCGCTGTTTTCTTACCTTTCGCCATCATTGGCATATCCCTTATATTGCTCATCGGCACAGGTATGCTACCAAGACCAAATTTTGATAATACATCACCATTGCTCGTATTTCCTGCTTATCTGTTATTTCTAACACTCGGCATCTTGATCGGTGGTATTTCTGAGGAGTTTGGGTGGCGTGGCTATCTGCTACCAATTCTACAACGTCGATACACGGCATTTGTATCGGCCGCTATTGTTGGTACGCTTTGGGCGGTTTGGCATTTAGAGCCAGACCCGGCCGTAAAAGCCTTATTTACCGATGGATGGGGCGTATTTGCGGGCAAAATCGG
This sequence comes from uncultured Anaerolineae bacterium, assembly GCA_937949915.1. Lineage (GTDB taxonomy): Bacteria > Chloroflexota > Anaerolineae > Promineifilales > Promineifilaceae > CALECP01. The sequence goes on from CALECP010000285.1 coordinate 1,075, forward strand.
CCGAATTTGGTTGATGCATATCTATCATTCGATTGCGCTAACAATTGTCTATGTGTGGATTTTCAACAATACCAATGGTCGTTTGCTACCTATGATGTTGCTCCACAGTTCGCATAATGCTCTCCAAACAATGGCTGGGACGCTCTGGCCATCAATCACATATACGGACGAAATAGTCTACTTCACGATGTGGTGGGTTGTTGCGATTGTCTTATTGGTATGGCAGGGCGGCAAGACCCTCAGTCGGATCAATCAGCGTTGGACAGGGGAAGAACACCTTTTGCCTTCTGTCTGGTCGGTTGAGTCAAAATAACCCTCTCGGTTTGGAGCAGGCACAAGGCACTGCTCCTACAATGATTTGTATTTGTCAGAAAATGCCTCAATACGCGCCACGACTGAGCAGCACATACGGAATCGTCTGGAAGACAATGCGAAAATCAAGCGCCAGCGACCAATTTTCCATGTAATAAATGTCGAGCAGACACATCTCGTCAAAAGTGAGGTCAGATCGGCCGCTCACCTGCCACAAGCCCGTCAATCCCCCTTTCACTTCTAGCCGCCGATGGTGCCAATCTTTGTATTGGTCTACTTCATCTTGAATGGGCGGCCGTGGCCCTACAAAACTCATATTGCCGATCAACACATTGATCAATTGCGGCAACTCATCCAAGCTCGTTTTGCGGATCAGACGGCCGATCTTCGTAATGCGCGGATCATGCTTGATTTTGAAAATCGGGCCATCAGCCTCATTTTCCTTCCATAGTTCGTCACGCAGCGCATCCGCATTCAGCACCATCGAGCGGAATTTATACATTTCAAAAATCTCGCCCCCTTTGCCCACCCGCTTCGCTTTGTAAAAAATGGGGCCGCCATCATCGAGCTTGATCGCCAGCGCAATCAGCCCACCCACAATCAACGAAGGAATGGCGAAAATGCCAACAACGAGCAAGTCGATGATGCGCTTGATTAGCTGGGTAACTGTCTTCTTATAATTATCGCGCACACCGATGACGGGAATACCGCCCATGTTGCTCATTTCGACACGGCCGAGGCTCAACTGGAACAAGTCAGGCACGATTTGCGCCCGAATGCCATTCTCAAGGCATGTTTTCGTCATATTGAGAATATCTTGATGCCGGTCGGCCGGGAGCGCGATAAACACCGTATGCAATTGCCGATGGCTGGCGACGATCATGTCGAGATTTTTCCATTGTCCCAAATGGGGAATGCGCTTCGATCCTACTTCGTTGACACCATCATCCAAAAAGCCGACCGCTTGGAAACCCAAGTCCGGCCGCGCCAACAACGTGCGGATCACACCCCGCCCCGTCTCACCAGAGCCGACGATCAACACTTGGTCAACCGCATGACCGCGACTGTGCAGCCAGCGCAACGTCCACCGCCGTGCCAGCCGCGCTAGGCTAAGAAAGACCCCGATAAACACAATCGCCCAAATCATCATGCCACGCGAGCTAAATGTTGGCTTGTTCAAAAATTCATACGCCATGATCAACGTAAAGCTACCCGCCATCGCATATCCGATGCGATACACCTCATCAAACCACGACTCTCCCCGCCGCCGTTGCCACACGCTCGTCTGCGAAAACGCCACGATCAAAAATAGATTGAGCAACAATTGCTGAATAAGATACTCTGAAAATGGCACAGTCGAATCGGGCGTGCCAAAAATCCATTGCCACGTATACCGCGCCATGTACGCCAGATAAAAGCCGAGATTGATCAGCACCATGTCGCTGACAATAGTCAGTTGTCTTACCAGACGGAGAGAACGTCGTTCTACTGGTGTATTTGCTGTGCCGCTTGTTGATAGCAATTCGCTATTTTCCTGCCAGATAGTTGCCATGAGAATTTCCTTACCCGGTCTAACCCGTTGTCGCGCATTATCATCGCTTGCGCGGAATTGTCAAGAACGTTTTCTATACGGTTTGCCAGTGCTTGTGCATCGTGTGGATCAAAGAGCAATCCCGCCTCCCCGACCACTTCGGGAAGCGAAGAGGCATTAGAAGCGATCACAGGGATTCCACACGCCATCGCCTGCGCGGCAGGCATTCCAAACCCTTCGTAGACAGAAGGCAAAACAAAAAGATCGGCCGCATTATACCAGAGCGGCAAATCGGCGGCCGGAACATAGTCGGTGAAGCGCACTTGCTCGCGCAGCCCCAATGCTTCGACCCGCGCAAAGATGTCGTCATACAGCCACCCTTTGCCGCCCACCAAAACCAATTCGATGTCCGGCCGTGCTAGGATGCCCAACGCTTCGATCAGCGTCGTGATATTTTTGCGTGGCTGTAATGTGCCTACATGTAAAAGAACCCGCTTTTCCAACCGATGTTTTTGCTTAAATTTCGCTACAGCTTCCGTGGGAAATGGCTTGTATTCAGCTCCCACGCCCGGTGTCACCACATCGATCCGATCAAGTGGTACATCAAACAACTGATGCACGTCATCGCGTCCCGATTCCGAAATGGTGACGACGCGGATGGCTTCTTGAACAGACCGTTTTGTTTGTGTTTGTAAATACAGTCGCTTCGGCCGCTTAAAGCGGTCGGGGTAGTGCATGAAACTCAAGTCATAAACCGTTACGATCTTAGGCACCCGACTGAGGACGGGGGTCACAAAAGCCATGCTATGCAGCAGATCGAACGGCCGCCCCACGAGCGGCCACACCGCTTGCTCCCACACGATCCGTGCGAGTGGGTTCTCTGTCGGCAAGCGACTCTCCCGCATCGGCATCCGCGCCAGGTGCTGCCCCGCACCGGGCGCACCAAACGCCGTGTAGTTAAATTGTTGCGATGGAGGGAGATGATTGAGCAGTTCCTTTATATAGGTATGTATACCCGCTTGCCGATACCCCGGCTGCCCAGAAAGCAGGTGTGCATTGATTCCAACTTCAACCATCAGGCACGATTATACAGCGCAATCATCAATACCGTACAGACACAAAATTTACGGAATTGTATGCTCGTGATTGGTGCCACAGTTTGTTAAATGACCCAACAAGCGCGATGCTGTGTACAAATGAATTTGTTTGTGTTATGCTTTCAAGCAAGCTCTTACAGGCTGGTTAGTTGGCAGGAAAAATTCGGGCAGACGTGGTAAGTTTGAACGCTCAAACAAGCACAAAATAAAAACGAATTTCCCTTATTCCCGCTATATCTATAACAATTTAATGAAGCTGATTGGGGCAAAAAACAATGAAAGGTCTCCCCTCTCTCCTTCTCTCTCGATAGAACCCGGTCATCTTGGCCGGGTTTTTTTTATGGTCACCATTTTTCGACAAAATCGGCCGAAACTGGTATGCTGCCATCCCGTTGCAACAAACTGTTGTAGCGGATTTTTTGTTTTATAGAGATGATGGCAAACATAGATTGATTGAGGAATACCTGCAAGTATGACAAAGTATATTTTTTTTACGGGTGGTGTTGTTAGTTCTGTCGGTAAGGGTGTGACGGCGGCCGCGCTCGGCCGTTTGCTCAAAGAGCGTGGTCTATCGATCACAGTGCAAAAACTTGACCCCTATTTGAACGTCGATCCCGGCACGATGTCACCCTACCAGCATGGCGAAGTGTTCGTGACAGACGATGGTGCAGAAACCGACCTTGATCTAGGGCATTACGAGCGGTTTGTGGACATCAACCTGAACCAGATGAGCAATGTGACGACCGGCCGCGTGTATAGCAATGTGATTGCGAATGAGCGCAAGGGATCGTATCTCGGCCGGACGATTCAAGTGATTCCACACATCACCAACGAGATCAAGCGACAGACGCGCAAATTGGCGGAGAAAACGGAGGCGGACATTGTGCTGGTCGAGATCGGCGGCACGGTGGGCGACATCGAAAGCCAGCCTTTTATGGAAGCGATTCGCCAGATGCGTGCAGAAGAAGGGCGCGAGAACACGCTGTTTGTACATGTCACCTATTTGCCGTACTTAGCGGCGAGTGGCGAGCTAAAGACAAAGCCGACCCAACACAGTGTGCGTGAGTTACGGGCGTTGGGCATTCAGCCAGACGTGATCGTGGCACGGGCAGATCACCCGATTTTGCCGGAGCATTTAGAAAAGATCGCACTGTTTTGCAATGTGCCAGAAGCGGCCGTCATCCCGGCCGTGACCAGCGATTTTTTATACAAAATTCCGCTTGAGCTAGAAGAGTCGGGAGTGGCTGATGTGATCACGACGCAATTGCAATTGAACGTCAGTCGGCCGATGCTCAGTGAATGGCGGGGGTTGATCGACCAAATTATGCAACCAAAGGAGACGTTGCGTATCGGACTGGTGGGCAAATATGTGCAGTTGCATGATGCGTACATGAGCGTAAAAGAGTCTCTGTACCATGCGGGTATACCGAACGGCCGGGACATCGAAATCATCTGGATTTATTCGGGCGATGTGGAGAAGCACGGCCGGAGCATCTTGGATGACGCGCAGATCGATGGTGTGATCGTGCCTGGTGGCTTTGGGCATCGTGGTATCGAGGGCAAAATAGCGACGGCACGGTGGGCGCGTGAGAACAATGTGCCTTATCTCGGTCTCTGTTTGGGGATGCAGGTGTTGTGCATCGATTTCGGCCGCATGGTGCTAGAGAATGAGGCGGCGAATAGCACTGAGTTTGATGAACAGGTTGAACATGCCATCATTAGTCTGATGCCCGATCAGGCGCATTTGTCTGATATGGGTGGCACGATGCGGCTGGGCAGCTATCCGTGCCACCTAAAAGCAGGAACAAAAGCGGCCGCGGCCTACCGTGCGGAGCAGGTAGACGAACGTCATCGCCATCGGTGGGAGTTCAACAATGAGTACCGGGAGACGCTGGAGGCGCATGGGTTGGTGTTTAGTGGGCTGTCACCGGACGGCCGTTTGGTTGAAATCGCCGAGATCGCAGCGCACCCTTTTATGGTAGGTAGTCAATTTCATCCAGAGTTCAAGAGTCGGCCGAATCGGCCGCACCCGCTTTTCAACGCCTTTGTTGCCGCCTCAGCGAAACATCAAAAAGCGGCCGGGTAGCACACGAACGATTGAACACCCCCGATCACTGTGCTATCTTCCGTTCCATGACTGCACCCCTCGTTCAACTACACGCGCTAACCAAACAATTTACGGAAGGCGATCAAACACGCACCGTGCTTGATCGTCTTGACAACACATTCAGCCGTGGGCAGTTTGTGGTTCTTTTGGGCAGCAGTGGCAGTGGCAAAAGTACATTGCTCAACCTGATCAGTGGCATCGAAGAACCGTCAAGTGGGCATGTGTCTGTGACGGGAACAAACATCACTGCGCTCAATGACACACAGCGCACATTGTTCCGGCGCGACAATATCGGTTTCATCTTCCAGTTTTTCAATCTTATCCCTACGCTGACCGTTCTGGAAAATATCACACTCCCGTCTGAACTAGCAGGCATAAGGCGCAAAGACATCGAACCGGCCGCACGAAAATTATTAGGTAGAGTGGGGCTAGATGACCGGGCGGATAGTTTTCCAGACAAGCTATCGGGTGGCGAACAGCAGCGCATCGCCATTTGCCGCGCCCTTGCCCATGATCCGATGCTGATCTTGGCAGACGAGCCAACCGGCAACCTAGACGAGCAAACGGGTACGCTGGTGCTGAAGCTGTTGCTCGACCTGACGCGCAACGCAGGCAAAACGATGATCATGGCGACCCATAGCCCAGAGATCGTGCCGTTAGCGGATCGCGTTTTTCGGGTGCATAAGGGCAAATTGCTAGAAACGTACCCCGAATCGGAAGATTCTGGGGATAATCTGGCATAGAATAGTGATAATTAGAGTAAATTGAGGCAAAAGTGAACGCAAGCCGTATTTATCTAGCTGTTCGTGCGTTAAACAGAATAGACAACCGAAACTATGTATTGGTTTGACGTATGTGCGTTAAATTATTTTAGAATGGAGAGATAACGATGAGTAAACTTATTTCAAGAAATTGGCCGCTAATCGTACCGCTTTTGTTGCTGGTATTTGGCTCTGTGCTATTTGTGATGGCGGCGCCGGGTGAACCGTACAACATTTTTGCCCCGCCAGAACCGCGTACTGGCTACGATCCATTGGCAAGCTATGAAGTGACCTCGGCTTTTGATCTTGCTTCGGGCGAGATGGCGGCGCGTACCCGCTCGGCCGATAAGCTGGAAACGATCCTTGTGGAACGCCATCAGGAAGAAAAAGCGGTGTATGCACGTGGCACATGGGATCGCCGTGCCGATGTGTATATGTACGATTACAGCACAAATGAAATGCAGTACGCCATCGTTAATTTGACAACGGGCAACATTGACCATTTTGAAAAAGTACAGGGGGTGCAGTTGCCATTGACCCAAAATGAATTGGCTCGCGCAACCGCTATTTTGATGGCAGATGAGGGCGAAGTGGGGCAGGCATTGCGTGACTTGTATCGTGATACATTCGGCCGGGAGTTGAGTGCGGCCGATCTCTATGTTGCGCCCTTCATCTACAAAGCGGCCAGTCGAGGCATTACCGATGGCATCAAAGCATCGTGCGGCATCGACCGGTGCGCCGAGTTATTGATCGAAACAACAAACGATATGCTCATCCCATTCAACCCGCTCGTCAATCTATCGACCGGCCAAATCATCGGCATTGCAAACCAATAAAAGGAGCAAGCAAAATGAAAACAACAACCTCATTGCAAACCCGGTTTGCCTTACTCTCTGTCTTGATGGCCGCGCTGTTAGTGACACTGTTTGCTGGCAATAGTTATGCTCAAACAGATTTGGGTTGCTCAGAAGAATTTAAGATCGAGCATCAATTTGCAAATGGTGCAGAATGGGAGATGTGCTGGGAAGAACGCCTGAACGAAGGGATTGTCTACTACGACATTTATTACACCACGTCACACGGCTTGCGGCGCAAAGTGCTAGGCCAAATGAACCTCGCCCAAATTCATGTGCCGTATGACAACAGTGAAAACCGTTACCACGATGTGACCGATTATGGTTTGGCTGCGCCCAATAGCTCTGGCAACAATCTATTGACACTGGCGGCCGGTGAATGCCCGAATGGACAACTGTATGGCAGCACACGCAACCTGATTTGCAAGCAAACGCACGATCATGGCTATGCGTGGAAAGATTACATCGATTATGGTGTAAAAGAAACGATGTCGATCTTCAATGTATCGCGGGTGCAACGCTATTACTACATCATCGCCTATGAATTTCATGACGATGGCGAGATCGAGCCAACAGTAGCCGCATCGGGCAAATTGCAAGCATATTTGTATAGCAATAACAGCAACTACCAGCCGCATGAAGCGTATGGATGGGAGATCAACGAAATAATGTTGGGCGATATACCAACAAAGGTGCGTGGCGTAAACCATACACATAATTATTGGTGGCGGCTCGATTTTGATTTGGGTGGCGCGGCCAATGATGTATTCGAGGAGATCGAATTTTTGCCAGCCAACAATGATTTCCGTCGTGTGATGACTGCGACGACGTACACAACAGAAGTAGCACGACAAACGTCGCCGGAAACATTCCGTTCGTGGCGTGTCAAAGATACGGTGTTGGGCAATCAGGACGGACACAGCATTTCGTATGATATTTTGCCGAATGGGTCGAATGTGTATCGTGGGCCGTCTGTTGAGCCGTGGACGCAAAACAACATTTATGCGACGACGAGCCGTGCGTGCGAGCGTTTCATTTCGCACAATTCAGAGGTGCTGGATTGTGAGGGGAATGATAATGTGGTCGATTTTACCGATGGCGAGGTACTGACAGATACGGTGGTTTGGTATGGTGTGACGTTCCATCATTTGGTGCGTGATGAGGATGATTCGCGGATGCCTGCCCATGCGGAAGGGTTTAACATCGTGCCGCGTGACTGGACGAAGGAAAACCCGGCCGATATGCAGCCACTTGCCAGCACGGCCGTGCAGCTATCCAGCACGGTACAGAGTGAACGGCCGTTTGCATCGATCAATGCAAATGTGTTTTTGCTGGCTGCTAGTTTTGTGTTTGTGGTCGGCACCGTGATCGTGAGACAGAACACCAAAAACCGCGACAATTAACTGATGATCATTATTTGAGATAGACATGCGATGCTCTGCATCGTATGTCTATGTTGCTTTCTCGATAACGATGGCAATCTCGTCTTGCTCAATCCATGCCGCTAAAAACCCGTCTATGCTGCTACGCTGTGGTGCAATATCAAAGGATGGGTCGTTCAAATAGAGTGCTTCGTTATCCATCCCCACAACCACAACCACATGCGCCATATCTTGTTTCCAATAGTCGATAAATCCTGTGCGAAGAGAAACGATAACGGGTGTATTTTGCGCTAGATGATATTGAATTGTCTGTAATGTGGTGGGTTGGTGTATAACGCGCCATCCCCAATTGGTGAGTCGCTGACAGCGTGAGGTTGGTGTGCCATACGGGGTGCTATCGAATAGTTGTGCGATACGGCCGACTGTGACAGGCGATTCCCAATAAGCCAACACCATTGCAACGCATGTCGGCAGACAAAGTGCGTCAATCCCCTGTGTGATGTGTGGTACTGATAAGTTGTTCGGCATGAGCAGTCATTCGCTTAACTTGATTGCGGCTAAGGCGCAAATCACCCGTAATCGCATCCACGTCCACCTCGCCAATCGTGCCGAGATTGCCAACTCGTCCTATGCCAAAATCAATTGCAAACCGCCACACGATGTTGCCCGGATCGCAGATGACCAGCATACCGGGTGCGCGGGGGCCGATAGAAGTGCTGACTTGCTCGGCAAAGTAACGGGCAACTTTACGGCGGGCTTGCTCGGCCGAAATCTGCCACTCAACAGATAGATCGAGTCGTTTTTCGTTACCAGTGAGTGGAAGGCTTGCAGTTATCATGGGTGCATCATACTAAATTATGCGCTCAGTTGGCAATGGTAGCTGTGGCAGCGCGTCGCTCAACGCTTCTAGGGTGGGGATGAGCGTGTTGTAGTCACTGCGAAGAAGTTCGATCACTTCACGGATCATGCCCATTGCCCAAACGTCATCATTGCCGCGTAGCTGGTAGATGTTGCGAATGTGGGCGACCAAGAGTTGATCGACAGGGACACCGGTTTGTGCGCCGCGCAAAATAAGGCGAAGATAGCTCAGTTTGTCGGTGAATTGGATGATCTCGGCCGCATCGCGCACCATGAATACCTGATCGAGATTGAGGGGCGGCCGGGCAGGAAAACCGTGCGTGATTTGCCCATTTTTTTGTTGCCCAAGAGCGAGAACGCTCATTTCGATGGGCAAAATACGGTTTTCACGCTGATCACTGATGTCGGCCGGATCGATTTGATTTTGCAGCACCAAACGGCCGACAAGTGGATCATCGTCGATGTGGATGTTGTAGATCAAGCCGTAGATCGATTCATCGGCCGCCGCTTGTGCTTTGACCAAGCCCCCAAATTCAGGAATGCTCAATTGCTGCACCCGGCAGCCCAGTTCAAACCCACTTGTGTTGGCGCGGAGAACGCGGCCGATTTCTACATTTGTTTGGTCATTCATAACTGATTCCTGTGTAAGGACACGGCGAGCCGTGTCCCTACGTGGCTTAACTTTTTTACTTTCCAACTTTTTAACTTCTTAACTTTT
>CALECP010000286.1 GCA_937949915.1 uncultured Anaerolineae bacterium
TGGATACCTGTATAGTTACGCGATTTAATCCAAATAAAGGTCAAAGTGCGGCCGATGCTAAATTCGAAAGTATCTCTGCAAAGATGATTTGGCGCGTTGCCAATGCACTACGCCCGGAAGTACCGATTAATTTTGATCGAATTTTAGGAGCAAGTTATAACACTCGTTCAGTTCTTGAAGCCTTATTGGCTCATACGCCTGAATTTTATTTTGCCTACCCAGGTCGCATAGAAGCGATAAGTTCTACGTCAGCCGTTAAGCAAGGACATAAACATTTAATTTGGCGGCCATCTGATCCACATGAACCCAATAAAATGTATGAGGTTGAAACACAGGTTGTCATTTCAGAAATACCCAGCACAGAAACTGTTTATGAAGCACTAACCATTTCAGAACCTATTGCAGGCATAGATATAGATATTCAAAGACGACATGCACAAATACAAATTGCGCTTGTGATGATAGGTCGTCAATTACAATTTCGTACATGGGTAGCACAGAATGACAAGGGGATTATTTACAACGATCAACGGATTGGAGAAATTGAAGGAGTTATTCGATCACTCAAGGATGTTCAGCTTTTGACTGCATATGATCAAGCTATCAGAGCAGCCTTGCTGATCGATTGTATTTGGTTTCGTAACGCACGATTTATGCCTGCTGTCTTTGAAATTGAGCATAGTACAGGCGTTACAAGTGGTCTAACTCGTATGAAAGGGCTATTCGACACGATGCCACCGATACCAACGCGCTGGGCAATTGTTGCAGCAGATAGTGAGCGGGAGAAAGTAATGAGAGAGGCAAATCGGCCGCAATTTCGAGATATGCACCCTCTATTTTTTCCATACTCAAGTGTTGAGGAATTATATTCTTTATGTCAACGTCGTCATTTGAGTGGTGCTAATGATGAATTTCTCGATTGTTTTATGGAACGTTGTGTAACCGAGTAAAAAATCTGGCTACTTGCATCAATCATGTTTTCAAAAGTCGTTAATTTATTTGCAAAACAGTCTGGTTTTACCAGAGCATTTTGTGTCACTTGTTGAGATAATTGATATTAGCCATTCATCAAGCGTGTTGCCTCATTCTTCTTCCCTCTATCGCCATATAAATACAACCGTGTTCTAATAATTCTATGTGCAAAAGACACAGCAAATAGCTATCAAATCAAAGGAGCAAACAGTGAAACAGCAAGCGATCTACCCATTTTCTGCCATCGTTGGACAAGACGATATGCGGCTGGCGTTGCTTTTGAACGCGGTCAACCCTGCCATTGGCGGGGTGCTGATTCGGGGTGAGAAGGGGACAGCCAAATCGACGGCCGTGCGGGCGTTGGCAGCCCTTTTGCCTGATATTGAGGCGGTGGCGGGGTGTCCGTGGCCGTTTGCCCCGGCCGATGTGCCAAACGATGTGTGGGATCGGGGGGATGGTGCGGCCGAAACGCGACCTGCCCCGCTCGTCAATCTGCCATTGGGTGTGACGGAAGACCGCTTGCTTGGCACAATCGATCTCGAACGTGCTTTGCAAAAGGGTGAGCGTCATTTTGATCCCGGTTTGCTGGCGGACGCGCATCAGGGCATTTTGTATATCGACGAGGTGAATTTGCTGGGCGATCATATTGTGGATGTGTTGCTCGATTCGGCCGCAATGGGTGTCAATATCGTGGAGCGCGAGGGGATTTCTGCCAGCCATCCGGCGCGATTTATTTTGATCGGCACGATGAACCCGGAAGAGGGGGATTTGCGGCCGCAATTGTTAGATCGCTTTGGTTTGGCAGTGGAGGTGGCGGGGTCGAAAGATAAACGAGAACGCGCTGAGATCGTGCGCCGCCGATTATCATTTGAGGCGAATAACGGTGCGTTTGGCGCACAGTTTGCTCCGGCCGAAACGGAAACGCAGACGCGCATCATCAGCGCACAACAGTTGCTTCCCTCTGTCATTTTGGGCGATGATTTGCTTGATTTGATCGCGGCTATCAGTTTGGCATTTGAGGTAGACGGGATGCGGGCGGACTTGGTGATGTACAAGACGGCGCGGACGCTGGCAGCGTGGGACGGCCGCACACACGTCACCCCGGCCGATGTGAGCAAGGCGGCCGAGTTGACGCTGCTACATCGTCGGCGCAGACAACCTTTTGAGCAAGCGAAACCTGATCCGCAAAAGTTGGGTGACATCGTGGCGCAGCACGTGGAAGAAAACCAGCAATCACAAGCACGTGAGTCAGAGACTGAAACGGAGGGCGATTGACCATAGTTCAGATGAAGGTTCGCAAAGTGAAAATATGAATCCGGGCGGCTCGGATGCGACGACCATTCCGAAAGTGGGCGAGACACATGAAGTCGGCAATTTTGGGGCGGATGCGCGGCGGCAATTATACAAAGGTGGCGGCCGTCGCAGTCGTGCGACGACAGATCGGCGAGGGCATTATGTGCGTTCGGCCGCGCCGACTGGCAAAATCCGGGCGTTTGGTGATATTGCGCTCGATGCGACAATCCGCACGGCCGCCATTAACCGAACAGAGCGGGATGCAGATGGTACGCGGGGTGAGATCGGCCGTCGTCTGCAAGTGATGCCTACCGATTATCGTGTCAAAGTGCGCGAGTCGAAGGTGGGCAATTTGATTTTGTTTGTGGTCGATGCGTCGGGCAGCATGGCGGCGCGGAAGCGTATGGAGGCGGTCAAAGGTTCGATTTTGAGCTTGCTGCTCGATGCGTACCAAAAGCGCGATCAGGTAGGGTTGATCACGTTTCGCCATCGCAGTGCAACGCTGGTGCTGCCACCGACTAATTCGACTGATCTGGCGCAAAAGCATTTGGCGAAGTTGCCGACGGGCGGCCGGACACCGCTTTCCCACGCTTTGATGTTGACATATGAGACGCTCCGCAAATATAAAAATGACAACTTGGTGCCGTTGGTGATTTTGATCAGCGATTGTCGGGGCAATGTGATGATCGGGGATCGCAAACAGTTGTTGAAGCCGGTCAAATTTTTGGAGCAATCATTGGAGATCGCGGGACATATTCAAGAGATGGGTGTGTCGTCGTTGGTGATAGATTGTGAGATCGGGCGCGGCCGTTGGTACTTTTCACCCAAGATCGCGGCCGGGCTGGGCGGCACGACGGTGCGCCTGGATGATCTATCGGCCGCGCAGCTAACGGATACAGTTCGTGCGATGACGTGAAAGACCGTACTCAGCCTACGACAAAAATTGCTCGTATAGGCGACGGGCGTGGTCGATAGGTTGTCCTTCTTCGTAATAGTGTGACAGTGGCATATCGAGCGTGACGGTACGGGCGGCCGGTTGCACTGTCGGGTTGGTGGCGGCAAAGTGGCGAATCGCGTCGCAATGCGGTTTGAGCGACCCATCCGGCCGTACCAGCCCAAAATGCCGTTCGTGTTTGTTGCCATCGGCGCGACAGGGCGGCCGTTCCCACAAACTTTCGGCGTAGTCGGCAAAACACCATAGCACTGCACCGGTTGACCCCACCGTGACCAAATTGGGCAACACTTCAGCGATGTAGGCGGCAAATTGTTCTTCATTTGCCATAAATTGGGTACGCGGCTTGCCAAAAGCTGTCCATGACCATGTTTGGGATGGCTCGCCGCGTGGGGCTGTGCAGCCGCCAAACTCTTCGGCAAGCGTGGGACGGCCGCCGCTCAATGCACTGGTGAGCGCACACAAGTACGGCACAAACCACGCATCGAGATTGCCCTGCGACCAGTCGGCATACATCGGATACCCATGAATGACAGGAAAATCGACGACGCTGTTCACTTGATCGATGCGAAAACCATTGTCGCGCACGATGCTATCGGCATGTAGCCCACAGGTGACGGGATGCACGGGGTCAATCGCTTTGATGGTGTCGGTCATGCGCTGCACCCAGGCACGCCCTGCGGCCGCGCTCTCTGGCCACGCAAATAGATCCGGTTCGTTGCCCAAATTCCAACAGTAGACGGCCGGATGATCTTGGAATGCACCGACAACTGTTCTCAAGAGCAAGGCGGCCGCGTCGATCACCATCTCGTCTGCGAACGGGTTTTTGTAGCCCACGTCAACGATTTTGCCACCGCTCATCAGCCGTTTGACCCGTGCAGGCAATGGCTGCTCCCAATTGAGCATCCAGCGCGGCGACCAGTTTGGCCCACTCATGTGTCCTGTGAAAAAGGTGATGTCGAGCTTGAGACCGTAATCGTCTGCAATTTCGAGCGTCTTTTCGAGATAGCGCAACGTACCAAGATTGACGTGATCGGGGTACGGCTGAAAATCGTCCCACAGCAAAAATATCCGCACGACATTCATGCCCAACGATTGGATAATGCTGAACTCTTCGCGGACTTCCCCCGCATCATAGTCTGACCACCAGTACATCGCTTTGCGGCGCGGCCAATAATTAACACCGAGGGTAAAAGGTTGGTTTATTGTGTCGATCATGCGTATATTCTGTCTATTCATATAGAAAGAGTGTTTCATGAGAGCTTACTCTCTATCTCTCGTCTCTTTCTCTATCTTTTATGTAGAAGGTTTTTATTGATAATGCAGAAGCAGTTTTTTTACAGTATAGCAGTTATTGGTTTTTTATCGTTTTTTTTGATTGGAATACGCACCACTTTTGCTCAACAAGCGCAATCTTTGGATGAGTGGTCGGCCGTCTGTTTGTGGTGTCAGCCCGATGTTTCGACGTTGACGCACCACAGCACGGCCGTCGATGCAGATGGCAATTTGCATCTGGTGTATGGCGATTCATCTCTCTACTACCTGCGGCAAACGCCATCGGGTGAAAGAGAGCGTACTGTCGTATCGGCCGATGGTGGTGCAAACGCGGTGCTTGCCCTCACAGCGGCGGGTCGTCCTCACATTGTGGCGTACCAAACAGGGTCAGGTACGTTGTACCATAGTTGGCAAACGGCGACGGGCTGGGAGGAAGAGGTGATCACCACTTTTTCAACTGTTGTGGCAGAGCAATTAGAGCAATTGCAGCCTACTTTGCTGATCGACAATACAGGACATATCCATCTTACTTATTACGATGCGACTGCCCAAACGGTGCGCTATGGCATTCGGACAGATGCGTTTTGGAGCTTTTCGGTGGCGGCCGAGGTGGAGGGACTGGTATCGCTCACGCTTGCGCTCGATCAGTACAACGCACCCCGCATTGCCTACACGACCGATAATCAGAGTGACTGTATTCTGTTTGTAGAGAAAAACGAGGACGTATGGCAGCCTAATTTCTTGGGTGAGGTGTTGCCGATTTGCCAAAGTGAGACGGCCGAATTGACGGCCGTCTCGCTGGCGTATGATGCAGACAATCAGCCCCATTTGGCTTATCCTGCCCAAACGGCCGTCAATGAAAGTAGTGAAAGTATAGAAGGCACAGCAAATAAAGATGTAAATGCAAGCATCATCGAGATCGCTCATTTTGATGGGCAGAGCTGGCTGACAACACCGTCATTCACGACTGCGATGAGTGAAACATTACAGGCCAAAATGCTCGATCTGCAATTTGATGCGGCCGGAACGCCCTGGCTGGCGATGGCAGGGCAATTGGCCAGCACGGCCGCGCCTATCGATCATGCGTATATCATCACGCCAAATAATGACGATAAGACGGAGGCAAGCTGGACGGCCGTCTCGCTGGCAGCTTCAGCACAGGTAGTGTTTGCCGATCTCAGTTTGGCGGCCGATGGGCGGCCGGTTGTCACCACATTCGCCAATGGCGAGATCGCTGTATGGCAGCCAGATTCAGATAATGAGGGGTGGCAAATGACAGCTATTGAGCAAGCGGCCGGAGATATGGAAGATATCGAGTTGATAATAGACGAGAACGATGTCGTGCATCTTGCTTTCCATGATGCCGATTGGGGGCGCATGTTTTACGGGGCGGCGGACGAATCGGGCTGGCAGTTTTCTCAGATCGCGGGCTATCCGGCCGAGGGTGAGACGGTCGGATCAATCGCCCTGGGCATTGATGATACACAAAACCCGTTGCTGCTTTTTCAGAGTGGTAATAGCAATTATCAATTACACTGTTTGACACAGACTGATGCTTGGGCGACATGCGATCCTCCCTGGGAAAACGCCATTACACTAGAAACATCGAAACGCAATCTCGATCTGCTGACGACGGCCGATAATGTGATCGCCGTCGGCGACGGTATTTCTCAAATGAGTGATGGCACGTGGACACCATACAACCCGGAGAATACGGATAACATCAGTGCTGTGCTTTTTTCGGCCGCCGCCATCGACAGCCAGGGCAACATCCATCGCTTGATGCAACCAAATGATGAAGATACGGCCGTCAGCTATTTACGAGAAGAGCCAGAGCTAATCAACATCATCGCCCCGATGCCTACCGAAATCGCGTGGGTCGAAGTAGCGATAGACGAGCAAAACGTGCCTATTTTCATCGGCTACTCGTCGCCCGATAGCGATTTGATGCAGGCACGTTGGGACGAGCAAACAGAAACATGGGACATCTCATTGCTTTGGCAAGGATCGATTAGTGATGTCGCCGTCACCCCATCTTTGCAGCCACTACATATCGCTTTTTTCGAGGCGCAGACAAGCGCGATCCATTTACTAAAGCGGACGGGCGGCGCATGGCAGTCGATATTGGTTGCGGCCGATACACAGGCACAAGAGATCGCGGTAACTGTCGATAAGCAAGGTGCGCCAACAATAGCGTACCGACATGTAGAAAATGGTGATGTGTACGTGATCACCGCCACGCAGACAGCGATAGTCACGCCTTTGGCGGCTACATTGACTGAGATCGCTATCAGCAGCAACAACCTTTCATATATTGTTTATGGTGGATTCAGTTCGACACTCTTATTTTTGGGGTTGACGAGAAAGCACGGCCGACTATGATCATGTGGTAGATTATTTCTCTTCCTCATTATTCTCAATAGACAAAACAGACAAAACGGATAAAACAGCCCTATGTCAGAACAAAATCTCAAAAATCCAGCCTTATACGTCAACCGTGAACTCGGCCAAATCGAATTTAACCGACGGGTTTTGGCTGAAAGCATGAATCGCACACATCCGTTGTTGGAACGCGCCAAATATCTGGCGATCTATGCGTCCAACATGGATGAATTTTTTATGGTGCGCGTCTCTGGGCTGAAGCAGCAAGTATGGCATGGTGTGAGCAACGTCCCGCCCGATGGTCTAACGCCGCGTGAACAACTATCTGCTATCAATCGCGTTTGTGTGCGCCTGGTCGAAGATCAAGCCCAGTACTGGCGTAATATCGAAGAGGAACTGATCAGCGAAGGAATTCAAATTCGCAATTACAGCGCACTCAAATCGAACCGTCAAAACAAGCTACGGCGATACTTTACAGACGAGATTTTTCCCGCGCTCACACCGTTGGCATTCGATCCATCCCATCCATTCCCGCATATCTCCAATCTCAGCCTGAATCTGGCGGTTGTGGTCAACGATCCTGATTTGCAGGTGCGGCATTTTGCGCGGGTAAAAGTGCCAGCCACACTGCCACGCCTTGTTCCTCTACGCCGGTTTGACCCGGATGACATCCATCAATCGTCGGGGCAAAAATTTGTCTGGATAGAGCAGGTGATCAAAGCAAATCTTGATATGTTGTTCCCCGGTATGGAGATTGTGGATGCGTATCCATTCCGTGTAACGCGCAACAATGATATGGAGATTCAAGAGGAGGAGGCGGATGATTTGTTGCTGACGCTGGAGGAGAGTTTGCGGCAGCGTCATTTTGGGCAGGTGGTACGGCTGGAGATCGAGGAGAGTATGCCGGATCATATTCGGGCGATGTTGATGCGGAATTTTGAGATTTCGCAGTCGGATGTGTATTCGATTGATGGGCCGTTGGCTCTCAATGCGTTGTGGGAGTTGCTAAAGCTGGAACGGCCGGACTTGAAAGATACGCCGCATCGTGCCAATCGGTCGCCCTTGATTGTCAATTCGGGCAAAGATATTTTTACGGTGTTGCGTGAGCAAGATATTTTGGTACATCGGCCGTATGAGTCGTTTGGCGATGTGATCGCGTTTTTGAATGCGGCCGCCAATGATCCTGATGTCGTGGCGATCAAAATGACCCTGTACCGTGTCGGCCGGAATCCGGCCGTTGTTTCTGCCCTGATGCACGCACGGGAAAAAGGGAAACAGGTCGCCGTTTTGGTCGAAATCAAAGCACGGTTTGACGAAGAGAGCAACATCACGTGGGCGCGTGCGCTCGAAAAAGCGGGCGTACATGTCATTTACGGATTGATCGGACTCAAAACACACGCCAAAATCACGATGGTTGTGCGACGAGAAGGCACACGATTGCGTCGCTACATGCACCTCTCGACAGGCAACTATAATGCGACGACAGCCAAAGTTTATGAAGACATCGATCTGCTGACTAGCCGCGAAGATTTGGGCGAAGATGCAACTGATATATTTAACTATTTGACGGGGTATTCGCGCCAACGCGCGTACCAGAAATTTTTGGTTGCCCCGATCACATTACGGCCGCAGTTGCTCACTCTCATCGAACAGGAGGCGACGCACGAGAAAAACGGCCGGATTGTCATCAAATGCAATTCGCTGGTCGATGACAAAATGATCCGGGCGTTGTACCGTGCCTCGCAAGCGGGGGTACAGGTTGATCTGATCGTGCGTGGCATTTGCGGCTTGCGTCCCGGTATCAAAGGGGTGAGTGACAACATTCGGGTGGTGTCGGTGGTCGGCCGTTTCTTGGAGCATAGTCGCATCTTTTATTTTCAGAATATGGATGCTCCGATTTTGTATGCGGGGAGTGCCGATTTGATGTCGCGCAATTTGGATCGTCGGGTTGAAATTGTGTTCCCTATCGAAAGCCCTGAAATACAAACGCGCATTTTGCAGGATATTCTTGAGCCAGCGTTGCGTGATACACAGCAAGCGCATGAAATGCAGAGCAATGGCCAATATCGGCCGCCCACTGTTATGACTGATTCCGACGTTACGCCATTCTCCAGCCAACAATGGATGCTCGAAAATGCGATCAAGCCGGTGCCGCTCCTATGATGAGCGGAGCAAGTTGGTGAGACGGCGCAACGCATAAGATAGGCGTAGCAAGCGTGTCACTTGTATCGGTTGTCGTGTCTCAGGGCGCGGCAATTGATACCATGCCACAAAATAGCCTACACCGGCCATTAAGAAAAAGGCGGCCGTGCTTGCAATCCAAATCGCATCGAGACCATAACCCAATCGCTCTACGAAAATGATGATCCCTATAAGAGGCAAGATGGCGAAGCGAAGCATGTTGAGCAGAAGAGGAATGTACGGCCGTTCGATCCCACGCATCGCGGATGATGACATAAAAAAGATGGCGTTGGGGATTAATCCCAAGCTGCGAATGCGGACATAGCGAACCCCTATCTCAACAATCGCGGGATCATTGCTGAAAAGCCCCATCAACGGCCGTGCAAACAACAATAAAAACCCCGTTGTTACCAACATCACCAGCGATCCGTAACGTAAGCTGGCACGAAATGTTTGCTGCACACGTGCATATTGTTGCGCCCCATTGTTCCGTGCGACGAGCGAGACAACGGCGATATTGAGTCCCAACATCGGCAGCATGGCGAGTTGCTCCAAGCGTACTGCGCCCCCCATCGCCGACAGTGCATCTTGCCCAAAACGACTGACGTACACATTGAGGATAAAAAAGCCGATTGCGATACTAGATGTGTCGAGAACGGTAGGCAGCCCTTGTTCAATAATGCGGCCGATCACGCGCCAGTCGGGTCGCCAATACCGTCGCACAACAACGGCCGAAATCAATTCTGTTTGCGCTAATTTATAAGCGATGTACACGCAGCCCATACCCTGAATTAGCACTGTCGCCCATGCCAGCCCTTGGATACCCATAGCTGGCAAGCCGAACCCGCCAAACACAAACCAGGGATCGAGCAATAAATTGAGAAAGAACCCGGCCGCCAGCACATTGCGCCCTGGGATGGTGTCCCCCAGCGCATTCAAGATGGCGAGCATCATCTGCAATAAAACAAAAAATATCGCCCCACCAAAAACGATATTGACATAATCGAGCGTTAATTGCGTATCGGCCGCGCCCATCCACACGATCAAGGTAGGCGTAACAGCCAGTAAGACAATCGTCAGCAGCAACGAGCCGATGACACCAAATACAATCCCCTGAATCGCCCGTTGCTGTGCTTGTACGATGTCGTCACGCCCCAGCGCATTACCGATCAGTGCGGTTGCGCCTTGTGCAAAGCCAAACCCAAAAGCGATGATGATGAAGTAGAGCGGGAAAGCGAGTGCAAGGGCAGCTAACGCTTCTTTCGAGATCATGCCACCGTAAATCGTATCGACGATGTTGTACAACGTGTTAAAACACGCGCCGATAGAAACCGGAACGCCTATTTTGCGTATCATCCCTGGTATGGGCGCATTGAGAAGAGGAGAATCGACCGCGTTTTGCATGATAGAAATAAAACGAAGAGGACTATGTGGTGCAAAGTAGCTCGCTCACTAGAATGTGTGCAAAAAAGCAAACAACAGCAGTGCATGCCCGACAACATCACGAAACTATATTTTTATGTATCTATTGTTGATGTATGTTCCTTAAATACGTTAGCGGAATCATACTGGCAGTACTTTAGTACTATTGTAGCTTGTTTTGCAAAAAAACGTACAACAATATGACCGGATTTTCTAGGGTTTTTGAAACCATTGAAAAACATCGGCGAACTTGATAATTATAGTGACATTAACCATCTTCTGCGTTATTGTATTGAGATGAGCTTCATAATAATGTGTAAGCGTAAAATGCACGGTCGATCAGTCACTACACCCTTCGTCAACTCATCCGGCGCACGTCTCCGCGCCAAGGTGCAAGACGGCACACGTAAAATCGACGAGCCAGCGAGGTCATCGACCACAAAGCAATCAATACGGTCAAGAAAGAAGGGTTAATCAGTATTTCAGTAATGTGATTTTATGATTGAATTTGAGAAACACACGCAAGAAATTATTGACCAAGAAAGCGACGAAAATGGCTTCCTTCCCGCTCCTTGGCGAAAATTTCCACGCGACCGGCCGATGTCCATATTCTGGCGAATGGGATATGGTGAATCGTATCGTGCAGCTTGGGAAAGTTGGCTCAACGGACTCGAATCATCAAACAGGCAACAATATTTTCGACGGCAATCACCAATTCCAATACGCTGGCGATTGTGGTTATTCATAACACGCACAAACTGAACTGACTTACTAACTTACTGAAATACTTATGGATAGTTATTCAAAACATTACAACACAATCGTGATCGGCATCGGGGATATGGGCAGTGCAACGGTGTACGAATTGGCGAAGCGCGATCAGCGTGTGTTCGGCTGCAACAATGAATACATACATCAAATAAAATGAACATGCAAAACGATCTCGAATTACTCAATGACATGCCTTTTGATGAATTCTTGGTATGGTTTAAAGATGCAACTGAGTCTGTGTGGGCAAGTTATAACCCAAAGAAATTTGATGAATACGGAGGTTGTAATTGGGTACGAGGTACGCGTTGGCGCGGATACTCAGAAGAGGAAATTACAATCTTTCAAAAGGATTGGAATTTAGAATTTCCACCGGACTATGTTCATTTTTTGAAAGCTCTGGGTGCGCCAAACCATGCGAGGTCATGTGTAAGATGGCGAGATGGTGAGCGGGTGCAACTTGATGTGCCATCCATATACAATTGGTTGACTGATTCAGAACATATTGCAGATGCAAAAAGACGAGTCAGAGACGGTTTGTTATTTGATATTGACCATAGTGGATTGTGGTTTGATAGCTGGGGGGAACGGCCGCTGTCAGCAAATGAACGGCGTGATATTATGGTTGCATTAATCGACAATGCGCCACCCTTGATCCCAATCACCGGACATCGGTTTCTGTTAGGTGCTCCGGTACAAACAGGAAATCCGGTGCTTTCGATTCATCAATCGGACATTATCGTATATGGCACTGATTTGAAGAGATTTCTGTTATCGGAACTTCATTCGTTACTTAACCTAGACCTTGATGATGCTCAAAGAAACTCTACAGCTAACTACGATGCAAAACTAATCGCAAATATCCCATTTTGGGGAGAATTTATTGAAAATTACGCTGTGCGATTCAAATATCGAGCGGACGATAGGTAGTTACCAACTATGGACAGTTATTCAAAACATTACAACACAATCGTGATCGGCATCGGGGGCATGGGCAGTGCGACGGTGTACGAATTGGCGAAGCGCGGTCAGCGCGTATTGGGGCTGGAGCAGTACGACATTCCGCACGATATGGGGTCGTCGCACGGCTACACGCGCATCATTCGGATGGCGTATTACGAGCATCCAAGCTACGTGATGCTGCTCAAACGGGCGTATGAACTGTGGAACGAAATTGAGCAACGCAGTGGCGAAAAGCTGTTGCACAAGATCGGCTCGATTGATGCGGGTCCGGCCGATAGTTGGGTGTTTAAGGGATCATTCCGCTCTGTGATCGAGCATAACACGCCACATGAAGTGCTGTCTGGCAAAGAGCTAAACACGCGCTTTCCTGGCTACCAATTGCCGCACGACACGATGGCCGTCTACCAAAAAGATGGCGGTTTCCTTGTGCCAGAACGGTGTACGGTGGCGTTTGCGAACGCGGCGATGGCGATGGGCGCGGAAATTCACGGCCGGGAAACAGTCCTCGGCTGGGAGCCTGTGGGCGACGGGGTGCGCGTCTTTACCAATCGGGCCACCTATGAAGCTGATTCGCTGGTGATCACGGCCGGGGCATGGAACTCTGACATTCTCCCCCTACTCAACGGCTTGGCGACACCAGAACGGCAAGTGTTAGCGTGGTTTCAGCCAGAACGGCCGGAACTGTACCAGCCGGACGTGTTTCCCGTCTTTAATTTGCTCACCGACGATGCACGAAGCTACGGTTTCCCGATCTATGGTGTGCCGGGGTTCAAAATCGGTATTTACCACCACTTTGAAGAACATGAACGACCGGAGCAGTTCGAGTGGGAGCCGTCCGTTGAAGACGAGGAATTACTACGCGAACACACGGCACGACACTTCCCGAAAGCGGCTGGGCCGACGCTCACGCTCAAAACGTGCATGTTCACCAATTCGCCCGACAAACACTTTATCATCGACCTGCACCCGCAATATCCGCAAGTATCGTTTGGGGCGGGGTTCAGTGGGCATGGCTATAAATTTGCCAGCGTAATCGGCGAAATCATGGCAGATATGGCGGAACGGCAAGAGACGCGGCACGACATTAGCCTGTTTAATGCGGCGCGGTTCACGGGGCAAGTGAGCGATTTGCATATCAACAAGCTGGGGCTAGAACCCGGCCGGATGACGCAGCGCAGGGTTGCGCGGCCGACACAGCGCAGGGGCGGCCGACGACACTTTATCAACCGCCAAATGAGCTATCTCGAACGGCGGGATCGCCTGCATGACAGACGGCGCAGGAATGCGTCGATGGGGCTGTATGGGAATGGGTATGGCAAGGGTCACGCGGCCGGACAAACGGCAGGCAGCCATGCGCCACAAAGATCACAGCGGCCGATGCGCCGTCGTGCCGATGGCATCTACACACCGAGCCGGTATCTGGACGGCCGACGAGACGTACAAGATCGCTGGGACGACGATACAGTTGAGCCGTTTTGGTAAACAGAGTGTGACAAATGAACGAGAAAAAGCAAACCTGTTACATGTGTTCGGCGAAGGCAACAAGCAAAGAACACATACCACCTCGATGTTTTTTCCCTGAAGAGAAGGACATAACGGATGGGAAAGATTACAGGATAAATTTAATCAAAGTTTCTCTACCGAACATAGAAAACTTGTACGAATAAATCAATCATAAGACACTTCTTAATCACAACAAAAAGAAGGTGACTTATGACTGATAAGATGAAAGTGTACACGAAAGTTCTGAAAATGATGAAACAAATGTTGCCAACAAGTAGCGAAAATCAGGTTATCGTGCTTGCGATGCTGGTAGCAGGCATTGTAACAGGGCGAAAAGCACAATTGAGTGAGATTAGTTTACATATTCCTCATTCATCAAAGCCAGAAAGTCTAACAAAACGCTTCCATCGTTTTGTAAAAAACAAACACGTTAATCCCGAAACGATATATATGCCGTTTGCCCAGTTAATTTTGCAAGCATTAGGAGATCAACCCTTGATGCTTGCCATTGATGGCAGTGTTGTGGGACGCGGGTGTATGGTTTTGATGGTTGGCGTTATTTATAAAGGTCGCTTGCTACCTTTATCATGGACTGTTTGCCGTGGGAAAAAGGGACATTTGCCAGCAACACAACATATTGCTTTGCTCAAGCAACTCAAGGCGATATTACCTGCTAGTGCAGAGATCGTGTTGTTGGGCGATGCCGAATTTGATAGCTATGATCTGTTGAATTGGTTAAAAACAGAAACTGACTGGGCGTTTGTTTGCCGAACATCTCCACAACTTTACCTTACCCATGAGGGTGAACAGTACCCGATTCGTCAATTGCTGGCCGGTGAAAATACGGTAACATCTGTCACAGATGCCGCCTTTACAAAAAAAGAGTTGAGTCCAGTCACGATCATCGCATGGTGGACAAATCCACATAAAAAACCAGTATATCTGGTCTCAAATCTGCGTTGTTTCAATGATTGCATTGCATTCTACAAACATCGTTTCAAAATCGAGACACTGTTTTCAGACCAAAAAAGCCGTGGCTTTCACATTCACAAAAGTCATCTTGCAATCCCGCAACGCATTCGTCGCTTATTGGTCGCGGCTGTACTCGCTTATATTTGGATGGTCTATTTGGGTGTCAAGATAATGAATGATAAAACGTTAAAGAGTCGAATTGACAGAACACACCGAACAGACAAAAGTTTGTTTCGACTTGGTCTGGACTGGATGAAATATGCCTTAACTCAGGGGCTTGATTTCGATGTTATCTTCAAACCTCCCCTTCTTAATGGAGGTGTCCGGTAGAGAATCCAGAAATAAATCATCCTGCTTTGTACGTTCTTACCAGAGGTACAATCCAAAATCTTGGATGATCATCATTTCTTTGGAACGGCCTAACTGCGTTAGAACCTTTCTTATGCCACTGCCAGAGGTAGCTTTTAGTAAATCTGATTTTTGCACACAACACACACCGTCAGTGTGGCAAGCGGAATGATAGCCCAAAATCTCATCCAAACTGCAATGTTATAAGACGTATGCGATGCTGTTTGCGAGACGGACAACGGTACTGTGCCATAGGTAAACGTTTCGGAAACCGGCCGCGCCTCCAATGAGACATTAACTCCATCAGGCACAGCCCCTTGTGCATAAAACCGTACCTCATAGTTACCTTGCTCAAGCAAGGCAATAGACCCCTGATAGATGTCATTTTCAACATTTTCTAGTTCGATGATAGTTGGCAACTCATCTGGGCTGAGTGATGGTCTATAAAGAACGGCTTGAACGGCCGCCACCCCCAAACTATCAGAATCGGCCGTAACCCGCACCTCAAAACCAGCAACTGTTACATTACCCAAAATGGGGTTGACAGATGTAAGCTCTGTGATTGTGACAGACACCGAATCAGGATCGATAATCGGCTCTGACAAAATGGATGAGATAGGCAACTCTGGCACTGTTGGGTCTTCTAGCGAATTGTATGAAAGTAAAAAGCGAGTAGCGGCGACATCACCATCTTCTGCCTCATTCGGCCGACTATCATCATCGTCATTAATCCATGCGTTTTGGCGTATAATCCCTGTACTAACGGCCGCTTGAGCCGCCTCAAATGCCCCTTTAAGACTTCTCCTTTGTTGCAAACCAAGCAGGAAGAAGTCAGAAAAATTCGCACTTCCAAACGATGACCATGCGAATTGATTCGCGGCCGACGAGCCGATCACAACCCGATTCTCTCCTGCCACAGTTTCGTCAGGATTCTCAACAAAACTCCCTGCAAAACATGCGTCAATAATGAGGTTGATTTCGAGACCCGGCCGTAACTCCTCCAACTCATCCAACCAACTATCCAGATCGGCCGGGGTAACATGCTGTCCGTTGACATCATCCAGATAAAACCCAGACCCAGACCCATGACTCATCATGTAAATTGTCAATGGTTGTTCGTTATTCACCTGATTGTATACACCATTGATGATCATATCTCGCAAATTATCACCGGTTGCCTCTCGTGTATCAATGATAATGTTAGGATCGCTACGGTCATAAGCATCTGTTACCATGTAATGAATGTTATCGTGTGGATACCCCTCTTCTTCGTGGAACAGACGATAGACGTTATCCGTCACATTGTGGATATTTTTTTGAAGATCATCATCTAATGTCTCCCGCCCTGCAACAATAATCACCGATCCCGTTTGAACCTCTCGCAGTTGTGTTACTGACACTCTGTAATCTACGTCATCCCCAAATACAGTCTCATCCTCGTTGAACAACTTGACATAGTAATAACCATCATGTCGAGCAACCACATTAATAACGACATAATCATTAAATGGATTGTCTACATACGCCACAACATCACAGATAGAGTATGTTTCAGCTACTATATCCGCCCGTGACTCCCCATCCACCTCAACAATCACCTGATAAATCTCTCCTGCAACCGTCTCAAACTGAATCCAATCCATATCCCCTGCATCATAGAATGTATGATTCTGCCCAATCCCCCCTGTACTAATCAACGTTGCCTCCTCACAACTATCATCACCCTCAAATTGATCTTGTGTGGGAGTTGGTATCAGAGTAGGCGTGAGGGTTGCAGTTGGTGTCGGGGTAGGTGTGAATGTCACTGTTGGTATCAGTGTTGGTGTGAACGTTGCCATCGGGATGGGAGTCGGTGTAAATGTCATCGTTGGTGTCAAAGTAGGTATGGATGTTACTGTTGGTGTGTTTATAGGTGGAACAGGTGTATCAGTTGGTGGAACGGGAGTATGTGTTGGCGTGGGGGTGTTTGTAGAGGGTTGAGGTAAACAAATTGTAGGACATGGCACATTATTAGTTGGGGTTGGTGTATAAGGAGAGTTTTCTGTATAAATAAAATCGTATGTAGGCTGGTTGAAATCGCTTGATGAAAGGGTCACAACATAAGAACCGTCTACAACATTATCAGACTCAGATGACAAGTATATAATCCTAGGCAAAGCACAACATGTACCGGCTCCTATAAAAACACCCCCACTAACATCTTGAACAATATCAACTGTAACTGTATAAGTTGCAAATGGTAAGGAATTGATACTATAGAAACCATTTTCATCTGTCGTTATCTGTGTACTGATCACTTCCCCATTACCAATGGGGTAATATATTTGTACCTCCTTATACTCAATTGGCTTGTCTACTTCGTTTAAGATCTCATCACTATCAACATCTTCCCACAATTGCCCCGAAATTTCGACTTCAGAACATAAGACTCTACTTCTGTAATTTACCGATGGAATATTATCAAGCCATGTCTGCAAATCAGTAGCATCCGGTTCACACAATGTACCCATGTTCAACGTTTCAAGATTAGTCAAATTGGTAATCGTATCAGGCCATAAGCCAAAATAGTTTCCCCCTAAATCCAAAAATGTGAGGTTGGTCAAATCGCCAATTGCGGGGGAAATAGCTCTGATGTGGTTTGTGGATAATGATAGAATCGTCAACTCGGTTAAAGTCCATAATTCATCGGGAATGGCATTTATTTGATTGTCATAAAAAGATAGTGTAGATAATGATGTCAAATCACCTAACGAGGATGGTATAGATGCGAGTCTATTACTTTGGACTCCAAGTGTTTCTAAGTTAGTAAGATTTCCTACCTCATCAGGCATAGAAGTCAATAGGTTATTATTCAAACTTAAATAGGTTAAGTTATTCAAGTTACCGATTGAGGCAGGAATAGATGTCAATTCGTTATTATCCAGCCATAAATCAGACAATTGTGTTAGATTCGCAATACTGGGATCAAGCGCACCAGAAAGCCCAAATGGTTCTGTGACTGTACTTCCTAAATATAAACTGGTGACTCGACCGTCTCCACAACGGATGCCGTGCCAGTCACAAGGCTCAATGTTTGAGAACCAAGCCTCCCCAGAGAAATATTCACCATTGTATTGCCAATTTTCACCGTCCATCTGTTCATAGAAAGTGGCAAGGGCTTCACATTCATCAGCAGGAATTTCTGTAATAGACGCACACTCGAAGGAATTCGGTAGGACTGCTCCTGTTCCCGTCCCTTGAGCCATTGTGTTTTTGCCCATCACCACAAATGAGAAGAGAAAAACAAACATACACCCGATC
Organism: uncultured Anaerolineae bacterium; assembly: GCA_937949915.1. GTDB lineage: Bacteria > Chloroflexota > Anaerolineae > Promineifilales > Promineifilaceae > CALECP01. The sequence continues at coordinate 18,332 of CALECP010000286.1, forward strand.
TGTAATTTCAATAGCAATTTGTTCATATTCCAGTTCCTTTTTGTCATCTTTCAACCTTCATTTTTGTGCAAAGTGATTTCATCTCAGGATATCACTTTGCGCTGATGTTTGTGGGAGAGTCCGGCCGAATCACCTCCATCCGGCCGGACATTCCTCTCTCACAACAGGAGCAGCTCTTCTACTTTAATCAATACCGATTACGGCCGTTTTTGCACATGTATGCCATTCCACTACACAAAACAACCACTATGACCAACACACCCAACCAGACAGAGGGGTAAGATGTTTGCGATGTCGTTTGCACAACAGCCAATGGCACAGACGGTGAGGGTGTATCATTTGTGAAGGTTTGCGTAACGGGGCGAGCCTCTAACACAACACCATCCACATCTTCTGTGGTGATCCCTTGTGCGCGGATAACGACTTGATACGTTCCGGTCTCACCCAAAGACAACTCACCCTGATACGTTCCATCTCCATCACTGTCGGTCAGTTGAATAGTCGGATATATCGGTGACTCTTCTGCACTGGTCGGTGGGTTGTCTACATCGACTGATGGTGGGTACAAGATCGCCTCTACCATCCCAATCCCTGCACCGTCTGGATCAGCGTTAACCGATAATTGAATATCGACGACCCCATTAACAACTTCGACTGTGAGCGAATCTGGATCGATAATCGGCTCTGCACCCAATATGCCAAGTGGTGAGACAATATCAATCGGCATATCAATATCACGAAGATAGCGATCGGCCGCCAATAAATCACCGGCACCCTCCACCGCATCTTTGGTTGATAGCTGGACACCGTTATCGTTGATCCATGCTAATTGTTGCACTTCTCCCGAACTTACGGCCGCCTGCGCGACCAAAAACGCTTCCTTGATACTGCGCCTCTGGTTGAGACCCAACAAGAAGAAATCGGAGAAATTGGAACTCCCAAACGATGACCACGCCACGCTATTATGGGGTGATGACCCGATGATAACCCGATTCGTCCCTGCAATTGTTTCGTTAGAATCGTTGACAAAACTACCCGCATAACATGCGTCGATGATCACATTGATCTCAAGATTCGGCCGTCCCATCTGCACCGCATCAAGCCACTGATTCAACTGTTCAGGAGACACACGTTGGTCATTCACATCATCCAAGTAGAAACCATCATCGAACCCATGACTCATCATGTAAATCGTCAGCGATTCCGCTTCGTTGGTTTGGTCAAAATTGAGGATACTGTTCAAAACGGCCGTCTGAAAGTTCGCTACCGTTGCATCATAATCCACTTGTATATTCGGATTATCATTCGGGTGTGCATCGGTAGCGATGTAATGAATTTGACTATGTGCATACCCTTCATCATAGAACATCTCATACACGCGATCCGTTACATCGTGGATATTCGATTGAAGCGGATCATTCGCTTGATCGCGCCCGGCCACGATGATCACCGCCCCTTGGTCACTTTCCCGTACTTGTGACACAGAGACGCGGTATGCAACATCAGCCCCAAATAGGTCTAGATCATCATTAAACAGACTCACCCAGTAATAACCGGTATGACGGGCGCGGATATTGAGAAGCACATAGTTAGAAAGCGGTTGATCGACATACGTGACCACATCACAATTGGCATGAACTTCAGCAACCACATTAGCCGATGAACCATACGGCACTTCAGCAATCAGTTGATACGTCTCCCCCTCAACCGTCTCAAACCGAATCCAATCGACATCCCCTGCGTCATGGAAGGTATGGTTCTGGCTCAACCCTGTTGTCGGAATATCGCTTGCAGACGCACACGAATCATCCATTTCAAATTCATCACCATCAGGGTTAGGTGTAGGCGTGATTGGTGTGGGGGTAAATGTCGGTGTCGGTGTCGGTGTCGGTGTATAGGTTGGATCAGTGACTGTTACGGCATCAACAACAGTCACTTGGTTGTTCGTCACAGCGATCCCCGTAATCGGTGCTAATGTGAACGGGTCTTTGTCATACGGGTCAGGGTCATCATCATCAGGAATCGTCAATGTCGTTACATCAATTGAGATGCTGTATTCTGTTCCCACATCAACACACTCAAAAGTATAGACACCATCATCTTGCGTTTCTACGGTTTCAACTAAATTTCCAGAGGCATTTCTCAGAACCATCACGACATTTGGAATGGGATCGCCGTCCAAGTGAGTCGCATACCCCGTAATGTCACCACATGGTATCGGTGTCCCTGTAGGAGTGGGTGATGGTGGAGGCGTATCTGTTGGCGTGGGTGTATGTGTCGGTTCATCAACGGTAACATTAACATTTGTTGTTTGGCCGTTCAGAACACGAATCCCCCCTTCACTGGTCAATGTGAGAGGGTCTTTATCATACGGATCAGCATCTGCACCATCAGGGCGAGTAATCGTTGATGGGTCAACCGACACCTGATAACCAGTTCCTACAACAACATTAGTGAAAAGGTAAATACCATTTGAGTCTGTCTCAGTTTGGTCAATCAAACTCCCTGATGCGTTTCGTAACCAAATTGTTGCACCGGGGACTGGATCGTTACCAACAACATGAGTAAGAAATCCTCCGATGTTTCCCACAGGGACAGGTGTATTAGTCGGCGTTGGTGTGTCAGTTGGTGGAGGTGGTAAAGGGGTGCGTGTTGGTGTGTTGGTTGGTGTTGGTGTGGGAGTTGGGGGATCAGCATAAACAAAACTTTGTGTCAGTCGGCTAGGATTACTTAAAGTCAACGATACAGTTGATTCACCATCCAATAAACCGTTAGGGTCTGATTCAAGGTTTATATCAGTATTGTTTAACAATGTGGTTGTATCAGGGACGATTGTGTATTGTGTGAATGGTAGATTGTTCATTCTGTAGTAGCCACTAGAATTTGTAGTGGCCACCATTGTTGTTGGTGTACCAGCAATCGATCCAGTTATGTGTACATTAATTCCTCCCAAGGGTTCATCTACTGATGTTTGGTATCCACTCGTTCCATTGCGTTCAATCCACAGTCGCCCTGCTATGCTGACATTTGAACACAACACACCACTACGATCATATACATTGGAAACAGTGTCAATCCATGTTTGTAAATTTGCAGTAGCTGGCTCACATAAGTTGCGTAAATACAAACTATCAAGATTAGTTAGATTAGATAATGTAGTTGGCCAATCTACCAACGGTTGATCATTAACCGCAAGTAATGTTAGGCTAGACAAATTACCAACTTCGCTGGGCAAACTTGTTAACTGATTACCTGAAACATTCAGCGTGTGTAAACTGGATAGATTCCCTATCGTAGATGGGATATTTGTCAATTCATTTCCCCCTACATTCAAGTCCTGCAAATGAACAAGATTTCCAATTGATGAAGGCATGTCTGTCATCTGTGTTCGGTACAACCATAGCTCTTCTAATTCAGTAAATGTCCAAATTTCGTTTGGAAAATCACTTAATGGGTTCCCCCCCAGATACAATTTCTGCATTTTTGTAAGATTACTCATATCTGGTAATGTTGTGATTTGGTTATCATGTAAATACAACGATTTCATATCAAGCATGTTACTAACCCCGCTGGGAATACTTGTCAACTGATTACCATTCAAAAGTAAATCTTCCAAATTTGTTAAATTCCCTATCGAACTAGGAATTGTCGTTAGGTTGTTGCGCTGAAGGGCTAAAGTCTGCAACTTAGACAAATTGCCAATCTGAGATGGGATCGATCCAAATCTATTATTTTGCATCCATAACCTTTCTAGATTGAAAAGATTGCCAATCTCAGGTGGCAATGTTGTTAACTGATTATCATGGATACTCAGGTAGAAGAGATTTGTTAAGTTATCGATTTGAGGTGGAATAGTTGTTAGGGAGTTGTTATCAAGATTCAATGACCTCAAACTAGACACATTCCACAATTCACTTGGAACATTCGTTAATTGTATACCATCTAACCACAGGGTATCCAAAGGCAAAGTGCCAATTTCAGGTGGAATACTTGTAATATTTCCGCCAATTAATGTCAGGTTCTCTAGGTTGGGTAGATCGCCAATTTCAGATGGTATAGTTCCAGTCACTCCTACATAATCTGGAAATCGAATTGATCTTACAGTGTTTGTACCACACGATATACCCGACCATGAACAAGGCGTATTCGTTTGTAGCCAGCCTACTTTTGCATAGCTTTCCCAGTTATTTCCTCCTGTACTATTATAAAATGCGACGAGGGCTTGACATTCGTTTGTCGGTATCTCTGTCACATTGTTGCAGTTGAAGTTGCTCTGTGCAAACAATGTTGCATCGTGCGGAGCAAGCAATAAAACAAACAGGCACATCAATCCTGCTATCAATCGTGTTTTCGTTCTCAATAAATTCATGATGAATCTCCTTTCCTATGAATGTCTGCTTCACCTGCAGACAAGGATTCGGAGCCGTAGGCTCGGTATCCGCAGGCTGTCAGGTGCAAGTTCTTGTTAAGCCGCACGTTCGGTGCGATAGCACGGGACGTGTCGGTTTAATAAGTGTTATTGGCGAGAAACGTCGTTCCTTTCTGCCATTTTGTAACCTTCATTTGTGTACAAAGCGATTTCGGCCGATGAGATCACTCTACGTTAATGTTTGTGGGGGAGTCCGGCCGAATCCCTCAATCCGGCCGGACATTCCTCTCCTTATCTCACGACTAGAACAGCCCGTCTACTTTACTCAATACCGCTTATCCCCGTTTTTGCACATACCAAAATAAATTGGTACACAGAACCAGCGTGATGAGTGTCAGGATGACAACTGTGATAGAGGGATGCACATTCGTTGTCAATTGTGAAACACCAACTTGGAGGGGAATATCTGAGGGTGCATCGATGATTATCGGTGTGTAGTAATGGTTTTTGTTCGTGTCATACGCCACATTCCCATGTTCATCGACTGCTTGGACAAAAAATTGTGTGTCCGCCGACCCATCAATCGTATTTGTCCATTTACCCTCGCGCAGGACAAGATATTCGCTCTCCCATGTCCCCGTCCCTTCTGTGTACGCGATGATCACCTCATCAACACCGTACACATCAGTCGTATTGACGGAGAACGTCACATCTCCCGTCACGCGATCATAAACCGCTTTGACATGGGCGATGGTGGGGGGTATTTGGTCACCACTCATGCTGTAGTACAAATTGACATCAACATTGTTGTAGACGCGCTGTTCGGCCAACTCCCCGTTGTACTGTCCCATCGGTATGAGCAGTTCTTGTATCATCTCATGGCTTCGCACTGTGACAGGCACGGCCGGATCCCATCCCGACGGCGGCAAATTCTCACGTTCCGCCACGTCATACTCATTCTCTGGCGAGGAGACAATCGGATCGAAGTTTTGCTCTGTCCGATACGTTCCACCCATGAAAATCACACCACGCAGAGGGTCTGCCTCTGGTTCACCAACATTCGTATAAAACAGAGGTTGAATGGTGCGATTGGCCGCTGTTGCTTTACTACCATCAATTGAGAAGTAACGGCCGTCACTCCCCTCAACCGTTTCAGTCAAGCCTGCTTGATTCGTCAAGTCGAGAGAGACAAAGTACGCATCTGAAAGTGGCTGATTTGGATTAGTGAGAACGCCCGAATCGAAGCTGAACGAGAGGCTGGGGAACGGATCATTATTTTGACGACTCCGCCGCTGGACACTCCCATTCGTCTGTAATTTATACATCGGCAAGCCATAATACACGATATGTTGCAACACTTTTGCATCCAACTTATCCAAATGGGCAGATTCGTTCATCAATTGGCTAAAGTACGTATGTTTTGCATTGAGCAGAGCTGTTCCCATTTCAACCGTAGAGTCGGCCGTAATCTCAGCCGTATAAATCGCCATCAACTGCTCCGACAACCCAACGCCCGTGCGTGATCCCCAACCATATCCGGTACCCGCAATGTAGTTGATTCCTTGAGTAGCGTATGCTTGTGGCAGATCAAGCGGACTGTAATCGTTGCTTGCTGGCACGTTCAACCCCGCATGACAGCCGGGTGTGTAGACAAGGCCACCCATGTAATCAGCCGTACTGACCGTAATCGCCTCAGCACGTAACGTCTGTTCACCACTCGCATCTTCATTGCCTCGTGGCACCCCTTCCCGACCATGATTCGCATGACCATTGATCGACTGGACAAGATACGGCGACCCGACTGGTTCAATCCGCGCATCACTGTATGCCCCTAGCAACCAATTGTCCCCAATCAGAGTACAATTGACCGTATCAGGTAAGAAATGTTTGTCCCACGTTGTACAAATTTCATCTGCGCCATCCTGTACAAAGTCGTATCCTGTTACCAAAACTTTATCTACAACGACCGTATCATTGTCCAAATATCCGTCTATGAAATTGATCATCTCAGCAGGCGTTTCGACGAGACGGCCGATAGCCAAATCAGGCAGACAGAATCGTCTCCGCCCGTATCCCGACGACATCTTCCGATCAACATAACAATCATCAGTTAGATAAAAACTGTACTTAAGCGCAACCCCTGTTGGATGATCGGTGTCCAAATGATCGTCAACATATTCAGTCTCACGATATTGTGTTCGGTCTTTGATGCGTTGGAACGGGATGATCTCATCGCTTCCTACAACCACAACATGCTCAATCCCGCTGTGTGCTTGCAACGATTGCATCACAACCCGACGAATAGCGGCCGCCACATCGTTCGCTCGGTTTACATTGTTCTCACTATTGTCATTAATAATCGGTATCCACTGATCATACTCTCTTTGAACCATCTGATTACTGCTGACATCGATCACAATGCCGTTCACCCCCGCATCTATCGCCAAGTCCTCTGCCTTTGCCATCACCAAATCCGCATCGGCCGCCCCATACAATGCAACCATCCGCGCATAGTTAGCCAAAATTAACGTGTCAATCCCTGTATCGCTATCAGCTGACAAAAACGGTGGTGCAATATCAGGTGGAGATGGGGGTGTTGGGGATTCTATTCCATCATACACATTAGCACTGATCCGATACGTTGCACTAGAACCGAAATGCGCTGGATCAAAACTTTCGACACGCACATAGTATGTTCCGGCCGCACTAAATGTGTGCTGAATCCGATCCCCACCTTCCTCAATCCCATCATCGTTGTGGCTCAGTTCATCTCCACTGCTGTCCAACAACGTCAGCGTCACATCTGAGTTGCTCCCTAACTCGCCTGTTTCAATGATGTATGTTTCGGCCGCTGGAATCTCTAATACATAAAAATCTTTGTCTCCCACACCGCAGATATTACGGGATGGCAGAATCGTACCATCTATTGGCAACGACTTCGCATTCAGTTGAGCATTATCTGGCTCGAAAGCGTCCGGCTCACATACACCTGTAATGATTTGAATGTCATATCGTGTGTTGCTTCCCGCTACATCTTGATTGAAATCACGCATTTGTACGGTGTATTGGCCGTTACTCGGTGCTTGCCAGCTAATCTGTGACGCTCGTCCGCCCCCCACATCATCATTATGCTCAATCTCATTTCCAGATGGATCGTATAACGTGATAACCGTGTCGGCCGTCCGCCCCAAATTGAGTGTCTCAATCGTATAATTTTCGCCAGCAACCGCATCAAATTTCACCCAATCGGCATCCCCTGCGGGACACACCCGATGTGTCTGTAAATGCTCCGCACCCACTTCTATTGACTTTGCGGTTGTTCGTGAATCATCCGGCTCATACGCATCATTCGATGCACACTCCCCGTCTGCGCCTCCATCAGACGTAACGGAAAGCGTATAGTTCGTATCATCCCCAATTACATCCTCATCATCGTTACGGGTACGGATAAATATCTGGCCATCTTCATCGGCTGTATGGCTATGCGTCAATTCACCCGCCAAGCTGACGAAAGGAGAGTTACATGACGCATGAATCTGCATATTCGAGGAGGCGTTATCACCAATGTCTCTCAACGCAATCTCATACGATACACCCGCCTCAACATTCAATACGGTCCAATCCTCGTCCCCAACTTTGCAGTACGTGTGCTGTTCTGTACTTCCGGGCGCAATGGGCGCGGCCGTATGACACGTATTGTTTGGTTCAGAGTGATCGACGCACTCTTCTAAAATCGTTAAACGGCTTCTCCACGTCGTATTAGGACCATAATTGTCATCATTATGAAACGTCTTAATATAATACGTTTGGGATGTGGTTGTTGAATATGTGAACACTTTCCGACTCCCAAATGGACGTGTTCGGCAATTGGCCCACAACTCAGCTATCACATTCGCATTCGGTCCCACATCCTCAATTTCAAACAAGTATGTCATGCCTGATACTGCTTCAAATTTAAACCAATCGACATCATTTTCTTCCCCGACATTCTCAACACTGGGGCTCAAATTATGTTCTCTCATCATCCCATTCGGTTCAAGCAAAGTGGCATCGGCACAACTGTCGTTCGCCTCATAAATATCCGGTGACGGTGCATCGTTACAACGATTATTCCCTTCTCCTGTTCCTACAACAATACAGTGCAGATCAGACAAATTATCATCTTCATGTGCTTCGTCAACGATGTTGTCGTAATCCACCCACACATAAACAGGAAATTGACCATCTTCCGTAAAGTAGCTGTCATTCGTCACCGAAAATGAGTGTGTTTCACCGGCCGGAAGCACATCAAACACACCTGTCCGTACCGTGTGGCGTGTCTCCCGCGTGGGTGGCACGTCATCAGGGTTGACATAGACGTTGATCCGGCCGATAAAGGGCGAATCATCTCCTCCATTCCGAATCGTCACCGCAATCGTGAACTCCTCACCCACTTCTGGGTTTTCGGGCGAAAATCTGATGTCATCGACAAATAAGTTCGGCCCGACCCTTGTTGTCTCCGTTGTCATACCGGATGAATTGTCGGCCATTACCCCTCTAACCCACAACAAACTCATCAATCCACTCACGATAAATAGCAGAGCAATAACTAAAGAAAACCCTTTGCATTTCGTTTGGCTGCTCATATCAAAACTCCTTTCTCTGGCGTAGGGGTATGGTTAACCATACCCCTACAAAACAATCAACTTTATACTTGGCGTGTAAACAGGTATGTCCCGCCTACCAAACCGATCATAATGGTAAACAATGTGACCCAATGCCAAGTCGATGCGTATGTGGTCATCACACTGTCCAACGTAATTGCAGTCGGCACACTGCCCATTACCATGATGGTGCTGTCTTCGGCCGACACATTCACACTCCGCCCCGCATCATCACCTAATGACGGACTAAGCAAACGCACCGTTGCATCACTCATCGCGCCTTCCTTTAAGCGCAATGTGATTACGCCCAACTCGCCATCCGCCAACGGCGCACCAAATGGGGACGGTCTGAACCCACCCAAGTCGATTTCACCATCTGTATCGGTAGCGTCATACGCTGAGATCGGCGCGTAGCTGGCTGGCATGTTGAGCATGATCCCGTCCGGCAACCCATCACCATTGCTGTCCGCGCCATCAAACTCAAGTTTCTCCTCGTCGATGTCCAGAATGACCGAGAACGAGGTGATATTACCCGGACTATCGACCAGTCGCAACGGCATCGTAAACGTCTCACCCGGACTCACCATATCGGGCGCAACTAAGCGCAATGCAGTCAAATTCGCCCCATCTTCACGCGCTTTCCGCGCAGAACGGGTCACACCATTTGTCTTTGGCTCACCGTAACATGCGCCCGGCCCATCGAACATCAGCAACACCATACAGGAGAGATCGCCCGCGTCAATCAGGGCATCCTCATTTGCGTTACATCCGAGCGGATGCCCAGCAAAGTCGCCCAACGGTGTACTGACTGGCGCGTTCCCATCCCCATCGAAAATTTCGATGACGAGAGCAGATAAATCGCCTGCATCTGTCCGGCCGTCCATGTTGCAATCCCCCGCAACCATGCTTGCGCCAACGTTGATCATCGCACCACTTGTCGTTCCCGGAATGCTCACACCCATCGTACTGCCGTAAGACGCATTGACGATCATCACGGCCGCATTCACATCATCCCCCGGTGTCGCGCTACACGTCGTCACCTGCATTTCGCCGATCACGCCGTCCGGCAATGCGTCCAACGGGTTAGAGAAGTCAGCGATGTGTACCTCCAAATCACCTTCGTTGTTGTAATGGGCGGCCGCGCTGAAACTGTTCGGAACGGAAAGCGTGATCCCGGCTGGTGTCCCATCTCCATCAGGATCGCTGTCATCAAATGAGAGGCACGTCCCGTCATAATCCAACGTGAACACAACACTGCTGATTTCCGCGCCGTTGCTTGTGTATGCGATGGGAAGCGTCACCGTTTCACCCGATCCAGCCATCAACGCAGGCGGCATACTCAAAGCGGGACCCACCGATTGGACAACGACCACACCGTCCGCGCCGTATCCTTCGATACTCTCACCGCCCACACCCCCAAACGAGACGTTCGTGAAATCAAGATCGATGTGCGGTTGTGAGGTTGTTTGCTCTGGCTGACAAATAATCGTGAACGCGATCTCCGCGATGTGTCCATCGGCTAACGTTGTCAACGGAGGTGTGAGGTCAGCAATCGTGAAATCCAGTTGCCCACTCCCCAGCGACACGGAGGGGGAGTAGCTAGACGGTGTGAGGAATGTGACCGCATCGGCCGACTCAATCTCCAAACAAGCCGCATCGTACAACAACGTAAACGTCCCCGTTGCCACATCTTGCCCGTTGTTTGTGAACCCAATAGGAATGCGTACCTCATGCCCAAACATGCCGATCACATGCGGTGCAGACACATACGGATTGTCCGGCCAAATGCCTGTCTCAAAGCTGAAAATCTCACTCGTTACTGTTCCATTACTATCTGTGGCTTCAACATGCCAATAATGAATCTCTTTAGGTGAAATCACCTCGTCGTATGTACAGCTAGTCGTTGTCACGTTCGTACAGATGGGCGTAACGGCCGGTTTCACACCTTGATCAAAGAAGACGGTATACGTTCTTCCCGCGATGCCAGAAGGGTCTGACCATGTGAATGTGATGCCCGGATCGATCTCCTCTACACCATCCGCCGGAGCAATGAGAACGGGGATGCTATTTGTTGGTGGCGTAATCGTATCAATGCGGAACGGATCGGCCGTGGGTTCAACATCCGTATTCCAACGAATCACATCAGCCAATGTGACGGCCGTTAACTGCGTCCCATTCGCATGAATCGCTGGATTCGCCGCAAAACCGTACCCTGTCCAGTCGATATTTTCGTACCAGAACCGATCCCCATCTCGTAAACGGGTGAACTGATCGGCCAAAATCGCATGGAACGTCTCCCCCACCAACGCCCCCGGCACATGATCCTCTGCCAACCCTGCAATCCACAAATCGGCCTCGTAAACCGTACCGTACACATCGGTAAACGCATCAGCGACAGCCGGATCACTCGTCACCCCATCAAAACTGAATAGAAGCGGCAAACCGAGTGCGTTCCGTGTGTCACCATAGCTTGATAAGCCGTGATCCCGGCCGCGTTGGATGTTGAGCGCGGCCAAATCGAATCCGCCTGCACCCGGCCGTCCAAACAAGAAGTTCCGCACGTCATCCACGATCAGTGTGTCAATTTGCTGGGCAGGTTGTGCCATCAAGCCACGCAAAACGGGGTCGATCCCATCATCAAGAATCAAATCCATGTCGAAAAACACATCGCGGAGGGGAAGATGTCCGGCCGGAATCTCATCCCCGTTCCCATCAAATCGCAACAACATTGGATTGAGCATCGTGTGACCGACACGGAACGCGGCCGTCGAAAATTCGTTGCTGATGCGTGGGTCAACCGTATCGTCGTAGCCGTTGTACGCCGGAATTGCGTTATTGCCGAGCAAAAGTGTCAGGAACTCGTTGTACGTGATCAGTTGCAGTTCGGCCGCGACGATGGCACGGGCGCGTTGGAAAATCTCTTCATCCGTAAATGAGGGATTGTCGGCCGCAATCAACGTCGCTAATCGGTTATGCTCACGCAAAAACAGCGTGTGCATCGAGGTCAACCCCGCCTGTTCCCCTGCCCGAATATCCCCCGCGCCAAAACATTGTGGTGCGCCCCCCGCACATACGTTATCAATCGGAAGTAACTCCCCATGCGTACTGCTGTGAATTTTGAGCCGCCCATCTTGAAAACTTCGTTTCCATGCGGCACGGCCAGAATCTGAACCATACACATTGGACGCATCGATCCATGTCGTGATCTCATTGATCTGCTCACGGGGCGTTGTAATTCCCGTGTTCGAGTCGTGGATCGAACGATTCAGCCCGATGATGCCGGGTGGATTGAACTGTGTGTCATCGGCCGGGACAATAATCGGGAACGGCTCATCGACCGATTCTGTCAAATCAAGGTCGTGGTCGATGAACTGTCCCCACTGCCACAGCATACTGCTCGCTCCGGCCGTATTCGGCACATCTCCCGTCTGCGCCGACACCGCATTGCTCACCAGCCGTGCACTCGGCAATGTGGGGGGACTGTCGATGCCGCCCCCACGTGGCTCTGAAACATTATCCACATACGCAGATGATGCGAGGCGCAACAGTTGCGTAAACGTTGTGCCTGTGTCGAGGCGGCTCAAATTATTGTTCACGCCGTTGAATGAGCGGAATTCGCCATCGACTACTGTTGGCGCGGCTGAGACCGTCTGTATAATAAACAGAATGATGAGCAAAATTGCTATGATTGACGTTGGTTTGTGTTTATCCTGAAACATCATATCCTCCTCAAAAAATGAGTAGTTTTGTTGATTGTTGAAAGAAAAGGACGGCCGCGAAACGACCTAGCAAGACGTGCGGCCGTCCTTTGAGACAAAAAGGAAAAGGTTAATTCGTTATCCTTTCACTTTACTCAATACCGATGATCACGGTATTTGCACATCTGGTTTGCATACCTTCTGCGAAATTGAATAAATCAGCGATAACGGCCGTATACATTCCCTCACCCTGCTCCGCATCCAACCGACGAAACGGCTCAGAGAGTAGTTGCGCGACAATCCGTTCAGCCACCTGCTCAAAGCAGAGCGCAATGTACGGGTCGTTACTGTTCACCTTCTTGAGCGAACGGCCGAGTTCCTTCTGCCGAATTTGATCGGCATATTGTGCCAGTTGGGTTCTGATGGGGTGTGTAGAGTGTAGTTCAATCTGCATATCGTTTACCTCTACCCTACTCAATACCGCACCACACCGTTTTTGCACATCGGCAACGAAAAAGAGCAACTCTGGCGAATTGCTCTTTCTCAAGTGATCTCTAGTTTAAGCTAACTCTCGGCCTCATTCTGCCTTTTTTGCTCGTTTTTTATGAGGCAAGTGGTCTGTGCGGGACGCTTTTTTGCGAATTCGACTGTCTGAAAGCGTCAAATCGCTAAAATTAACCCGTCGCAGG